>JANXTO010000159.1 GCA_025352365.1 Undibacterium sp. | reverse complement strand
TGCGCTAACTAAACCAGATAAGCCCGACGATCCAGTTTGATCACTTTGACCATTTTGTCCGTTAGCAGATTGATTATTGGTAAGCAACCCAAGCGCAGCTTGTAGCAGCATTGCTTTGGGATCATTACCTTGATCCGAATTGCCGCCCAACATGCCTAATGCTGAATCCAGAAGTCCCATACGATCCCTTTCTGAGGTGGTTGATGAATTACATTACAACGAAAATGACAATCATATTAATACTAAAAAGTTAATCTGATTGTGAACTTTGTATGAATAGTTTCCGGAGGTATTTGTCATCCAAGTTTATTGCTCGTCGAGACACTATTTTGCAACGCTGTTAGTGGCGCTGCGGTTGTGTGCTCTGCTATATTTGCCGCATGAAAAAAATAAAAACAATCGCTTCAAAAATAGGATTTAGTTTGATTGCTGTGTTATTTGGGGTGAGCTTCACTGCTGCGGGTATTGGGGCAGGTGCGATCCCTTTGGCTAAGCAGATAATTGGTTTGTGGAAAGCACAAAATCTGGTGGCGGTACAGGCGCAGATTGAAAAACTATCCCTGGAAGAACATGACGGTGAGACCATAACTTATCAGGTAAAGGCTGAATTTAGTTACCGCTATCAAGCCTTGGGTCACCGCAGCAAGCGCATTAACATCGGCGGCGATAGCAACGATAATATTGGCGACTACCAACGTGATATTTATCGAGAATTGCAACGCGCCAAAGACCAGGAGCAGTCCGTCACGCTCTGGGTCGATCCCGACGATCCTGACTTTGCCGTCTATGACCGCGCAATTCGCTGGATGCGGTTATTGTTTCTGTTGCCGTTTGCATCGTTGTTCCCTGCTGTTGGGATTGGCGCTTGCTGGGCACTCTGGAAAATCTGGCGGCCCTCGGCTGAACCTGTCATTCCTGTTGTTACAGCAGAATTCGCTCTACAATATCAAGTACCACTTTCTAGCCTGATCATTGCGCCAGAACAAAGCGGTGCGTTGCCAATGGGTGTCTTTGCCGTGTTCTGGAACTTGCTCTCCTGGCCAATCGCTGGGGTGGCATTGTTCTCATCTCATATTGGCAATAATCCACTGATCCTCATAGCCGCTATCTTCCCTCTGGTTGGTATTGGGATGATTGTTTTTGCAGTGAAATTATGGTTTGTCAGAAGCCGCATTGGTCAGCCAGTTTTAGTGACCACCAGAGCGCCGGAAATAGGGTTGAATGAATGGAAAGCGAGCATATGTTTTATACCACCGCTCGGTGAGCGTTCGGGTATGTTACGCACACCGCAAGCAAGCTATCCGATCAGGATTGAATGCCAGTGTCTTTATGAAGACAGCAGCGGTGAAGATACCAGCACTAAAACCTTGTGGTCACTCGTCGTGGATGAAGTGCAGCTTGCGCATGGAACTTCGCAGACGAGTTTTATGGTCGATTTTCCAGCACAATTGCCAGCCTCAGGTGCTGCGGATGGTAAGCACAAAAAAATTATTTGGAAATTAGTAGTCAGAGTATTTGATGGTGATTTAGTTTTTCCTTTGTTGCTTGGTTCTGATTAGTAGCGACTCGGTTGAAGTGGTTGGTGTTTTACTTGACGCTGGTGCCGACATGCGATTAGCCAGCAATCAGGTCTGGACGCCCATGCATTACGCTGCCTATGTCGGCGCTGTGCGTAGTATGCGTGTATTGCGAGAGCATGGTGCTGAGATTGACGTGCCGTTTTGCGAAGCACGCGGTTCTACCCTATTGATGGTTGCTGCGCAATATGATCAGTTGCAGTCAATCCAGTTTTTACTGGAATCTGGTGCCGATAAAACGAAATTAGATTTGTACTGAGAAAATGCATGCGACTATGCGCGTTATTTTAAAAAATCAGCGGCTGCAAAAGCGCTTGACTGTGATTAACTTGAGAGATCAGTTCAAGAAACTAAGTTCCAGGGACTAAGTTACAGAGAGTAAGTTCAAACAATCATTTCAAACAAAAAATAATCGCATCGCCGCAGCACTTTACATCCCGCCCCATGCCGCATTTAAGCTCGCAATCGCAGCCAGCCCCGCGGTCTCTGTGCGTAAGATGCGTGGCCCCATACTCAGGGTCAAGACACCTTGCCTGATCGCCAGCATTTCTTCATCATCAGAAAATCCACCTTCAGAACCGATCATCAGGCTGACTGATTGTGCGGGATGATGACGTGCCCAGTCGGCAAGCGATTGATTTGCTCTGGGCGATAACAAAATACGCTTATGCATATCTTGCTGTGCCAGCCATTTAGGCAAATCCATAACTGGAGATAAATGAGCGAGGCGATTACGCCCACATTGCTCCGCCGCAGCGACGATGATGCCTTGCCAGTGAGCGAGCTTTTTTTCAGCACGCTCTGCCGATAATCGCATCACACAACGTTGGGATGACAACGGTTGGATCGTCGTCACGCCAAGCTCAATCGCTTTTTCAATAATCCAATCCATCTTGGATGCTTCCGGCAAAGCCTGCGCCAGAGTCAAGGCAAATGGTAGTTCGTATTCTTCCGGTAAAAATACTTTAATTTCTGCGATGACATTTTTTTTGGTAACGGACACCAAGG
>JANXTO010000154.1 GCA_025352365.1 Undibacterium sp. | reverse complement strand
TTGCCAGTTCACGCAAAGGCGACAAACCGGGACTAACGGCAACCACATCAATAGTCTCTAATAAAGAGGTCGTAAATTGACCACCGACAAACTCAATTGATGCTGATAAAGCAGTCAAGATGGCTAAACGGTCAGGCGCTGTCCGTGTATCAGCAACGCGCAAACGTGCGCCACAGCGCAGCAGCCACTGCGCCATCGCTAGCCCGGTTTCACCCAAGCCTAATACCAAGACATGTTTGCCTGAAAAATCCATTTTACTTATCGCAATTTCAGTGAGGACAAACCAACCAGTACCAACATCATGGAAATGATCCAGAAGCGCACAACGACCTGCGTTTCCTTCCAGCCCTTTTGTTCAAAATGATGATGCAAGGGTGCCATTAAAAATAGGCGACGACCCACACCATATCGTTTCTTAGTGAACTTAAAATAACCGACTTGCAACATCACGGATACCGTCTCAACAACAAAAATACCGCCCATGATGAACAAAACAATTTCTTGACGAACGATCACTGCAACAGTGCCAAGCGCACCACCTAACGCGAGTGCCCCAACGTCCCCCATAAAGACCTGCGCAGGATGTGCGTTAAACCATAAGAAAGCCAGACCAGCACCAGCCATTGCACCGCAAAAAATCAGTAGCTCACCTGCGCCTGGGATATGCGGAATCAGCAGATATTTGGCATAACCAACGTTACCAGTCAGATAGGCAAATAGACCCAGAGCAGAACCCACCATGATGGTGGGCATGATTGCCAGACCATCTAAGCCATCAGTAAAATTAACCGCATTGCTAGTACCAACAATCACACAATAAGTCAGTCCAATGAAGCCCCAGACGCCCAAGGGATAACTGATAGATTTGAAGAAAGGCACAATCAAATCAGCTTTTGGCGGCAAGTCCATACTAAAACCTGATTGCACCCAAGCGACAAACAATTCCAATACTTTGGTATTAGACGGAGCAGAAACCGTGAAAGCGAGATAAAACGCTGCGACAATACCGATCAACGACTGCCAGAAATATTTCTCTCTCGATCGCATACCTTCCGGGTCTTTGTAAACAACCTTACGATAATCATCAGCCCAGCCAATCGCACCAAAACCTAAAGTGACAATCAGAACAATCCAAACAAAGCGATTACTCAGATCAGCCCACAGCAAAGTAGAAATACCGATGGAAATTAGGATCAATACACCACCCATAGTTGGCGTACCCGATTTAACTAAATGCGTTTGTGGACCATCAGTACGAACCGCTTGTCCGACCTTCAAACGAGTTAGCATGCGGATCACGGCAGGACCAGCAAAAATACCAATAGAGATCGCTGTCAGCGTAGCGAATACCGCACGAAAAGTAATAAAACCAAAGACTCGTAAAAATCCGATATCTTGCTTAAAAAATTCTGCTAACCAAAGCAACATGTTAGTGACTTCCTATAGTTTGTTGTTTAGTTAAATGCGCAACGACTCTTTCCATTTTCATGAAGCGAGAACCCTTGATTAAGACCGTACTATGAGGATGAATCAGCGTATCTAAAGTTGCGCATAAAGCGTCAACATCATCAAAATGTTGTGACCCGCTGCCAAATGCGTCAGCCACATACTTAGCCAGATCACCAAGAGTCAATAAGCTACTAATGCCCGATTCGCGCGCGTAGTTACCGATTTCTTCATGGAATGCAATACCTTCGTCGCCAACCTCACCCATATCACCTAAGACTAAAATATGGTCTTCATTATTTTTGTTGGTTTGCTCCGCAAGTACCGCAATCGCTGCGCGCACTGAGTCCGGATTGGCGTTATAAGTGTCGTCGATAATCGTGGCGCCGTTGTGTGCCTGCTTATTTTGCAGGCGACCATTGACTGGGCTAAACGCTTGCAAACCTAGGGCAATAATATCGTTCGGCACACCAATGCTATGGCAGCAGGCCGCTGCGGCTAAAGCATTGCGTACATTATGAATACCAGCCGCGGCCAGTTTGACGGTAAAACGATTCGCCCCAATACGCATTTGCAATTTACTGCCAAATGTTTGTGCTACATAAGTTGCACTAATATCGGCATCTTCGCTTAGGCCGAAGCTCACAATTTTTCGCTGTCCGCTCTCTGTAGCGTAGCCGCGCCATAAATCAGAATACATATCATCTGCTGGAAATACCGCGACACCATCAGCCGGAAGTTGGCGTAATACCATACCGTTTTCTTCTGCAACTGCTTGCACAGTTTGCATAAATTCTTGATGCTCGCGCTGGGCATTATTGACCAGAGCAACCGTCGCTTGCGCAATAGACGCCAGCACGGCGATCTCGCCAGGATGATTCATCCCTAGTTCAAACACAGCTGTACGATGGGCCTCGGTCAAGCGTAAAACAGTCAGTGGCACACCAATTTCATTGTTTAAATTACCGTTAGTAGCAAGATTATGTTCTGCTCCAACATAGGTATTAAGGATGGACGCGATCATTTCCTTAACCGTAGTTTTACCGTTACTACCCGTAACGGCAATAACAGGCAAGGTAAATTGTTGACGCCAATAACGTCCAATTTCTTGTAAAGCCGTCAGTGTATTTGGCACGATTAGCGCTGGCACTTTGAGTTCAGAACCACTCACATCTGCTGGCAAGTAATCTACTACTACAACTGCTGCACCTTTTGAAACCACATCGCGCAAAAAATCATGTGCATCAAAATGCTCACCACGCAAGGCAATAAATAAATCGCCAGCTTTGACCTTACGGCTATCCGTCGTTAAACCAGTAATTTCAATTTCTAAGCTTGTATTTGCCTGAGACTCAACTGCATGGAGTTGAGAGCTATTAACAGCGGCTTGCAATTGGCGAAGAGTCGCGCGCATCAACTGCCCCTCTTCATATTGCCGCTAGTGGCAACGGTGGCCAATGCTAACGATGCATGTTCTTCATCAGAGAACGGCCATTTTTTACCATTAATATCTTGATAGCTTTCGTGCCCCTTACCGGCTAACAGCACCACGTCATTATTACCCGCATGCTTAATCGCAAATAGGATCGCAGCTGCGCGATCCTCAATGACCTGAGGCTTATCACTCATGCCCTGCAAAATATGCGCAATGATTTGAGAGGGATTTTCTGTACGGGGATTATCGCTAGTGACCACGATGTGCTGCGCCTGCTCCGCGATCTTACCCATCGGAGCGCGCTTGCCTGGGTCACGATCACCACCACAACCGAATACACACCATAGTTCGCCATGGCGCTCTAACGCGACTTGTTGCAGTGTCTGTATAGTTTTTTCCAAAGCATCAGGAGTATGCGCATAGTCGATGATCACCATGACATGACCTGGCGTACCAAGCTGTTGCATGCGCCCTGGCACTGAAGTCAGTTTTTCAATAACTGAAACGGCCCTACTCCAAACAACTCCCGTCTCCAACAAAACACTAAGTACACCCAGTATGTTGCTTACATTGAACCGGCCTATCATTTGCGTTTTTACCAGACCGGAACCATAGGGGGAGTCCACATGGAAGCTGGTACCAGAGTGGTGCGTACGAATATTACTGGCAAAAATGACTGCAGCATCAGGATGCTCTTTATGCTCAATGCTATAAGCTAATACGTGTATTTTTTGCCGAGTCGTTTTGAGATGTTGTACTAACTGGACACCATACGCATCATCCAAGTTAAGCACTGCGACACCTAAATTTGGCCGATCAAACAGCATGGTTTTGGCAGCGGCATATGCTTCCATATCACCATGGTAATCAAGGTGATCACGTGTTAAATTAGTCAATAAGGCGACGTCAACATGCAGGCCATTTAAACGACCTTGATGCAAACCAATTGAAGATGCTTCGATCGCTAAAGCCTTGGCGCCGGTATCTCGCAAATCGGCAAGACGACGCTGTAATTGAATCGCATCTGGCGTTGTAAAGCCTGTTTCAACCAAATTATGTAGTACGCCATCTTTATAATTACCAACACCTAAAGTGCCAATAACCGCACTAGGTTTTCCTGTCAAAGACAGGGCTTTTGCCAACCATTGCGAGCAAGATGTTTTGCCATTTGTACCGGTCACCGCAACGGTCAGCATGTCACCATCAGGCTGTACATACCAGGCATGCGCAATCTCGCCAGCCTTGGCTTGTAGTTGCGGGATGGATTTGTGCGGCACTGGCCATGCCGCATCCCAAACAAACTTTTCTGCTTCAAAATCGTCTGACTCAAACACCACTGCAACAGCACCACGAGCAATCGCATCTTGAATATGCCGGCGCCCATCACCAGAGCTACCAGCGATTGGGAAAGCAAAAAACACATCGCCCGCAGCAATTGCGCGCGAATCGGAACTGAGTTGTGAAAGCGGCGTCACAGCCGGAAGCTGTCTTAGCCATTTTAAAATTTCGGTCATGGATTCTTTATGGTCGATCATTACATGCTCTCCTCTACGCTATTGTCAGGAATGATGCTAGTGACATTAGAATCGGGAGAAACATTCATAGACCGTAATACATTTGCAGTAATAGCAGCAAATACCGGAGCAGCAACCGTGCCGCCAAAATGGCCGCCAGTTGTTGGTTCATCAACCATCACTGCAACAATCACGCGGGGATTGGATACCGGGGCAAAACCAACAAAGTCAGCTACGTATTTATTGACATAACGACCGCCCTCTATCTTGTAAGCCGTACCAGTTTTACCTGCTACGCGATAGCCGGCGATACGCGCCTGGGTTGCGGTACCACCAGGTTCCGTTACCGATTCCATCATCAGGCGCACTTGTTGTGCCGTTTTTTCTGAAATCACACGATGCGCTGCGGGTAATACTTCTGAACGCTGAAAGGTTAATGGGATAATGTCTCCGTTGCGAGCAAAAATCATGTAGGCACGCGCTATCTGAATTAATGAAACGGAGACGCCATGACCGTAACTCATCGTCGCTTGCTCAATCGGACGCCAGGTCTTAAAGTTGCGCAAGCGTCCGGCAACTGCGCCCGGAAAACCAAATTTTGGCTGCTGCCCAAAACCGACTGTAGTGAACAGTTCCCACATCTCTTGTGGCGGCATTTGCAAAGCGATTTTTGCAGTCCCAATATTCGATGATTTTTGTATGACTTGAGCGACGCTCAAAACACCTTCTTTATGTGCATCGTGAATAGTCGCGGTACCGATCGTCATACTGCCCGGCGCAGTCTGAATCTGCGTTTCCGGCGTGACTCGTCCAGTCTCTAACGCCAACGCAACTGTAAACGGCTTCATGGTAGAACCAGGCTCAAATGTATCGGTCATTACACGATTACGTAATTGCGCACCAGTCAGCACAGAACGATCATTCGGATTGTAGGAAGGCAGATTGACCAAAGCCAGAACCTCACCAGTTCTGGCATCCAAGACAACTGCACCACCCGCTTTAGCTTTGTGCTTTTCTATCGCTTCTTTCAGATGGGTGTAAGCAATATATTGAATTTTGCTATCAATAGACAAAGTCAAATCCTTGCCATCATGCGGTTCACGAATCGCTTCGATATCTTCGACAATACGACCCAGACGATCTTTGATTACACGACGATTGCCTGTCTTGCCAGCGAGATTTTTTTCCGATGCTAGCTCTATCCCCTCTTGACCTATGTCTTCGACGTTAGTAAAGCCGACGACATGCGCCATCACCTCACCCTCAGGATAAAAGCGCTTATATTCTTTACGGGTTTCTATACCGGAAATACCCAGTGCGACAATTTTTTCTGCGATGTCTGCGTCTACCTGCCGTTTGAGGTACACAAATTGACGATCCGAATCTAGTTTTTTACGTAACTCAGCTTCAGTCATTTCTAGCAAACCGGCGAGTTGAAGTAATTTTTCTTTTGGCGCTTCCAACACATCATCAGGAATCGCCCATACGGCTTTGACTGGCACAGAGGATGCCAATACCTGGCCACTTCTGTCAGTAATCCTGCCGCGAGTTGCAGGCAACTCCAAGGTACGGGTGTAACGACTGGCGCCCTGCTTTTGTAAAAATTCTGTCGTCATCCCTTGCAACCACAGGGCGCGTGCCATCAATGCCAGGAAAGCGATAAATAAGAAAAATAAAACCAAGCGCGAACGCCAGACTGGTAACTTAACAACCAATAATGGGCTAGACGAAAAGGGAACGCCTTTCGCTGCTGCAGTACGTGAACTGCCGGATGAGCGACTCATTTCAGCCCCGCTGCAGTCAAGTATTGTGTACGGTCAGGCGTGACCGGCACCATATTCAGTTCTTTACTGGCGTTCTCTTCAATCCGCGCATGCTTGCCAAAAGTAGATTGATCCAGTTTTAGCTGCGTCCATTGCAACTCGTATTGTCTGGCGGCAGCTTGTGCGCGCTCCAACTCGATAAATAAGCGACGCGCCTGGTACTGGGAATTAATCAAAGACAGTGCACACATCATAAGCACAGCGCCCAGCAAAAAATTTAAGCGTCCGCTCATTTTCCACCGCCGGGAATATGTGCAGGCAAACGTTCTGCCACACGCAAAATAGCCGAGCGTGCTCTCGGATTAGCGGCAACTTCTGCATCTGAGGGTTTGATTTTTTTGATCAGCTTCATCTCTGGCTGTGGTAAATCAACAGAGCGGATCGGCAGGCGGCGATCTGGTTGCGGCAAGGTAACTTTGGAGGCAAAAAATTGCTTCACAATGCGGTCTTCCAGCGAATGAAAGCTGATGACAACCATGCGACCATGTGGTGCCAAGCTGGCGTAGGCACCTGCCAAACCTATTTCAAGATCTTCCAGCTCCTTATTGATGAAAATCCGTATAGCCTGAAAGGTGCGAGTTGCCGGGTCTTTGCCCTTCTCGCGAGTTTTGACGGTGTTTGCGACGATCTCGGCAAGTTGTCGAGTACTTGAAATGGACTGGACCGCCCGGCGAGCAACAATCGCCTTTGCAATCTGAAAAGCAAACCGTTCTTCCCCATAATTTTTTATAACCTCCCTGATTATTTGTTCATCTTCAGTCGCCAGCCATTCGGCGGCAGAGATGCCACGAGTGGTATCCATGCGCATGTCCAGCGGCCCATCTGCCCTAAAACTAAAACCGCGGCTCGCGTCATCCACTTGCGGCGACGAGATGCCTAAATCCATCAAAATCCCATCCACTTGTCGTACATCGCGCTCTTGCAAAGCCTCTGCCATGGTGGCAAAACTGTCGTGTACGATTTCAAAACGGGGATCAATAATTTGCTGTGCACTGGCAATCGCCTGCGTGTCTTTATCAAACGCAATCAGGCGACCGGAAGAATTTAAGTGTTGCAAGATTTTGCGGCTATGTCCGCCACGCCCAAAGGTGCCGTCAACAATCACGGCCGCGGCGCGTTCACCGATTAAATCCAAGGCGTCAACAGCCTCATCCAGCAACACGGTCGGGTGCTTGTAATCTTCTGCTAAGGTCAAAGTCATTGTGCCGCTCAGAAGGAGAAATTGCTGAGCGCGTCAGGCGCCCCGCTGGCGATGGCTTTGGCTTCGTTCTCGGCGAGGCGGGCAGCATCCCAAATTTCAAAATGGGTGCCCATGCCGAGCAACATCACATCACGCTGCATGTTGACAGCGGTGCGCAATTCAGGCGCTACGAGGATTCGGCCAGCGCCATCCATCTCGACGTCCGAGGCATTGCCTAAAAAAATACGCTTCCAATCACGCGCCTGGATCGGCCAGGCAGCAATCTTCTCGCGGTGCGCCTCCCACGTCGGGCGCGGAAAAAGCAGCAAGCAACCATCTGGATGACGGGTTAAAGTGATACGGCCCTCACATTGCAGGCTGAGAGCGTCGCGATGCCGGGCAGGAACTGTCATTCTGCCTTTTGCATCGAGATTGAGTGAGGACGCCCCTTGGAACACGTTGAACCTTTTATCTTGATCAAATTACTGAATTATTCTTTTCAGAAACTTTATTTTCACCACAAAAATACACTTTTTCACACTATTGCCCACTTTAGAGGATCGCTTGAAGCGGGTCAAGCGAATTTAAGTATGAATTTTTGAAATTCTTTAATGAAGTCAAGGACTTAGCGCACATACCTAATCTAATGAAAAAGAGAATATTCCAATAAATTAACGACTTACGATGGGTAGTGAAAGTAGCTCCTCACATATACCCATGTGTTTAGCTAAAAATTACAGAAAAAAGAATGTGCACGTTTTAGATGCTGATGAGAAATAGTCGAAATTTGGATAAGTGACATATGAACCGCTGTACTAGCCAAATTGAACGGTTTTGCAGAAGACAGCGGAAGGTATCAATTGCCAATCCATAACCCAAGAAAAACGTGACACATATGAGCAGCGCGGTCAAAATCAAAAATTTAAGCGCAATTTTTCATGAGGATCTGGCAGAGTCAAAATAATATACTAATACCCAGTATATTTAGAATGTCCAATTAAAACTTGGACAAATGACTAATTTTTAAAAATTTAATGGGGAGTATATTGAGATCGGCGCATATTTACTCGTTATTTCAGACGAGTATGCATTATCTGGCGTGTCCACCAGCCGTAAGTAAAGACTGAACTACCCGCTAAGGACTACAGTTCTAGCTAGGTACTTAGTTACATACTTAGTTGCTGATTCGGTTGCTGAATCAGTTACTCACTTCAGCGCCGCCTGCGCCTGCTTTTGAAGCAAAGCTAAAAATTCGCTCTCGGGGATCGCTTTGCTGAAATAAAAACCTTGGTACTCGTCACATCGACTTTCTTTCAGTTTTTGAAGTTGCAATTCCGTCTCTACGCCTTCTGCAATGACTTTCAGGCTCAAAGTATGTGCCATGGCGACAATCGCTAGAACGATTGCGGTGTCATTCACATCGCCCGGGATGTCTTTGATAAAAGAGCGATCAATTTTGACGCTATCCACAGGAAAGCGCTTCAGATACGCCAAGGAAGAATAGCCTGTTCCAAAGTCATCGATCGACAAAGTGAAACCCGCATCTTTTAAACCATCCATCAAAACGATCGCCTGATCGCGGTTATGCATCACCATGCTTTCGGTAATTTCAAACTCAATCCAGCTCGGGTGAACGCGCCAAAAGTCAACCACGCTCTTGACCTCGTCTAGCAGATGCACATCATTAAATTGCGAGCCTGACAAATTAATGGCAACTCGCCCAAACGAGGCGTCCACTGCGCGGAAAGTAAGAATATCGCGGCAGGCGATATCTAATACCAGCATGCCAAGCCGCGCAATTAAACCAGCCTCTTCTGCCAATGTAATGAAATCTCCGGGGAACAAAATACCGCGCTCAGGATGATTCCATCGTACCAGCGCCTCTGCGCCGACAATCTTGCCGGAAATCACATGGACCTTAGGCTGGTAATACACAACAAACTCACGGCGCTCTAGCGCACGCCGCAAGCGCGCCTCAAACGCCAGGCGCTCTACTGTGTGCACGTTCATCTCTGAAGCGTAGAACTGATAATTATCCTTGCCTTTGTTTTTAGCGCGATACATCGCAATATCGGCATTTTTCATCAAAGTCGGCGCATCGCGTCCATCATCGGGGAAAGTCGCAATCCCGATACTGGCACTGAGCTGGCACTCTTGCCCGCGCAATTCAAACGGATTTGATGCCTCTTGTAATAATTTATCTGCAATATCGCCCAGATCACGAGGATCGCTAAACTGATCGATCAAGAGAATAAATTCATCGCCACCGACGCGGGCTACGATATCGGATTCACGCAGACAATCTTTAAAGCGCTGTGAGATATTGCGCAAGACCGTATCGCCTTCATCATGCCCAAAGGTGTCGTTAATATTTTTAAAACGATCCAGATCCAGAAAAAACACTGCCAGTCGGCTCCGATTGCGCTCGGCATGCGCCAAGGATTTTGCTAAATGCTGGTTATATAAGAAGCGATTTGGCAAACCAGTCAACTCATCGTAATGAGCGAGCTTAAGTATTTTGTCTTCTGAGCGACGACCTTCAATTGCGATGCTGGCAATGTCAGTTGTGATGCCGACCAGTCTCAGATCATCATCGCTCAGGGGCGACATGTCAGAGACAAAGATACTGAAGCTGCCAAGCAACTGGCCTTTTTTACCCATAATCGGCCAGGCACCACAGGCATGAAAATCAGACAGACTTTCTACCGAGTTCACAAATTGCATTGAAGCCGCATGTTGAAAATTTCCAATCCATACTGGTCCGGCATTCAAAATTGCTTCACTCCAGACACCATTGCCATAGGTAACAGACATACCATTTAACTGCGTCTTGACGACTTCGGGGAAATTTTTTCCTACATTCATGCCGAAGGAATGCAACTCGTTACTCAGTAACTGAATGCCGCAACGCCATTGGGGTGACATTTTTTCTGCAAACTGACAAATCGACTCCAAGACCGACAACATATCTTCATTGCTAGCAATCAGTTGCAGTAATTGATTTTGCCCCTCAACTAAATGCTCTACATATTTTCGGGAATTAACATTCCGCATCACACAAAAGATTAAATCGTCTGCGCCAATTTCTACCCGACTCATCGTCACTTCGCTATATTGCAAAATACCCTTACGTTCTACTACCCATTCAAAATGCTGTACTTCGCCGGCAAAGGCGGCATTGGTCAAAGACTCAATTAACTGGTCACGTTGTAACCCGGGCAAATGACGTACGGCTTGATTTTCTGGGGAGAACCGTCCTGCACGCCGCCCTAATAACTCAGACCGGTCACTCACGCCAAACATGTTTAATGCGGCGAGATTGCAATCGACATATACGTAGTCACGATTAATCAACAAGATCGTATCTTGCGCATCCTGAAATAAGACCCGATAGCGATTCTCACTAGCGCGTAACTCTTCTGCTGATTTACGCAGGCTGCGAAGTTTGGCGATTAATAGAATCACCAACAGCAAAATACAGCCTATCGTCAGCACAGTGAAGATTAGTTTTTGTCGCGACCGATCGTTCCAGTCAGACAAAATACGGGATAACTCTTTGGCATACACCAATACAATCGGGAAATCGTTCGTTTTCCGATAGGTATAAATCAATTCCTTTGTATTTCCGGCGTCAGCGGCATCGCGAATAAACGGCGCATCTTGTATTGCGCCCTCTACAGTATTTAAACGCACGCTGTTGGCTAGCAAAGACTTGGCGACATACTGCGTCAAATAACGCGCATCGTATGGAGCCCTAACATAGATATTACCCACATCATCATGTAAAGAAATCGCAGCACTGCCATCTCTGGCGAGGCGCTCATAAAAATCCTGTAAATAATTCAGACCGATATATGCCTGAATCACGCCAAGATAATCGCCACGCTGATTGAAAAAATTTCTGGCTACCGGCAATACCCAGCGCGTCGTATTTTTCAGCATGATCGGCTTACCAGTCACGACCGTGGTGTCCGTCGGATGGCTGAGCAGCTCTTTAACGTAGGAGATATTCCCCATGTTTTGCGTCTCTGCGGGGAATTGGAAAGACGTTACCCACAAGATGCCATTGTGGTCAATCATAGAAAGTGATTGAAGAAAAGGGGAATCCTGGCGCTGGTTGATCAGTATCTTGCGGACTTCCGCCTCATCGAGCTCGGCAGATTCGCTTTGGGTCTGGATTTCTTCTGCGGCAGCGTTAATAGAACGGGTTGCATCATGCAAAATCCGGCTGGCATGCTCTTCTAAAATCCTTACCGCCAGGTAACTGCTCTCTTGTGCAGAAGCAAGCGTCAATTGCTTGTCTTGCGCAATAGACCACCAAGTTTGCGCCATGATAGCGACCACAATCAGACTCACAAAGACTAAAAAAGCCAGAGTAGGCAGATCATGCCATTGACGAATGCTTGCCTTTCTCTCCATGCGCTACCCTCGTTTGAATGTTCGCCTAGGTACTTGTTGGGCTATGTCGTGATTATTGTCGTTATTTATTATCAGCGGCAGCTATTTACTTATATGAAGACTAAAACAAAATTTCCTCGCGGCAAAGCTAAATCATACACAGCGATGCTATTTCAGCAAATTAAAATTCAGATTACATGCTTTCGCCATTTGGATATGCCTGACGTTAATGCCTTAAACATTTGCTGCACCGCTTTATGATTTATTTTAAATGGTGGCGGTTGCAGGTAATTTCGGGCAATTACTTACTTGAGACAAATGCCGATGCCATCAGATACCATCGTTTTAAAGCTGCTTTAAGTGTAACACCGGGGATTTATGAATTGGGTACGCGGAATACTAATTTGATATTTGATCATCTTGAAATAGACAATCGGGGGATAAAAATGAAGCAGGCCGGTAGGCCGGATTCTGTTACGGCACTGCGCATTGCTGCCTCGTGCTATGACAATCATTCCTCTAGGCCGGGGATTGCTCCCAGGCTCAAGCTTTCTACCCGCACGCTCCGCGAGCCGCCTCAACGCGTGCCTATTTGAAATTGCTCCGGGTGGAGGTTACCGCGTTTCACCGTAACTAAATACGCTCGTCTCTGTGGCCCTATTCCTCGTCTTATAC
>JANXTO010000142.1 GCA_025352365.1 Undibacterium sp. | reverse complement strand
CATGCCGCGCTTCCAGCTACGTAATACATGGCTCAGATAAAAGCCAATCAGTAAGATGCAAGCACCGCTCGCCAGCAAATAAGAATGTACAAAACTAATATGCTCCGACAGGCTCACCAACAATAAAAAGAACACCGTGAGCGCTAGACCAACCAAGGTGTATTGCACCGGATGAATTGGTAATTGCTTGAGCATTTCAAACAAGAAGAAAGCCGCAAACGTCAGCGCCACAAACAGCATACCGTATTTGATCGCTCTGTCTGCCTGAGAATACACATTAACTGGCTCAATAAAAGCGACGCTAAAGCTGTCTAAAAAGGTCCCAGGGCTTGTATCGCCAGAGGCCGTATTTTGTCCAGTCGTCGTACCTGTTTCCCGCATACTCATTTGTTGTTGTGCACTGCTGGATAGCGCAGAAATATTCCAGGTAGCAGAAAATCCGTTTTGATCTATCCTGCGATCTTTGGGAGAAGGTAAAAAGCGACCACCAAATTGAGGATGTGGCCATTTGGAGGCAATGCTGATTTGATTATTCTTCGCAATCGGGACAAAGCTCATACGCTCAATACCGTCAATCGCCAGATCCAGACTAAATTTGATTGTCTCTGGCGTTTGTAACTCCATCACATCCAGCGGCGCATGCAAACCCGTTTGTAGTGAACGTAGCTTGCTCTCTTGTTTAAATTCATAAGATTTCCCGCCCCAGTTTAATCTTGGAAAATTATGTAAGCCGCGTGTATCGCTCAAACCAAGTGAGATGTAAGGTGTTCCTGGTTTGATGTGTGACGCAAGTTTATCTTTGGGTAGATTCTCCAGCAATGGCAATACAAAATCGCCAGAAATCGTGTGCTGTCCGTTGTAGATCAGAACTTTATGAATGCCGCGATAACGACGATCTGTGTCGATCACCCCTTTGATATTGAGAGTATTGGGATAGACAAATACTTGATGAGCCAACGAATATTTACGCATCACCGATTTTTTAGTCGTCGCATCAATCTCTTCTTCCTCATATATTTCGTTATAAGGTAAGGTCAGTACAGGCCCTAATAAGGTTTGTTCACCGACAGAATCGGTCGCAATACTTCTGACCGCATCATCACGAAAGCGCATCCGTTCAGAAATGGTCGATTCAATCATCATGAGGGGTACGCCGATCAAGAGCATCAAAACACCGATGATGATGGCCTTGAAGAGTAAAGTTTTTTGCATAGAAGACTCCGGGTTGAGGGAGTTGCTACTGTAAAAAACTTGTGTGCGTTATTGATGCGTTTTGTGTGAAGTGAAAAATGATTTCGCTCTATCTTTTCATTCAATTAGATAATTAATGCGTAGGTGCGGACTTTCGGTAATTAGGTAATATGAAATCTAAAGCGATGTATTGCTCTTGCAAAATTAATGCAAGTATTGATCTGGAAAACTCAAACAAGCACAAACTCCACCATCAACATGATTGCTGATAGCCACGCTCCCGCCATGCAATAGAGCAACCTCGCGCACAAACGGTAAACCTAAACCTGTACTCTTGGCCGCATCTGGTCTTTCCAGTGAATAAAATCGATCAAAGATTTTCGCAAGCGCATAGTTGGGAATTCCTGCGCCATGATCTTTTACTTGGATTTGTATCGTCCCGTTTTGTTGACTCACATCTATGCTGATGGCGCTACCGGAAGGAGAAAAAGCGATGGCATTGTCGAGCAAATTACCGATTGCCTGACGTAGGAGTAAGGCATCGCCAGTGACGGTGATTGTGGGTACATCCAATACTAATTGCAGCTATTTTTCCATCAGGCGGGTGCTGGCATCTGCCTGCACTTGTGTTAGCAGTGAGGGTAGATCGATCTTACTAACACTATCCAGAATTTGCTGCTTTTCGATTTTTATCAACGCTAAGAGTTTGTCGATTAATTGTTTCTGACGTTGGTTTTGTTCGATGATATTACTTAAAAAATGCTTCCGATTTGCCTCAGTCATCTCTTCCGTTAGTAATTCAGCAGAACCTTGGATAGCCGCGATTGGACTTTTTAATTCGTGCGCCAGAGTGTGCATTAATTGTTCTACATATTGTTTGCCTTCTAGCTTGTTACGCATGGATTCTAAGGCGCGGCCAAGGGCGCCGATTTCGTTATTACCTAGCTTGGGCAGGCCGACTTTTTCGTCGTTTTCCACGCCAATGGCATAGCGTTGTAATGTGCGTAAAGAATGACTAAGCCAGAACGAGAATCCTATGCCGATCAGTAAAGAGCCCAAAATCAGCCAGCCACTGCGGCGCAAAATCTTACGTTGACTACGTTCGATAAATGGTGTGATCGTAGAGATGGGCTTGGCGACGGTTAGTACACCGATAATGCGTCCGCCGTCCAAAATAGGCGCCGCAACATGCATTACATTGGAATTATTATCTGCCGGATCAGCGAGCGTACTACGCGCACCGTATTTGCCCTGCAAAGGCAGGTACACATCATTCCAGCGCGAATAGTCTTTGCCGACATCTTTATTGTCCGAGTCAAATACGACGATGCCATGGATATCCGTAATATAAATACGATAATCCAGCGTTGCTTTCTGGACGCCGCTGATGTTGACATCGACACTACGATGCACATAATTTTGTAGTCTGCCGATCAACGCAGCGTGCGGCAAATCGCCGGCTTTGACATCTTCGGCCACTAGCTGCGCCAGCAATTGTGCGGTGTCGACTAAGGTATCTTCCAGTGTCGCACGGACACCGGGTTTGACTTCTTCTACAAACACATTTAGTACAAACCATGCCGCAAGACCGACGACTAAAAAGTAGCCGAATAGTATTCGTAACCCGATTTTCATATGCTTGAAAAGCTATAACCCATGCCACGATGGGTTTGTATCGGATCATTTTCTGAGGCGATCAGACGCAGCTTGGCGCGCACCGACTTGACGTGCGCATCGACCGTGCGCTCTAAGGTATCGCTGGCGTCTGTCCAGACCATATCCATCAACTGCGCACGAGAAAATAATTGTCCCGGATGATCGATAAAGGTTTTTAACAGCAGGTATTCATAGCGAGTGAGAGCAAGACTTTGACCGAGATACATAATCCGCCCTTCTGCTGGTCGTACTTGAAAACGGTCGGTATGGGTCTGTGTGCCGCTCTCTTTGACGATATGTGTCTGACCCGCTTCCAGGCGGCGTAATACTGCGCGGATGCGGGCTACCAGCTCCCTTGGTGAGAATGGTTTTGTGACGTAATCATCTGCGCCCATTTCTAGCCCTACGATGCGGTCAATTTCATCACTGCGCGCGGTTAAAAAAATCACCGGTATGTTGGAAGATTGGTTTGAAAACTGGCGCAAGCGGCGGCAGACATCGAAGCCGCTCATATCGGGCAAGCCGATATCCAGCACGACCAAATCGGGTGCGGGTGAATTTGGCGAGGATAATAAATCCAAAGCACTTTGCCCCAAAGTGACGTGGTGTGGCGTAAAACCGTCAGTAGCGAGCGCATAGGCTACATTGTCAGCAATCGCTTTTTCGTCTTCAACAATGAGGATGGATCTGGACATAAGCCTCCAATATAAATAAGTATGATGATGTAGCGGACTTGACGCAGTAGTCTGCAAAAAGAGACTTACGTCGTGACAAGCTGATGCTAAGTGCAGCCCAAGTTTATGCCAAGTCTTTGGGTACGTTGGGCATAAACACTTTGCTTTGTAAAATGCTATACGCCATCCACAGCATGATTGCGCCGTACACGACCCTTGGCGCCCAATCGGCGGCCTGTTGCTGGAAATGTGACAAAGACGCCGTCTCTATCGCAGCGTGCCGTAACAGCATTTCTGGCAAAGTGCCGCTAGCTTCGCCAGTCTGGACCAGACTGATCACTTGCGGATTGCCGATATAAATACAATTTTCCAGCGCATAGGTGAGGGTATCACCTTGCTGCATACTGGCAAGAATTTTGGCAAAGTCTGCCCGTATCATTTGATTGCTGATGGTCTTAAAGGCTTTAGGCAATGCCTCGAACATCGGCAAACCTGCTTCTAGCATCAAACCCAGGCTTTCAAAAAAATCTCTGGCATTGCGCCGCACATGCATCGCGCCAAACAAGGGGATTTTGGTCAGTGTTTTTTCTATGCCTTCACGCCGTGGTGATGCTGATGCAGTTTGCAGCCAGTGGTGGAATTTTTTAAAACACACAGCGCCTATGCCGATTGCCAGAAATGGCCGCACTACGCTCCAAACATAGCCACTGGCTGTTAGCGTACCTGCCACTAAAGCGGGTAAAGGTTGTACCAATAACGATAAACCCAAAATCATCAGCGGCAGTTTTAAGCGTGATTTAACCGCTTTGCTGAGACGATCTTTTTCGGTGTAAGTATCGGCCAGCCGGCGGTACATTGTGGCCGGGCTGCCTGCGCTGGTGGCGGCGCGGAGCAGATGCACTTCCAGATCGCTGAATAAGCCTGACTGTTGTCCAGCTGCCGGAATATCTTTGCCACGCACCAGCAGTTTGCGCATCGCAACGACCCTGCTTTGTGCCAGTGCCGGCAATTCCAGCAAGCCATACGCTTTGTCGGTAGGCAAGCCGGCTTTTTCCATCGCGGCTAAGTGCGTGTACAAATTGGCGCGGACGGCAAAGCTGAGCGGTTTAAATTGTGGGCTGGGCATAGCCGCATTTTAGTGGAAAGACGCTGAACAGGATGGGATTGTTGTGTCAGATTTGAGGATTGCCCAAGGCGGCTAGCAAAACTACGCACTTTTCGCATCGTTATTTGGCAAGCCAGGCTCACAAATTAAATATACTCCTATTAGGTATATTTAATTATCCAAGTAAAGTCTGGACAATAGGCCATATTTTACAAAAATGGTGGGGAGTATATTAAAAATACTGGGATTTTTATGTAATCACAAACATCATGGATGATTCTTTTACGCGTTTAAATGTCTTGGGGCAGTTCTCTTTGCCTGGCATTTATGCATACAAACTCTCTTTAAATCATCATTTTATTGCGCTTTTAAAATACTTAATATACATTGAGTGAATCAATAATTGAATTTAACGATAGTTAATCTCCAAAATGAAAACATCTAAGTCCCAGCAAGAGCAAACCCGTCGCCATGTCATACGGACTGCGGTCGATATGATTACCGAGCATGGTTATGATGCGACGACCATGAAGCAGATCGCACGCGAGGCTGGGATTGGTGATGCGACGATTTATAAATATTTCCCCAGCAAAGAAAAACTACTGCTGGCGTATTACGAGTTATGCATAGAAATAGTCTTGGAACTGACGCTGGACACTCCAGGCCTGGAGCAGTTTGGTCTGCAAGAACGTTTGCAGAGATTGGTTGATGCCTTACTGGAGTTGTTGCTGGCCGACCGAGAATTTGTTGAAATCACGCGCACCATCGTTGGCAAATCGCCGCTGTTGATGATGCGCGACAACATGCCCGGGCAGCAGGCATTACGGGGGCAGGTGGTCAAGTTTATCGACGCGGCGGAGCAGAGTGGTGAGATTGCCGCCTGTGATTTTAAAAATTTAGTGGGTGGTCTATTTGCCGATTATTTGTTTGCGGTGATTGCTTATTGGCTGAAGGACGAATCCGAAGAATTTTCTGATACCACGCAGTTAGTCGATCTGACCTTGGCGGTGTTGGTGCTGGCCTTAAAGAGTGGCGTGGTCAATAAGCTGTCAGAACTGGCGGGATTTTTAATCCGCAATCAGTTATCACGCCTGATGCAAAACGGTTCAGGTTTACTAGACATGTTGAAGCTGGCCAAACGTGGTTTTGATGCTAAATGAATAACACGCCACCAACCAGCAAGCTTAGTCGCAGCGCCATCAGCGGTTTAGCCTTAGCGCATGCAGGCATTAACCATGTCGGGCACAAGGCACGTCAGCTGACCCGCGATGAACAACAGCAAGCAGCAGCAAAAGATCGGCATGAAGCCGAGTTAGGGCGGATTTTATTTAAAGCCTTAAATCAGTTGAAAGGTACTGCTTTAAAAATCTCGCAGTTGTTGAGTATGGAAGCCAATTTTTTGCCAGAGGGCATCCGACGGGAACTGGCAAAAGGCTGTTACCAAGTGACGCCGCTCAACCGCGCTTTGGTGCACAAAGTATTTACACGCGAATTTGGGCAAGCGCCCGAACACCTATTTGCGCACTTCGATCCGGTATCGTTTGCTGCTGCGAGTTTGGGACAAGTGCATCATGCCAGCTTGGCAGATGGTCAGGCGCTGGCAGTGAAGGTCCAATATCCGGGCATCGCTGCATCAGTCAGCAGCGACATCCGCATGCTAAGCAGCCTATTGAACACGATGGCATTTGGTTCTGATCTAGTCCCTCGTAAAGAACTGTTAGACAGCATCATGAGCGAGCTGGAAAAAAAGCTCGGCGAAGAACTCGATTATGAACACGAGGCAGCACAATTGCGCTGGTTTGGTGAGCGCGTACGCTTGCCCGGGATCGTGATCCCGGCTGTCGTAGCAAGCCATTCTAGCCAGCGGGTTTTGAGCATGCAAAAGCTGGACGGTCTGCATCTTGACCAGTGGCTTGCCACTAATCCTGGTCAGGCTCAGCGCGATCACTATGGTCAATTATTGTTCGACTGGTTCTGGCATAGCGTTTGTGATTTAGGTCGCTTGCATGCCGATCCCCATCCTGGCAATTTTTTGTTTATGGCTGATGGTCAGTTAGGTGTCATTGATTTTGGCTGCACTAAATCCATCTCAGTCGAGTTTTGTACATCGATGGCCAAAGCCTGGCGAGGGCTGCTGGAGGTGGGAGAGAACTTAAGCATAAGTTCAAACTCAGCAGCCTCTTTTGCTACTGTACGCGAGGCATATATTGAGCTGGGTTTAATCCGGCCAGACTTGAGTTTGCATGATTGCGAAACCCAGTTACTGCCTGCCGCCGCGGCGCTGATTGACTGGCAGTTAGAGCCTTTTAAGGTAAAGCGATTTAATTTTAAAAATAAAACAGCTTATCCAGCACCCGATACCGACCATGGAAAAACCTTGGTGAAATTAGCGCAAGGCTACCATGAGGATATGCCTTATTTTGATCGCGCCTATATGGGCATGATGCACATGCTGTACAAAATCGGCGCGGTGGTGGATACCAGCAATCCCTGGCTAAATACAGTCAATACAGTAGGACATACTTAATCGTTCTACATAAAGTCCAGGCCACTGAATATACCGATTGTTCATTGCAGGTTTTTTCATACACGAGAGTTCGTCATGCAATATGCCTATCAGCGCGTCGTCGCCAGTCCCTTACCCGATCAATCCAGAATTACCCATTTATATGTTCAGCCCGATCTGGCAGACGCTTACTCGGTACGCCTGCCATCCGATGCCAGCGACGATCCAGAAGTGCTGGCACGCTTTATCCTTTCGCAACAAGCGCCATGGGCACATCAATTGATGCGTTTACGTGATGTGTTGGTCGCTGGCTTTGGCATCAAAACTTCTCAGCAGCTAGTTGCGTCGACAGATCAAGAAGATCAACGGATTTATATTTTTAAAATCTATGAAAAAAGTGTGAATGAAATCGTACTAGGAGAAAACGATCAACATCTGGATTTTAGATTGTCTGTGATGCTGCAATCTCAGCCCAATCATCCCGAGCCAGTACGTTATTTAACGATCTCGACCGTAGTGCATTGTCACAATCTTCTGGGGCGAACTTATCTCCGATTGATTGCCCCTTTTCATCGCCTGATTGTGAAATCTTATTTACGTCGTGCGGCAGATTTTGGCTGGCCTCTGCAGAATGCTTAGTTAATTAATCGGCTCTACCAAATGCTGCCGGTTAGCATGTGCCGGATAAGCCTCTGACAGGATTGCTGTTGTGGCGTGAAAATCGTTCGTCGCCATCAGTTGCCAGAATTGTTTGACAACGTTTACAGCAGAAGTGATGGTGCCGCTCATGAGCTGATCAAGGCAAAGGAAAAATCAAACAAGTCGTCGTGGCATGTGCATACACCTTGCCTAAAGAATCTACGATACGGCCTTCGGCAGTACCGACTTGTCGTCCGACCTGAATGACCTTACCCTCAGCGCGTACCGGTCCAGTTTTATCTGTCAGTGCGCGGATCAGATTTACTTTGATTTCCAGCGTGGTATAGCCTATCCCTTTGGGTAGCATCGATTGCACTGCGCAGCCAACGGCAGAATCAAGCAGGGTACAGAAGTAGCCGCCATGTACACTGCCCAGCGGATTGTAATGCTGACGACCGGGCGTGCCTTGGAACACGATACGTCCTGCTTCGCCCTCGACCGGGAAAAAATCCATAGTCTCGCCGATATGTGGTCGTGGTAACTCGCCCTTGAGGATGCCTTGCAAAAACTCTAATCCACTGAATTGCTTCATCTGCTCCAGCGGCACAACCCCAGTTGGCTGCAGTCTGGCGCGGACTTCAAGTTCTTTTGCCAGCCATTGTTGTAAGACCGGGTTGCTGACATCGCTCATTTTGCTTCCTTTGGAAATAACACCATTTGTGTACAACGGAACAGCGCGATAGTTTTGCCTTGATGACTGACGGTGGCATCCCAAACCTGGGTTGTGCGCCCCAAATGCACTGCGGTAGCGACGACTTCTACAATGCCATCACGTGCCGTGCCGAGGTGATTGGATTTGAGTTCTATCGTGGTGAAGCTACTGGCACCGGCTGGCAAGTTGTTGATGCAGCCGTAGCCGCAAGCGGTGTCTGCCAGGGTGACGACGCTGCCCGCATGTAAAAAGCCGTTGGGTGCCATCAGAGACGGAACGACAGTCAATTCAGCGCGTACGGTTTTACCTTCTAATTCTGTGATGCGGATACCTAAATACCCTGGCAAAAATTGACTACCGAATTGGTTCAGACTGTCTGCTGTTAAGCTGCTAGCTGATGTACTTGGTGTGGCTGATGTTGTGCTTGGTATGCTATTCATGTTGATGCAGTAATAAGATCAAGGTTAGGTGACGCAATGAGCAGATGCAATTAAGCAAACGTAAGTCCACAAGCTGACAAAGATGGTTTAACCCGGACGAACCCGCTTAACTTTGTTATTTCGACTTTGCTATTTTGACTTTACTATTATAAAGGCGTCCACTGTGACTGGTTTAATTGAGATTTAAGCGACAGAAAATGAGCTAATTTGTGGTCCTTACCACACCGCAAAGTATCAAAGTGCAATGCAGCAATTTTTGACGTAATATGATTAACAGATATCGACGTTGTGGCAATCAACAATAATCTCTTAATGAAAGAATAAGCTTAAACAATTTGATTGCCAGAGCTTGTTCGAAAGTATTTATCTGATTCAAAATTTTCTTCATGTAAAACTCTGTTACGGTAGTTCTGTTCTATTGCTCTCTGTCGTTATGGGCGATCTCTTTTGGTTTATCTGCTAATAGATGTGCTCATAGATCACTGTCTCGAATTTGCTTCTAAAGTATCGCATTGTCTGCGATAACGTTACATTCTTATCATGGGGAATCACGATGAATCTACGCAATCTGCGCATAGGAACCCGTCTCAGTATCGGCTTTGGTGTGATTTTAGCGATGCTGATTTTGTTGTTGATTACCGACAGTATTTTTAGTGCCAGCAATCGACATCAGATGATCGCCGGAGTCGAATATTCCAATAATAAAACCGCTTTAGCCGCTGCCATGAAAAGTGGTTTGTTAGAAGGCGGCCTGGCGCTGCGCAACATTGGTCTGCAAACCGACATCGCCGAAATCGATAAACAAAAAGCTATCGTCAAAGTCCAGCGTGCCCGCTTTATTGAGGCGCGCGACAAATTGGTGGCGGTTGGTTTAAGCGATAGCGAAAAAAAGATCATCGACAGTATTAATCAGCTGGATCAAAAAACGGATGAGCCTTACAAAGAGGCTTACAAGATGATTCTCAACTTCAACAGCGAAGAAGCGGTCAAAGTAATCGCCAGCAAAATCGATCCCTTGCAACAGCAAGCGCTGGTAGAAATCAACAAACTGGTTGATCTGCAAAATAAAGCGGCGCAAGAACTCTCTGGCGAAACCGAAAGCAAAGGCAAGCGTCTGTCCACCCTGCTGTTTGGTATTGGCGGCGTGATGTTGTTGATTGGCGCCGCGTTTTCTATCGTCCTCAGACGTAGCATCACGATACCGTTACAAGACGCATTGGTAATCGCTAAACGAGTTGCGGCTGGTGAACTCTCGTTCCATCAAGAGACCTCTGGCTCGGACGAAATCAGTGAATTACTCAATGCCTTAAAAGAGATGAACGACAGCTTGCACCGCATCGTCAGCGAAGTCCGTACTGGCACCGACGCGATCGCCATTGCCTCGGCAGAAATCTCCAGCGGTAATGCTGATTTGTCTTCACGTACCGAAACTCAGGCAGGCGCGCTGGAAGAAACCGCCAGCTCGATGGAAGAAATCACTGCCACCGTCAGACACAATGCCGACAATGCGCGACAAGCAAATACGCTGGTCGTATCTGCTTCTAATTTTGCGGTCAAGGGCGGTAAAGAAGTTGGTCAGGTGGTCGACACCATGACCTCGATTAAAGAAAGCTCACGCAAGATTGTTGACATCATCGGCGTCATCGACGGCATCGCTTTCCAGACCAATATTTTAGCGTTGAATGCCGCAGTCGAAGCTGCCCGCGCCGGTGAACAAGGACGTGGTTTTGCAGTAGTCGCATCCGAAGTACGCAACCTGGCGCAGCGCAGCGCCGGTGCGGCAAAAGAGATCAAAACGCTGATCGGTGATTCGGTAGAAAAAGTCAATGCCGGTGGCAAGTTGGTTGATGCCGCAGGCAAGACCATGGACGACATCGTTAAATCGGTCAAACAAGTTGCCGACATCATGGCGGAAATCACTGCCGCGGGTCAGGAGCAAAGCTCCGGGATTGAAGAAGTCAATCGCGCTATCACACAGATGGACGAGATGACGCAACAAAACGCCGCCTTGGTAGAACAAGCCGCTGCTGCTGCCGAAAGCATGGAAGATCAAGCCGCAACGCTGGCAAAAACTGTCTCCGCCTTCAAGCTGGAACAAGGGATGATGCCGCAACGAAAAACACCGGTCACGACATCGCCAGCGGTCTCACTTGAGGACGTACCTTCTGCTGTGAGCAAGTTTCTGAAGGTCTTGAAACTGAATTAAGACTGACTCAAAACTGCGGCAGCGACCCTGCAGTTTTTTACCTTGCTGTTTCTTGCCAATGATCGTGTCGCCACTCCCAGTGGCCTAAGCGGATTTTTTGATCCACGATCGATCGTTGGTCAATGCGGATACGGTTCTTGAGCATGCCTCGGCGCTGTGGGACAGTTTCAGGACGGATCTTCATTTTTC
>JANXTO010000072.1 GCA_025352365.1 Undibacterium sp. | reverse complement strand
GCTTGTAGTTTTTGTTGCTTTTGTACGTTGTTCAGGTTGTTATCTTGTGCGATTTCCAGTCGCGTAATCGCGTCGGTGTCGTAGGCATCGTCAAAGCCAAAGAATGCAGTATTTTCGTTTTGATTGAAATAACGCTGCCTTAAAGTTTGCATACTTGCTAGCCGTGCTTTGATCGCAGATGTCATTTTATTGCTGTCATAGCCGGCATTCGTAGGATTTACTAGTTGAGGATTTTTCTCTATTTCTGCCAGTGCTAGTTTGTAATCTAGGTAGCGACTTAGCAGATCTTTAGCTTGTGCTGCCGCTTTGGGGCCTAACTTTTTACTTAGTTCTTTTTCTATTTCTGCACGGATTTCCGGCAAAGTTTTTTCGCCTGTCGCTGCTAGGTAATAGTCGAACATGCGGCGTAATCCGGCATCGACAATTAAGACATCGGTGCTTGCTTGTTGTAACTGACCGTCAACTTGAGTGCCATCCATAGAACGCACAAATGCGAACGAATCTTTATCGCTCAATACCTGCTCTGAGTGCGTTTTTGTAGTCGGGTCGGTACGTAGTTGCAGCATCGTGAATATAGCGATGACGATGGATGCGATAGTGATGGTGGCGTAGCTTTTTTGTATTCTCATTATCTCGATCAACATTCTGATGTGGGCATTCCTGCTTCCGTAAAAATTACGGAGATGGATAAGTCAATTAGCGGCTAACAAGTTGCGTACATCAAATAACAACTCATGGTCGTATTTGATGCACGCTATCCGTCTTAGATGTTTAAAATTGTAGACGCAATAGAATTTAGTTAATTTTATAGCCCTAAATTTTTTAAGCGATTGGCGTGTTGTCGATACAGCGTCACCGGATTGGTCTCAAAAATATTCACCAGGCCGACTGTTTGGTTCACTTCATCCAGATGGTTCATCGCGTAATCGTCCCGGATCACTTTGCCTAAATGCGCGGAGCAGCTTGCGACCAATCCGTCATTTTTTGCGCCCGCAAAGGCCAGCGAAGTTAAGGCTAATGCCGGATCGATTGGATCGAGTACATTGGTATAGGCCTTGGCCCCGCTCCAGGAGAAATATGACACGCCGTTGACTTGGTAGACACCTTCACCGCAGGCGCTGGTTGGTACGCCCTCTGGATGCGAGGCATTGAACTTGAGTGATCCTGCCGTACTCAATGATTTTGCTGCTGCCAATGAATCCTGAGTTAAACCTTTGCCGCCAGAGAGGAAGTTAATGATGTTTGCCAGGCCGTTGGTGATCGACACAACCACTGCGTTTGAGAGCGAGCCGTCAGGTGCGATTCCCAGCAGCAGATCAGCCACTTTGGAGCCGCGATTGACGCCGCCTACGGTGGTCACCGATGCCACCAGATCAGGTCGGACGGATGCCACATAACGTGCGGTCGGACCGCCGTGGCTATGTCCAATCAGGTTGACTTTGCCGGTGCCACTGACCGCAATGATTTGTTTGACCTGAGTCAGTAATTGCTCGCCCCGTACTTCGGTACTATTTGCAGCGGAGACTTGGGTTGCATACACTTTGGCGCCGTCAGAGCGTAAAGCGGATGGAATGCCATACCAATATTCCACAGGACCGATGTTATCGAAGCCAAACAAACCATGTGCCAGCACGATGGGATATTTTGTTTCTGTGTAACCAGAAGCCCATGATGTTGTAGGAAGCATAGCCAATCCAACTAGTAACGCCCCGATTTTTTTCATACCTTTTTTGTTCATTTTTTTGTCTCTTAAATTATTTTTTTCAAATAGCCAAAATGAAACCGGACAATGTCATTTGTCCTTTACCGCCGCTCCTTTTAAAAAATGGGATTTTCAGACTAGGTTTTGCCTAATCAATAAGCAAGGCGCAGCGCAGCATAAAAATCGTGCTGAAATGCAGATTTAATGAAGTCAGCCCATTTTTGATTGGACATTGATGAGATGAATTAATCGATAGCGAATGAAAGCTTATTGATGCTTGCTGGATCGTTTTTAGGCACTTTGCGACTAAAAATGTAGGGCGATGGCTGGTGTTTTCGTTTACGCCTGTTTGCTTAAGCCAGGTTTTAAACCTGACTATCTTGCCGATAAGTAAAAATTAGAAGATTGTCACTAAAGTTGATTTATCCGTCGTTTTGTTGCTTGCAACGTCGGTTTGTCACAACAAACAATGCTGACTTTTTGATTTCTTTTTGTTTATTTTGAAATCAAAAAAAGTCTAATTTGCCGCAGAGCACCCCGATAAAGCCGATTCAGGTATAATCCGCGGTCTTGTCCAAAATTTCCTCTTCATTCTTTTTGTGTGAGCTTTTCGCTGGAGATCGTCGTTTTCTTATTCACGATTCCCATTTAAAAGCAGGTTTTTGTGGATTCTTTCTCCTTTAGGTTGGTGCAAATTAATTTGGGGGGTAGGGATGTCCGATCTGGCTTCTTTTTCCAAACTCGCGCGCTCCGACGCGCAACTTCCTGTTCATGTGTATTTTGATCAATCGCTGTTGCAACGCGAGATCAAACAACTCTTCCAGTCTGGCCCACGCTATGTCGGTCATGAATTGATGGTGCCCAATGTCGGCGATTTTGCTACGCTCGTCGCTGAGAATGAAGGCCGCATGCTGGTGCGTCATGCCGACGGCGCTAACGGAATTGAGCTGATGTCCAATGTCTGCCGCCATCGGCAAGCACTGATGTTTAATGGACGCGGTAATAGCAGCAACATCGTGTGCCCTTTACACCGCTGGACCTATGACTTAAAAGGTGAGCTGATTGGCGCACCGCATTTTGAGGACACGCCTTGCCTTAATCTGTCACGCACGCCGCTGCAAAACTGGAACGGTTTATTGTTCGAGCAAAACGGCTATAACGTGATGGAAAAAATGGGGCAGCTCAGCGTCACCAAAGACCTCAATTTCAGCGACTACATGCTAGACCATGTGGAAGTGCATGAATGTGATTACAACTGGAAGACTTTTATTGAAGTTTATCTGGAAGATTATCATGTAGAACCATTTCATCCAGGATTGGGCAGTTTTGTTACTTGCGACGATTTAAGCTGGGAGTTTGGCGAGGACTACAGCGTACAAACGGTCGGCGTGAATAATGGCTTACTCAAATCCGGTTCTGTTAAATACCAAGCGTGGCAAGAGCAAATCCTCAAGTTCCGCAACGGTGAAACACCTAAATACGGTGCGATCTGGTTAACGCTGTACCCGAATATCATGGTCGAATGGTATCCGCATGTGCTGGTGGTATCGACTTTATGGCCGAACGCGACTGGTAAAACACGCAATGTAGTGGAATTCTATTATCCCGAAGAGATCGTCCTGTTTGAGCGTGAATTTATCGAGGCTGAACGCGCTGCTTATATGGAAACCTGTATTGAGGATGATGAGATTGCTTTGCGCATGGATGCCGGCCGCAAAATTTTGCTAGACCGTGGTGTAAGCGAAGTTGGTCCTTATCAATCACCGATGGAAAATGGCATGCAGCATTTTCATGAGTGGTATCGACGCAAAATACAGTTTTAAAAAAATTAAGGGGAAGCCGCAGCTTCCCCTTAATTTTTTGTTACTCCTTTTTAGCCTGTCGATTACTGCATCAATTATCAGATCGATTAAAAGAGTGAAAAAGAATCGGGATCAAATAAATGCAATCTTTGTGGATGCTGGTAGCCAGCTTTTTATTCTCCATCATGGGCGTATGCGTCAAGCTCGCCTCGGATACATACTCAACTTCTGAAATCGTTGCTTATCGCGGCCTGGTCGGGATGGTGATGATTTATTTGCTAGTAAGAACGCAAGGCTATAGTTTGCGCACTCGTATGGCCGGTCATCATTTGTGGCGCGGCACGGTGGGTGTCATCGCTTTGTGGTTATGGTTTTATTCGATCAGCCGTTTGTCGTTAGCGATGGCGGTGACGCTCAATTACATGTCACCGATCTGGATTGCCGCGATCCTGTTTGGTGGGGCATGGTTAAAGGGAAAACAGCGGATTGAATGGGGTTTGCTTGCAGCCATTGCCTTGGGATTTATCGGCGTTTTATTGTTGCTGCGTCCCAGCATGCACGCAGATCAGATGGTCGGGGGGATCGTGGCGCTCATCTCTGGCATGCTTGCTGCGCTGGCTTACATGCAAGTGCGTCAGATGGGTTTGATGGGCGAGCCAGAATATCGTGTGGTATTTTATTTTTCACTCACCTGCGCCATTGCTGGTGTGTTCGGCACGATGATTAATGGACTGAGCTACGGGCTTGGTCAGGATTCTGGCAGTAGCCAATTAGCCGCAAATTCGTTCACGGCTGGCTGGCATGCGCATCAGCTCAAAGGCTTTTTGTTGCTGATGACCATAGGCTTGACTGCGGCCTCAGCCCAATTCGCGATGACACGCGCCTATCGCCTTGGCAATACTTTGGTCACCGCCAATTTACAATATGTTGGCATCGTATTCTCCAGCATTTGGGATCTGTTACTGTGGAACGATGCCTTAAGCCCAATGAGCTGGTTAGGCATCGCTGTGATCTTAAGTAGTGGATTGATTGCGACGTTCTATAATGCCAGAAACAAACCAGTAATCGCCATCGACCCTATCGCGACTGAATAAAAGGAGTACGCATGCATACCACACTGATTTCTGCCACGGAGTTATCGGCCCAGATTGACAATCCGCATTGGGTCATTTTAGATTGCCGGCATGATTTTCTCGATGTCAGCGCGGGTAAAAAAGCCTATGATGCGGCGCACATCCCGCGTGCTAAATTCGCTAGCCTGGATAACCAATTGTCGGGGCCTAAATTATCTTCCAATGGCGTTTTTCATGGACGGCATCCATTACCGGAAAAAGAAGATTTCATCCGCATCTTGCGTGCCTGGGGAATTGATAATTCTACGCAAGTCATTGCCTATGATGCACATGGTGGCATGTTTGCCGCCCGGCTCTGGTGGATGTTGCGCTGGGTTGGGCATAAAGCGGTTGCGGTATTGGATGGCGGCTTGCCTGCATGGCAGGCGCAAGGCTTGCCAACCACCGACAAAGCGCCCGAGCCAGCGCGTGGCAGCATTAGCTTAGGCGCTAGTCTGGTCAGCAGAGTCAATGTCGGTGACGTGCTGGTAAACCTTGCTACGGTTTCGCGCACGCTGGTGGATGCCCGTGCGGCAGACCGCTTTCGCGGTGAGAACGAAACTATGGACCCGATTGGCGGCCATATTCCCGGAGCAAAAAATCGTTTTTTTAAGGATAATCTGCAAGCGGATGGATGCTTTAAATCATCGCAAGAATTACAGGCCGAATGGAGTGCGATTGTGCCAGATGCCAGCAAGGCGATTATGCAATGTGGATCAGGCGTGACGGCCTGCCACAATTTGTTAGCTTTGGAAATCGCGGGTTTGCCGGGCGCTGCTTTATATCCGGGATCGTGGAGCGAGTGGTGTGCAGAGCCTGCGCGGCCGTATGTTAC
>JANXTO010000289.1 GCA_025352365.1 Undibacterium sp. | reverse complement strand
AATAATTCACCGTTGGCACGGACTTCATAGGTTTCAGAATCGACTTCCATTTTGGGTGTTAAGCCATTGTGGATCATGTCTTTTTTGCGGACATTGCGGGTGTTTTTAACCGGTATTAGGGTCTTATTGAGTTTGAGTTGTTCACCCAGACCTGCATCAAATCCTGCTTGCGATACAAAAGTGAAGGATTTTTTTAAGCCGCCGCCAAAGGCGCCAAACATCATGCGGTAATGCACCGGTTGTGGCGTCGGGATAGAGGCATTGGGGTCGCCCATCTGAGCAGCAGCGATCATGCCACCCTTGATGATCATCGATGGTTTGACGCCAAAAAAGGCGGGTTTCCAGATTACGATATCAGCGATTTTGCCAACTTCTAACGAGCCGACTACATGCGCAATCCCGTGGGTGAGGGCGGGGTTGATGGTGTATTTGGCGATGTAGCGCTTGGCGCGGAAGTTATCGTTGCGCTCGTTATCTTCTGGCAGTGAGCCGCGTTGCTGCTTCATCTTGTCGGCGGTTTGCCAGGTACGCATAATGACTTCGCCAACGCGTCCCATGGCTTGCGAGTCGGACGACATCATGGAGATCGCGCCGATGTCATGCAGGATATCTTCAGCAGCGATGGTCTCGCGCCGGATGCGAGATTCGGCGAAGGCGATATCTTCTGCAATCGCAGGGTCGAGATGATGGCAGACCATCAGCATGTCTAAATGTTCGTCCAGAGTGTTGACTGTATAAGGACGAGTCGGGTTGGTGGAGGAGGGGAGCACGTTACTTTCACCCACTGCTGCAATGATGTCGGGCGCGTGACCACCGCCTGCCCCTTCTGTATGGAAGGTGTGAATAGTCCGGTCTTTAAACGCGGCCAGCGTGTGTTCTAAAAAGCCACCTTCATTCAAAGTATCGCTATGGATTGCCACTTGTACGTCCATGCGGTCTGCCACGCTCAGACAGTTATCGATTGCCGCGGGCGTTGTGCCCCAGTCTTCATGTAATTTTAGACCGATCGCGCCTGCCAGGATTTGCTCTTCCAGCGGCAGGGGCAGGCTGACATTGCCTTTGCCTAAAAAGCCGAGGTTCATCGGGAAGGCATCTGCTGCCATCAGCATCGAATGTAAATGCCACGGTCCTGGCGTGCAGGTCGTTGCGGCAGTGCCGACTGCTGGGCCAGTGCCGCCGCCTAACATGGTGGTTACGCCGCTCATCAGCGCTTCTTCAATTTGTTGCGGACAAATAAAATGGATGTGCGAATCGATTCCGCCAGCGGTAACGATCATACCTTCGCCCGCAATGATTTCCGTCGCACCACCAATAGCCATATCCACACTAGACTGGATGTCTGGATTGCCTGCTTTACCGATCTTGGCGATCAAGCCGTTTTTTAAACCGATGTCCGCTTTGATGATGCCCCAGTGATCTAAAATTACTGCGTTGGTGATGACGGTATCCATCACCTCGGCATGTGGGCGCTGCGATTGCCCCATGCCGTCGCGGATCACTTTGCCGCCGCCGAATTTAACTTCTTCGCCATAGATGGCGAAGTCTTTTTCGATTTCAATAAACAGACCGGTATCTGCCAGTCGTATACGGTCGCCGGTCGTGGGGCCAAACATTTCTGCATAGGCTTGTCTGGAAATTTTCATAACGCCCCCATCACTTTACCGTTGAAACCATACACTTTGCGGTCCCCCGCCAGCGCCACCAGTTCAACAGTGCGTTGCTGACCTGGTTCAAACCGAACCGCCGTACCTGCGGCAATATTGAGTCGCATACCGTAAGCCGTCTGGCGCTCAAATTGCAACGCTGGATTGGTTTCAAAAAAATGAAAATGGGAGCCGACCTGTATCGGCCTGTCACCGCTATTCGAAACAACCAGCGTGGCAGTTGCCCGTCCAACGTTGAGTTCGATCTCGCCGGGTTCTATCAGCATTTCGCCTGGGTTCATGTCGGGCTCCTATGGAATGGGGTGATGCACGGTAACCAGTTTGGTACCGTCAGGGAAGGTCGCTTCTACCTGAATATCGGGGATCATCTCGGGGATGCCATCCATGACGTCGGCACGGGTCAGTATCTGGGTGCCATAAGACATCAGTTGTGCCACGGTTCTGCCATCGCGGGCACCTTCCATGATGGCGGCGGTGATTAGGGCAACGGCCTCTGGATAATTGAGTTTGAGGCCGCGCGCCTGGCGACGTTCTGCTAACAATGCAGCGGTAAAGATGAGCAACTTATCTTTTTCGCGGGGAGTGAGATCCATGTATTTTCCTTTAGGGTGCTGCTTGAATAGTTCGTCTTAACTTTAGGGCGAATTTTTACTGGTTTCTCATGTGTGCCAGATACGCGGCACGACGGCGTTTTCTTGCATGAGAGCAGGGCGTAAATGTTGCCAGACCATGGTCATCCATTGTTTGGCCGTTTCACTAGAATTGCCGAGGTAGCGTGCCACCAATAAGGATTTTAATTGCGATACGCCACATTGTGCGCCTGCTTCGGCTTGCTGTAACCAGTTGTGAGTTTGATCCCGCAGCGCTTGCAATCCTGCCGCATTAAGAGGTGCCGGGCTGGCAATCACTGTGGCGCAGACGGTATTGCCTGCCAAGCCCATTCGGCTGGACATCGCTGCGCTACCGCCTCGTATGCTGCCCTGTTCATTCCAGATCAGTTTACCTGCGCGTTCTATCCGGGTATGTTGTTTTATTTTTCCGCTACGATAGCTTTCGCCCGATGCGGTGCGCCCAAAGCAGAGGATGTCGCTACCGATATAGCAGGCGTCTTGTGCCAGCTGAATTGTCTGGTGTAAGTCGACCTGCGCATCATCAAAAAATATTGTCTCTTGCGGCAACCATTCCAACTTGGCGCCGGCTCCTGCCAACAGATGAATATGCTGCTGCGATGTGTAGCCATTGCTGCGATACCATTTGGCCGCGCCCGGTGTGGTGATGAGAGCGTGGCTGGCTCTACCCAGTTTTGCCGTAATGCTTAGTTCATCGCCACCCACTACGCCGCCAGGCGGATGGATGATGATGGCGTGGCAAATTTTTTGGCCCTCAGGATACAGGGGCTTTTGTACTCGCAATGGACCGGTATGGTCGCGCTCGGTCAGTCGGGTAACGCCTTGATCATCGCTAAAGCCAAGTTGCAATTTAGCTTGCCAATGCTGCTTTTTTGCAGGGGCATGATCGTGAAGAATGGAGGGGGATAAATCAGTAAGTGTCATCCCTTTACTATACCGCCAAGTGCCGCTTTACGTCATCCCCATCCATTAAATTTTGATCGCCCGAGGCGACTACTTCGCCACGATTTAAAATCACAAAATGATCGGCCAGTTCGCGGGCAAAATCAAAGTATTGCTCACATAATAAAATGCCCATATCGCCACGTTCGCGCAGCAGGCGGATTACGCGGCCAATGTCTTTGATGATGGAGGGTTGAATGCCTTCGGTCGGTTCATCCAGAATGATCAGTTTTGGCTCTGCCAGCAAGGCTCGAGCTATCGCTAACTGTTGCTGTTGCCCGCCCGATAAATCACCGCCGCGACGTTGTAGCATTTCTTTTAATACGGGGAAAAGTTCATAAACTTCGCCTTTGATGGTCGAGGCTTTTTTGCTTGACAGCGTCGCCATGCCCATGAGCAAATTTTCTTCTACTGTGAGTCTGGCAAAAATTTCACGACCTTGCGGCACGTAAGCGATGCCTAGTTTTGCCCTTTCGTGCGAGGATAATTTACTGATATTTTTTCCGTCTAGCTCTACGCTGCCTTGGGACAATGGAAGTACACCCATCAGACATTTTAATAGCGTCGTTTTACCAACCCCGTTGCGTCCAAGTAGCGACAAACATTCCCCTTTTTTAACGCTGAGAGAAATGCCACGCAAGGTATGGGATGAACCATAGTGTTGATGTACTTGTTCGACTTGTAGCATGTCTGATTCCGGTATTAATACACTTGAAATTGAGCGGTTATATCGAGCCTGAGACTTAACGTCCCAAATACACTTCAATTACTTTTTCGTCTGCCTGCACTTGCTGCATCGTGCCCTGCGCCAGTACCGATCCCTCATGCAGCACGGTGACTTTGCCTTGTTGCGCGATCTCGGTGACAAAGCCCATGTCGTGTTCTACTACCATGATCGAGTGCTTGCCGCGTAGCTCGTTGAGTAGCTCAGCCGTACGCGCAGTTTCTGCATCGGACATCCCGGCGACTGGTTCATCCAGCAGAATTAATTGTGGTTCCTGTATCAATAGCATGCCGATTTCCAGCCATTGTTTTTGGCCGTGAGACAGCAAGCCTGCTAATCTATTTTCTTGTCCATTGAGGCGTATTAGTTGCAAGATATTGTCTATCTTGCCGCGTTGTTCGCTATTCAATTTGGCGAATAATGTAGTCTTAACGCGCTTATCCATCTTCATCGCCAGTTCCAGATTGTCGAAGACAGTGTGCTGCTCAAAAACGGTAGGGCGCTGGAATTTACGACCAATACCTGCATGGGCGATTTCTACTTCCGTCATTTTGGTCAGATCCATGCTCTGGCCAAAAAAAACTTTACCTGACGTTGGTTTTGTTTTGCCGGTGATGATATCCATCATCGTGGTTTTACCCGCGCCATTCGGGCCGATAATGCAACGCAATTCACCGACAGAGATATCCAGATTTAAATTGTTGATCGCTTTAAATCCATCAAACGATACGGTGATGTCTTCCAGATACAAAATTGCGCCGTGGCTGGTATCAACCTGACTGGATTTGACTCGTTCAAAAGAGGCTGTTGCGTCACCAGTTGCGCTATCGTAGATTTGGCCGGGCTGCAGTACGGTGCTGTGCTCGCTCATACAGCCTCCTTATTTTTTTGGGACTTGTTTTTGAATTTGTTTTTAAACTTGCTTTTAAACTTATCACTGATTTGTTTAGCTACACCTAAGATGCCTTGTTGCATAAACAGCGTGACTAAAATAAAAATCAGACCCAGCGCGTATAACCACAAGTCTGGGAAAGCACCAGTGAACCAGCTCTTTAAGCCGTTCACCGTGAAGGCACCAATGATCGGCCCCAGCAAGGTTCCTCGTCCGCCGATTGCCGCCCAGATCACCATTTCTATGGAATTACCAGGCGACATTTCAGATGGATTGATGATGCCGACTTGCGGTACGTACAAGGCACCTGCAATCCCGCACAACACCGCAGATAAAGTCCAGACAAACAGCTTGAACCAAAGCGGGTTGTAACCGATAAACATCAGGCGTGATTCCGAATCACGCACTGCTTGCAGCACCCGCCCCAGTTTAGATGTGACGATCCAGCGGCATAACATCAGAGCGCCAAATAAGGCGGCTAAGGTGATCAGATACAAAGCAGCTTTGGTGCCGGGCGCAGTGATGTTAAAACCCAGTATCCGTTTGAAATCGGTGAAGCCGTTATTGCCACCAAAGCCAGTGTTATTACGGAAAAATAGCAGCATAAAAGCAAAGGTCATCGCTTGGGTAATAATGGAGAAATACACACCCTTAATCCGTGAGCGGAAGGCAAAAAAACCAAATGCAAACGCCAGCACACCGGGTACCAATATGACCAGTGCCATGCAATACCAGAAGTTGTCGGTCATCGACCAATACCATGGATAGGTTTTCCAATCGAGGAATACCATAAAGTCCGGCAAGTCACTTTGATACACACCGTCACGACCAATCGCTCGCATCAGATACATGCCGTGCGCGTACCCGCCCAATGCAAAAAAGACACCGTGCCCCAGAGATAAAATGCCGGTGTAACCCCAGACCAGATCCAGAGCCAACGCTGCCATTGCGTAGCACATAAACTTACCGATCAGGGCAATCGTATAGCTGGAAATGTGTAAGGCATGACCCGCTGGAAAACTTAAATTAAGTATGGGTAACAAGGCGGCAATAAGGACACAAACGATGATGCCGGTCCAGGCTGGACGTGAGAAGAAGGAAGGATTGTTATAGCTTAGTGTTGGGACGCTATTCATTCGACACTCCTGCCTTTCAGTGCGAATAAACCTTGTGGTCTGCGTTGGATGAAGACAATGATAAATACCAGGATGACGATTTTTGCCATCACCGCACCGGCAACGGGTTCTAAAAATTTATTCACTTCGCCCAAGCCGATGGCAGCAATGACGGTGCCCGCCAATTGACCGACGCCGCCTAGTACGACCACCATAAACGAATCAACGATATAGCTTTGCCCCAGATCAGGGCCGACATTGCCTAACTGCGACAAGGCGACACCACCCAAGCCGGCAATACCCGAGCCTAAGCCAAAAGTCAGCATATCAATTTTGCCGGTGGCAACACCCACACAATCAGCCATGCGGCGATTTTGTGTCACGGCACGGACGAACAGACCCATTCTGGTTTTGTTCAAAATCAGCCAGACGACAAAGACGACGATGAAGGCGAAAAAAATAATGAAGATGCGGTTATAGGACAACACCAGCGATCCCAATACAGTAATACCACCAGACATCCAGGATGGATTAGAAACCTCCACATTTTGTGCGCCAAAAATGGTGCGTACTGTTTGCATCAGCATCAGACTAATGCCCCAGGTACAGAGCAAAGTTTCTAATGGGCGACCGTATAACCAACGAATGACAGTACGTTCTAAAAAAATCCCCACCGCACCAGCAACAATAAAAGCGGCAGGTAGGGCGACGATCAGATAAGCGTCCAGCGCACCGGGGATAAATTTGCGGAATAGCATTTGCACGACATAGGTAGTGTAAGCACCGATCATCAATAACTCGCCATGCGCCATATTGATGATGCCCATTAAACCAAAGGTAATTGCAAGGCCCAGCGCGGTGAGTAGTAAGACGCTACCGAGGGATACGCCGTAGAATAAATTACCAATAAACTCAGTCCGTGCCAGCCGGGAATCAATGGCTTTTAAGGTCGCGCTGACCTCTGTACGGATACTGGCATCGGCTTCAATAAAACTACCATCGGGATTCTTATCCAGCATCTTTTGTAGCAGAGGTTTGAGTTTGGCATTACTGCTACCGACTAAGGAAGTGACAGCGGCTTTACGTTGCGCTGCATCCGGTGATTGCAGGTTAGCGGTAGCAATCACCAGTTGTAAAAGCGATTTCACATCGGGATCAGATTCTTTTGCATAGGCTTTGCTAATCAACGGTAGCTGTTCCAAGCTGGCATCAGTTTGTAAGCTAGTGGCTGCTGCCAGGCGTACAGATTTTTCTGCAGAAAATAACTTCAGGCCGGAGAGGGCATTGTCGATTGCACCGCGCAATCGGTTATTGATGCTGATCGTGTCGCTACCGTCAGGTAATTTGCTGGATTTTTCGGTAGCGGGATTGTAGGCATTCTCGCCATCAACGACTAACACGGTGCCATCTGGCGTTGTGTAGAGCGATTCGTTTTTTAGCGCGTTTAAAACCTTGCTGCTATCGTCATTTGCTAGCGCTGCAATCTCGGTGACTGCGGCGATACGGGTATCGGGATCGTCGCTGGATAAGCCTTGTAAAAGTTTGACATCAATCGCGGCTTGCGCAGCGCAACTCAAGCAAAACAGGACAGTCAAAATACTGAATTTGAATATTTTCATAGGATATTTTGAGGTCGATTTTAAGATTGATTTTGAGACCAATTTAGCGTATGGCAAGACTTGCAGAGACATATGGTGTGTTCTGCAGGTACAAAAGTGCTAGAGCAGGACGTCCATTATTTACAAGGCTTCCAAGCCAATTATGGTCTGGAAGCCGCACAATTATTGGACGTTGAAAATTACTTCTTTATATTAAGATGACGTCCCCATTACATTTTTTGCTTTGCCTCATTACCAGGGATGTACGGACTCCAAGGTTGAGCGCGAATGGTTTCTTTCGTTTTATAAACGACATTGAACTGGCCATCCGCTTTGATCTCACCGATCATCACTGGCTTGTGCAAGTGGTGGTTAGTCGCATCCATGCTTAAGACAAAGCCAGACGGCGCTTTAAAGGTTTGTCCGCCCATCGCTGCAATGACTTTGTCGGTATCGGTGGACTTGGCTTTTTCTACTGCTTGCTTCCACATATAGATACCTACATACGTTGCTTCCATCGGATCGTTGGTCACAGCGGTAGCCGCATTCGGTAATTTTTTGGCGACTGCGTAGTCTTTCCATTTTTTGATGAACTCGGTATTGACTGGATTTTTGACTGACTCAAAATAATTCCATGCTGCAAGATGGCCGATTAAGGGCTTGGTATCCACACCGCGCAGTTCTTCCTCGCCAACGGAGAAGGCGACGACTGGGACATCGGTCGCTTTCAGACCCGCATTGCCTAATTCTTTGTAGAACGGTACGTTGGAATCGCCATTGATCGTAGAGATGACGGCTGTTTTGCCACCGGCGGAGAATTTCTTGATATTGGCAACAATCGTCTGATAATCAGAGTGACCAAACGGGGTGTAGGCCTCGTCAATGTCAGTATCCTTCACGCCCTTGCTGTGCAAAAAGAACCGCAAGATTTTGTTGGTAGTGCGTGGATAAACATAGTCAGTGCCTAGCAGAACAAAGCGCTTGGCTCCGCCGCCTTCTTTTGACATCAGATATTCCACCGCTGGTATCGCTTGTTGATTTGGGGCGGCACCAGTGTAAAACACGTTTTTCTCTAGTTCTTCACCCTCGTACTGCACAGGGTAGAACAGCAGGCTATTAAGTTCTTTAAATACCGGTAAGACCGATTTGCGGGATACCGATGTCCAGCAACCAAATACGACAGATACCTTATCTTGTGAAATCAGTTGCCGCGCTTTTTCCGCAAATAAGGGCCAGTTGGAAGCGGGATCGACAATCACAGGCTCCAGCTTTTTACCCATTACGCCACCTTTGGCATTGATCTCGTCAATCGTCATTAATGCCACGTCTTTGAGGGACGTCTCAGAAATTGCCATCGTGCCCGACAGCGAATGTAAAATTCCGACTTTAATCGTATCTGCTGCCAATGCCTGTGCCATCCAGGTTGATGCAGTCAAAGCCATAGCGCCGAGTGCGGTCGCTTTTAGTACGGTACGACGTGACATAATTTCTCCTTGGTGTTGAAGTAATAGACGTGTAGTAATGAACGTAGTTGAGAGCCTGATGACTAATTTATTTGGGTATGTATAAGTGTGTGAGTAATTCCTATTTGGTTGAGAGACAATCGCAGCAAAACATCATCGTACTGAGCCACGACATTGCAAATACTTGCTGCGATATTACTTTGCCATTTTCATCGGGCAATATCGCTATGACGGACTTCCTAAAAGTAGGAATTATTTGTACGTAACGCTAACAAAAAGCAGGTTATGTGCCAGCTTGTATGTAGCGTTCGCTACTAGCTAATCAATCCCATATATACCAAAAGCCTAGATTATTTTGCTGCAAATATGTGCGGGGAAATGATATAAATCCCTTCTTTCGTGCGTAGTGAGAATATCTACCACAACTGACAGATGTTGGTGCAAGCTTAATTGCCGAGAATACAGAATTGGCAGGGTGAGTACTTCATCTAGCCGAACCTCAAGGCCTCCGGTCGAATCCAGCCGAATTCAGCCGAATCTTGCTATCATGCAGTTTTTGCCCACCTACCAATCCAAACACTCATGTTCGATTTCCTTTTTAAGCGCAAACCTAAAGCATCCTCCTCTGCCAATAGCAACTTAGCCGCCGCTAACGCTGCCAGCCTGGCGAGCGTCGTCAAAGCAGATCAACAACAACAAATTGCCCAGGCGCGTGCCGCCACCTTGACTAAGATCGAGAGCCTGGCAAGCAATCCCGTTGGAGAAGACGCAATCGTTAGCTTGTTATTAGCTTGTGACTTTGCCGATGGTCGTTTTAAAGCGGCAAATCATGTACACAGCGCAGCCGCCCTGCAAAAGGTACTGAGCGCAATGCGCAATACAGATAAGCGTGTTGCCAAACTGATGCAGGCACGTTTGGATGCACTGGCGCAAGCAGATCAGCAGCAGCAACTGGCTTTGCGTTGTATCAATCAGGCGCAGCAGTTGGGTTTGCAAGCGAGCTTAATTCCGCAGCAAATGGCGGATCTAGATAAGTTGGTGGCGGGTCTCAAACATTTCCCCGACGCTTTAAAAGCAGAATTTGATGCCTACTACGCTACATTACAAACACGCTTGCAGGCACAGACGGCATTGCAAAGACAGGTGTTGGATTTGATGCAGCATTTGACCATATCCCAAGGGATTGCTGACGACGCCCACGGCGCTCAATTGGATGTATGGCAGCAAGCGTTTGATTTATGCTTGCAACAGCCAGAAGCTGTGGCTTTACCTAAAAATTTGCTGGCAGATTTCACGCATAAAATGCAGATCGCACGTGAACATTGGGCGCAACTGCAAAAGCAAAAAATTGCCGAGGCTAAAGCTTACATATCGGCACCAGCACCTGTAGCTACGACAATTGAAGTAAGCACAGAATTGGTAGCTGCTGAAACTTCAGACACCGTCGATCTAAGGTCTGCGAATGCAATGCCGACTGATCCAGCCTCGGCGGAAAATTCTGCGCAAATTACGACGCCTTCATCAAAGACTAAACCAGTCAAGCTGGTACAGGTCAGCTTAGAGCAAATTTTGGCGGCAATCCAAGATATGGAGGCAGCCCTTGAGCAGGGTAGCGCATTGCTGGCGCAAAAACTGGAGCGTGAGGTATTGCGTGGTGTTGACGTCAAAAATTCAGGTTTAACTGCAGAGCAAAAAGAGCGTTTATACAAAGTTCAGAGCGAGCTAGGTCGTTTACTGTCATGGGCCAAATGGGGTGGCAGTATCTCCCGCGATGAATTAATCAAAGCGGCAGAAGAATTGCCAGCGAAAGAATTAGAACCCGATGAGCTGGCAAAAAAAGTAAGCGGTTTGCGTGAGCGCTGGAAGTCGTTAGAGGCGAGTACTGGCGGTGCCGCCAGAGAACTCTGGGATCGTTTTGATACTGCCTGT
>JANXTO010000285.1 GCA_025352365.1 Undibacterium sp. | reverse complement strand
GCCTGAGATTAATACCGCCATTGCAGAATTGGGACGACTTGATATCAATTGCGATTTTTGCGGTAAGCACTACGGCTTTGATCAGGTCGATTGCGCACAATTATTTGTGGCCAACACCTTAGCTGAAGCGACTAGCGTAGCGAACGACAGCAAGCATTAACCATTTAATCCCGCACGATTTTTCATCAAAATATCAAGTGAATTTAATCTAGGTTTAATATACTCTCCCCATATTTACTAGAAATAGCCTTACTGAACAGAGAATACCTAGACAATTAAAAGTACTAGTGGGGAGTAATTAAAATCAATGACAAATCAGCGATATAGAATTTATCGGCGGATTCGTCTAAAAAGCGTGAGTAGAATGTAACTGGAATACCGTTGAAATTAGCAGCAATGCTAATGACTTATAGATGGCGCCGTTTTTTCTTTTGGCGGTTTTGGATCGTTGAGATTTGAGGTCTGGGCAGAGGATGCTGCGTTTAAGATTTGCACGAAGATCTCGTCTTTTTTAATCATGCCCAGTTCAAAGCGCGCATATTCTTCTACTGCGCCTGTGCCTGTTTTTAAATCTTGTACTTCTGAGTCGAGCTTGCTGTTGCGCTCTTTCAACTCATCATTATGCTTTTGAGCTTGGATAACTTGTTTATCTAACTCCCATACACGCAACCAGCCGCCTTTACCCAACCAGAGCGGGTATTGTATGAGTAGCAGCAACGCTGTAAGTGATAACGCGATCAGACGCATCAGTATTTAGAAATATAGGTTAAAAAACGAACATTGAATTAAACCGAGATTAGTAAAAAGGGGAACGCCGTTCCCCTTTTTCCATCTTCTTGAAGCTTATTTCAGATTATAAAAAGCATCACGACCAGGGTAGCTGGCGATGTCACCTAAATCTTCTTCAATACGCAGTAATTGATTGTACTTTGCTATACGATCCGAGCGAGACATCGAGCCTGTTTTAATTTGCAAGGCGTTCATACCAACCGCGATATCCGCGATGGTGCTATCTTCTGTTTCGCCAGAACGATGCGAGATAACAGCGGTATAACCAGCACGTTTTGCCATTTCAATCGCAGCAAACGTCTCGGTCAAAGTACCGATTTGATTGATCTTGATCAGGATAGAATTGGCGATTCCTTTTTGAATGCCTTCTTTCAAAATTTTGGTATTGGTGACAAATAAATCATCGCCAACGATCTGTACTTTTTTGCCCAGACGTTCAGTCAGAATCTTCCAACCGTCCCAATCGCCCTCTGCCATACCATCTTCAATCGAGATGATAGGATATTTATCAACCCAGGTAGCCAGTAAATTAGTGAAATCGGCTGATGACAACGTCAGACCTTCGCCTTCAAGATGATATTTACCCTCTTTGTAGAACTCACTTGCAGCACAATCCAGACCCAACGCGATTTGCGTACCTGGCTCGTAGCCAGCCGCTTCAATCGCTTGGATAATCATTTTGATCGCTTCTTCGTGGTTATCGACAGACGGGGCGAAACCACCTTCATCGCCCACAGCCGTGGTCAAGCCTTTGTCGTGCAAGATTTTTTTCAGTGCATGAAAAACTTCAGCGCCGTAACGTACTGCTTCACGGAAAGATGGCGCGCCAATCGGAATAATCATGAATTCCTGGATGTCCAGGTTGTTGTCGGCATGCGCACCGCCATTGATGACGTTCATCATTGGCACGGGCAACTGCATCGCGCCAGAACCGCCGAAGTAACGATACAGCGGCAGACCTGCTTCTTCTGCGGCTGCTTTAGCAACTGCCATTGACACTGCCAACATGGCGTTTGCACCGAGACGCGCTTTATTTTCTGTGCCATCCAGATCGATCAGCGTACGGTCAAGGAAAGCTTGTTCGTTTGCATCCAGACCCATGATCGCTTCGGCGATTTCGGTATTGATATGTTCGCAAGCTTTTAAAACGCCTTTGCCTAGGTAACGAGATTTATCGCCATCACGCAGCTCTATCGCTTCACGAGAACCAGTCGATGCGCCGGACGGTACGGACGCACGCCCCATGACACCGGATTCCAGCAATACATCACACTCAACTGTCGGATTGCCGCGCGAATCAATAATTTCACGACCGATAATATCAACGATAGCACTCATTCATTTCTCCTAAACATGCAATATAGTGAACAAACTATTTAATAAATTATTTTTGCCAATGCGATCTAGGCGTTAGTAGCCATGATGACTAAGCAAAACTGGACTCAAGGAATCCATTCTTTTTAACGACGCGATCTAGCTCGATCAAGGTAGACAGCAATTCTTTCATACGACCTAGCGGTACTGCATTTGGACCATCTGACATTGCCTTGGATGGATCTGGATGGGTTTCCATAAACAAACCAGAAATACCCACCGCCACCGCAGCACGCGCCAGTACTGGCACAAATTCACGCTGACCACCTGAGGTCGTACCCTGACCACCTGGCAATTGTACAGAATGCGTCGCATCAAATACCACCGGACAATTGGTCTCACGCATGATTGCAAGGGAGCGCATATCAGACACAAGGTTGTTGTAGCCGAAAGAAACACCGCGCTCGCACGCCATAAAATTATCTTCAAGCAGACCGGCAGATTTTGCTGCGGCACGTGCCTTGGCGATGACATTGACCATGTCATGCGGTGCGAGGAACTGCCCTTTCTTAATATTGACTGGCTTACCAGAACGGCCACAAGCCTCAATAAAATCAGTTTGACGACATAAAAAAGCAGGCGTCTGCAATACATCAACCACCGCTGCAACTGCCGCTATCTCATCAATCGCATGAATGTCTGTCAGCACCGAGACTTGCAATTGTTTTTTAACGTCAGCCAAAATCTCTAAACCTTTTTCCATTCCCAAACCACGGAAACTAGAACCGGACGAGCGATTGGCTTTGTCAAAAGAAGACTTGTAAATGAAAGGAATGCCTAAAGCTGCCGTGATTTCTTTCAAAGCACCGGCTGTGTCTAGCGCCATCTGGTGCGACTCGATAACACAAGGACCCGCGATTAAGAAAAAGGGCTGATCCAGACCAACATCAAATCCACACAGCTTCATCATTATTGTCCGTTCGCTTTTTGATTTGCCAATTTGTGTGCAATTGCAGCTTTAGCAAAGGAGATAAACAGTGGATGTCCCTCACGCGGCGTCGATTTAAACTCAGGGTGATATTGCACGCCAAGATACCAAGGATGTGAGTTTGGGCCAGTACGCGGCAATTCCATAATTTCGCATAAATCTTCGGTTGGCGTACGAGCAGAAACGATCAGGCCAGCTTGCTCAACGCGTGCAAGGTAATGATTATTGGCCTCATAACGATGACGGTGGCGCTCAGTTACGACGTTGCCATAAATCTCTGATGCCAACGTATTTGGCTTGACCGCACAAGTCTGTGCGCCCAGACGCATGGTACCGCCCAAATCAGAGTTTTCATCACGGGTTTCTACCTTGCCGTCATGATTTTGCCACTCATTAATTAGTGCGACGACTGGCTGTTCTGTCTGCTGATCAAACTCGGTTGAGTTTGCTAATGTCAAACCAGCTTTGTTACGTGCGTATTCAATTAAAGCGACTTGCATACCAAGGCAAATACCGAGGTAAGGGATTTTGTTTTCACGTGCGTAGCGGGCAGCAATAATTTTGCCTTCTACACCGCGCTTGCCGAAACCACCCGGAACCAAAATCGCGTCGTACTTTTCTAATGCGCCAGTACCTTTTGCTTCGATTTCTTCTGAATCAACGTACTCGATATTCACACGACTTTCGGTATGAATACCCGCATGGCGCAGAGCCTCAGTCAAGGATTTATACGATTCAGTCAGGTCGACATATTTGCCGACCATACCGATGGTGACCTCTTCTTTTGGATTTTCTAATGCATAAATCAGTTTGTCCCACATTTCCAGATTGGCTGGTTTTGGTGACAAAGCAAGTTTTTCACAAACGATACGATCCAGACCCTGGTCATGCAGCATTTGTGGAATCTTGTAAATCGTGTCCGCATCCCAGACAGAGATAACACCCTCTTCCGGCACGTTAGAAAACAAGGATATTTTTGCGCGCTCATCATCCGGGATAGGGCGATCGGCACGACACAACAAAGCATCTGGAGAGATGCCGATTTCACGCAGTTTTTGCACGCTATGCTGTGTTGGTTTGGTTTTTAATTCACCCGCAGAGGCCAGATAAGGCACCAAAGTCAAATGCACAAACGCTGCAGCATGACGGCCAGCACGCAAACTTAATTGACGTGCAGCTTCAAGGAAAGGTAAAGATTCAATATCGCCAACCGTGCCACCGATTTCGACCAGTGCTACGTCAAAACCATTTGCACCGCGATGGATATAGTCTTGGATTTCGTTAGTGATGTGCGGGATAACTTGAACAGTTTTGCCCAGATATTCGCCACGACGTTCTTTGCGGATCACGGATTCATAAATCTGCCCGGTGGTGAAGTTATTCACCTTTTTCATTTTGGCAGTAATGAAACGCTCATAGTGTCCCAAATCGAGATCAGTCTCAGCGCCGTCGTCGGTGACGAAAACTTCACCGTGCTGAAATGGGCTCATGGTGCCTGGATCCACATTGATGTAGGGATCAAGCTTGAGCATGGTAACTTTGAGGCCGCGAGATTCAAGAATCGCAGCAAGGGAGGCGGCAGCAATGCCTTTGCCTAGGGAGGACACGACGCCCCCGGTAACGAATACAAACTTAGTCATTGCAGAAGGTGCCAGACGGCACGAGCGGGAAATTCGAATTATACCCCAAACAGCGCCGCTCTCCAACGAGTCATGAAAAAATCATGACTCAATTATTCAAGAATTACATCGCATAAAAGAATTGCAAGCGAGCAAAGCTCTGCGCACCGATACTATTAGAAAGCTCTTTAATTTCATTACTGCGCCGCAGCACAGATGCACTGATGCCATAAGCAGGAGTGCGCCAAAAATAACCTAGTTCAAGCTCCCCAACCGATCGCTTTGGCGTAATACCCGTATTTTGTTCGTCACGTTGATGGTTAAAATAACCGCCTTGAAGCGTGGCGTTATAAGCGACTTCCTTGGCCTCTCCTCTTAAAAATGCATAGTGTGCAGGCTGTTGCGGCAAGGCATTGAGAGCACCAACACGCAAAGTCATATCGGCACCTACATCGGTAAAAATGTTCCCAAATCGAGCCTTGATTCTGGGACTAATATCCACGATTGATGAAGCCGTCCAGCGCAGTGGCGTCCATTCGCCAGACAGAACAAAACCTGGCTCGTTGGACACTTGAGTACTCCAGGCTTGCGGCAATGGCTGCTTAATAATTCTATGTAAATTGTTTTGCGTCCTGGCACCGCCCGCGCAAAATCCTAGACAACCAAGCTCTAATCCTAGTTTGCTGCCTTGGCCTTCTGTATTAGCTACCTCACGATAAATTCCGCCAAATAACCAGCCAGCATAGGGGTGATCGTTTTTCGGGATTTGCGCAGGTGTCAGTTTGATGTCAGACGCCGTGTACAAATCTTGTCCGACTTGCCAGGTATAGCTAACTTCTTGATTTGACGTCTTCAGAAAAAAAGTTTGCGATAAATGATTGCCGCTAGTATAAAAACGATCTTTATCGGTCAGTAACAAACTATCGTTATCAATCGTTATTTGCAAAAATGCGCTTCCTTTTGCATGTACATCTTGCCATTCACTCCACGACAAATCACTTGCCTGAGATTGAACAGAGCTAAGCGCGCTTAAGACAAACAAAGATAGGCACAGATTGTTTTTGCTTAAAATTGACATGATATTAAATTAGCTAAAAAAGATAAAAAAACTAAGGCCTCTGAGCCAAGCTTGTTTCTGTCGTCTATTGACTAAACTCTACGCACTACCAATCAGAGACAAAATCATCGCATGGGTCGCCGCTGCTGTTTGTGCTGGCGACTCCATAGGGATTAAATGTCCGCCAGCGATTTGCACAAAATGATTACCGACCAATTTTTTAGTCGCATCCAAACCCGCTTGTTTGCATTCCACTGACTCAGTACCTCCGACAAAACCAATAGGCACATCCAAACCTGTACGAGCCAGATAACCAAGGCCATGCGGCAAAGTGGAATAAATGGCCGTCTCTACCTCACGCGTAAAACGCAAAGTGACACCATCACCATGCTGATTCGGCGTGATGCCCGCATTAATGTAATCACGCAGCACCTCTGGCGGCCAGATCGCGAACATTTCTTTGCTAGCAAAATGTTGATATGCCTCCTCAGCATCTTTCCACTGATTTCTGCGTTTTTCTGAAAAACGAGAAGGCGAGAATTTTTTATCTATACCTAAAGCTTTAAACCAATGCAACAACATCGCACGCCAACCAGCAACCAATGGGGAGTCTAATAACACTACACAACGGACTAAATCCGGTCGCGCTTTTGCGGCCATCGTCGCTAACATTCCACCCAAAGAGTGCCCCACCAAAATAATCGGCTCTTGATAACTAGCTTGCAGCGTATCAACTAATTCTTGCACTAGATGCGGCCAGCTGTCCGTCACAGGATAAGCAGGATTATGTCCATGTAAAGGTAAAGCCCTTACATCGTAATGCTGACGTAAATGCTCAAAAAAAACCCGGTAAGTCCCTGCCGGAAAACTATTAGCGTGGGCAAAATGAAGTACAGGCTTAGTTGACTCGTTCAATTCTGTAGATTCTGTCGGCATAAGATAAGTGGTAACGCAATGGATATAGCAATGAACTTTAAATAGCAAAGTGGCATTTACTTCTGATACCAATAACGACGATGCTCGCTACGATATTCAGAAAAGCGCAATTCAGTGCCGAATTGTAATGTGATTGCACCAGCCTCGTCTGTTCTTAGACGTTTTATTCCAAAATCGGCATATCGTTGAAATACTTCTGGTTTGGGGTGATGGTAACGATTTAAATAACCGACCTGGAATACTGCCAACTGCGGCTGCACTGTCTGTAAAAATGCGGGAGTGGAAGACGTCCCGCTACCGTGATGCGGTGCGAGCAATACATCAGCACGCAATTTAGCGGGGATACTATTTACCAGCTCATCCTCTTGAATCGCCTCGATATCACCAGCCAACAACATGGAATGGGTTTTGGTAGAAATTTTTAAGGTACAACTACGCGCGTTCGGCTTCCACTTCTGGCTGTCATAACTGGCTGATGCTGGCTGCAAAACCTCAAATTCCACACCGTCCCAAGACCACGCTTGTCCTGCCAAACAACGACGATGATTGATGGCAGCCAACACCACAGGGCTATCGCTAGCTAACGAACTACTCACCCACGTAAGTGGCATCTCTTTAAAAATACTCAAAGCACCGCCAGAATGGTCACTGTCATTATGCGAAATCATCACACCGTCCAAAGATGAAATCCCCCTCGCGCGCAAGTAAGGCACAATCACCCGACTACCTCCGTCCGACTCGGGCGAATAAGCGGGGCCAGTATCGTATAACAAGCGATGGTGAGCTGTCTCTATCAGCAAACTCATCCCCTGCCCTACATCCAGCGCGGTCACCGTCATTTCGCCCTCCACTGGCTGACTTGCGCGATACAAAATCAGAGGCAAACAACAAAACAGACCCAACCAGCGCAAAGGCCAACCGCGTGGTGCCAGTAGCCATAAAACACCCAGCATCGCTATCCCTGCCATCCATAGCGGCGGCATTGGTGTAGTAAATACCGCAAAAGGGTAAGAGCTTAAATAATCCAAAAAACGGGCAAGAAATTCAACACAACTATGTGCAACTTCCAGCACCCAGTAGCTCAGCGGCGCAGGCAATACGCTGCCTAACAGAGCGAGCGGAGTCACCACAAAACTGACCAAGGGAATCGCCAGCATATTTGCTATTGGGCCGACAAAAGATAACTGTCCAAACAGTAATAAGGTCAAAGGTACCAAGCCAATGGTCACCACATATTGCGTGAAAGTAGCGACCCGCACCATGCTAAAAATACGACGATGCCAGCTAGCTGGTTTTGAAGAAGAAACACGACCAACAGAAGCAAATAAAATAATCCCGACCGCACCAAACGACAACCAGAATCCCGGCCACAACACCGCCCAAGGATCAAGTACGACCACTACACCTAACGCCAGACAAAGCACATGCGAAATACTGGTCAGACGTCCGCACCACAAGGCCAGCGCGACGACGCTCAGCATGTACAAAGTGCGTTGTGCTGGCACACCAAATCCTGCCAGAGCGACATAAAGTAGCGCCATTAAAGCGCCTGCCAGTGCTGCCGCTTTTTGCGCAGGCAAGCGAATCGATAATGGCTTTTTTAAAATATGATCAAGAAAAAATGAATGACGCCATAGACAATAGATCAAGCTAGCAAACAAACCTGCCACCATCGTAATATGCAACCCTGAGATAGAGAAAAGATGCCCTACCGAGGTTCTATTGAAGACTTTCCAGTCAGATTGCGCGACCTCGCGCTGATCCCCAACAACCAACGCCACCAACACGCCTGCATAAGTATGCGTAGGTAAAGCTGCATGGATACGCGCACGTAAAGCGGCTCTGCCACGCTCAACCAGATTGCCAATACTCCATACAAATGGCGTTATGCGCTGATTAGAATTAATCACTGAATTAGTCACTGAATCAGTAAGTGCAGGATCAGTCACCATAGGATCGGCAAGCACTAAATTATTACTAGCCAAGCTATTCCGTACCGTTCCGGTAGCGCGTAAGCCTTGTTCCAGCAGCCACACCTCATAATCAAAAGAATCAGGATTTGCGTTGCCGTGTGGTCGCTTCAAGCGGACATTCAGTCGCCAGCGTTCTCCCGGCTGCACCACAGCGACGGTACTATTTGGTGATCTGAGAGGTGCATACCAGGACAAGGCAATTTTCGATGGCACGACTGGTTTTTGCTCGTCTCCATCACTATCGGCAAGAACTTGCTCCACCAAAAAATTGAAGCGTACTCCCTGTTCAAATTGAAATGGCAAGCTGTCTATCGTACCAACGACAGTGATATCTTTGCCCTCCCAAACGTTGGGTAATTCTTGCGCTAGATAAAAATGGGCAAACGCGCTTGCCCATACAAAACCCAAGCCAGCGACACCTACACATTTAGCGCATAAATTGAAGGCGCGATAAAAAACTGAAGAAATAATCCGCTCAGAAAGCCATGAATTAATGACAGGACTCAGCAAAGAATTGAGCACTATACACATCAGACTAATCACCGCCAGCACGGTCAAGTCAAAACTGTCCAGCAGCGCCGCCTGTTGCTGCAAGCAAGCGACACCAATGACAAAACTGATGATCGCTGCCCGCATCGTTTAAGCTATGAGTGAACGAAGTGAGCGCGGCAACCGGGTTAAAACTTCCAGCGCGTTGGCGGTAGTCTGCGCGGCAATTTGCGTGATTGTCATCCCGCGCAACTCTGCTAATACTGCACCGATCTGCGGCAATTCTGCGGGGCTATTGATCGCTGGGTGCAACCAACTAGGAGAGATATCCGGCGCGTCTGTTTCTAGCACGATGGCAGATAGTGGCAAGTTGCTTGCCAGGCGCCGGATCTGCAGAGCGCGGGTGTAAGTCATCGCGCCGCCGAAGCCCAGTTTAAAATTTAAATCAACAAACGTCTGCGCCTGCTGCTCGCTACCATTAAAAGCATGCGCAATGCCGCCAACCACTTTAATACGACGTAAATATTTGAGTATCTGATCTTGTGATCGTCTGACATGCAGCAACACCGGCAAACCAAAATCACGGGCGATTTTTAATTGTTCGACATAGAAAAATTCCTGCTTCTCACGTAATGGACTTTGGCTTAATTCAGGGACAAAAAAATCTAAACCAATTTCACCGATTGCCACAAAACGCGTTATGGCACCGTCCTCTGTGTTGCCGACATTACGTGACATAAGTGTTAAAACTCTCTCACGCAATAGCTGCAAATCACTCTCTTGCGCGGTCGGTACATACATGGGATGAATACCCAAGGCATAAAAGCAATCGCTGCGTTGCTGCGCCAGGCTTGTCACCGCTTCAAAATTACTCGGATGAACAGCAGGAATCACCATCGCCGACACGGCTTTTTGTGCGGCAGCATCGGCCACCGCTAGCGACGCGCCATTGAATTCCATCGCATCCAAATGACAATGCGTGTCTATCCACATGGCATTGCCTTGGCTTGATATTGATGCGCAGGATGATGGGGATTTGTAAGCATCCGGGGATTATACCGTCTGATTTTACTAAGCAATCATCTATCTCCAGAGACAGAAAAAATCATATTACCAAGTGAATTTTAACGATTCCGCAGCAAGCATCATAAATATACTCCTAGTAGGTATATTAATAATGTCCATATGATGATTGGACAATATGGCATTTATTAAAAAATAGTAGGGGAGTATATCCATTGAAGCCTATTCAATCCATATCGGAACAGGACTTACGAAACCACCTGACTCCACCCCTCACCACAGAAATACAAAGACAGGACGACACAGAGAAAATCAGGAGAACAGCGAATCAGTATTTTTCTCTGCTTTTATTATTACTCAGCGCCTCTGTGGTGAGGTCTTAGGTTTTCTCATTTAGCTCAA
>JANXTO010000283.1 GCA_025352365.1 Undibacterium sp. | reverse complement strand
CTGCGATCCGGGCGTACACCAGTGCAAGTCAGCGATTGGCTGCATCTGCTGCTGCATTACCTGATGTTGTCCCTGCTATCGGTGGGTGGTGCGATTTCTACCTTGCCTGAAATGCATCGTTATCTGGTGATTCAGAATCATTGGTTGAACGAAGCGCAATTTAATTCTTCGATCGCGCTCGCCCAAGCCGCGCCTGGCCCCAATGTGCTGTTTATTGCCTTGATGGGCTGGAATATCGGGATGAATACCGGCAACGGTTGGTATGCCCCGCTCGGCACTTTGATTACCATGTTTGGCATCATGCTCCCCAGTGCAACGCTTACGTACAACGCCGCTCGCTGGGGGCACAAAAATCGTAATTTGCGCGCAGTACGGGCTTTTAAGCTAGGTTTAGCGCCGATCGTCATCGGATTATTGCTAGCAACAGGCTGGATTATGGCAAGCGGATCAAGCTCGTCGTCATCTTCTTCCGCATTAGTCCACCCCGCCTGGCCACTTTGGATCATGACAGCCGTTTGCGCCTTAGTGGTATGGCGCACCAGATTACATTTGCTTTGGTTATTGGCGATCGGTGCTGGTTTGGGCTGGTTTGGATATTTGTAAATGCTTCAAGTTTCTAAACTCGCTTTTGACACAATTCAGAAACAAAATTTGTTACAAGTGTTTAGTCACCTTTCGGTTATCCTTGCCGCTTCAGAATTTTTCGTTTTTACAGTCTGGCCTTATCTATAAATGAAGTTTTACTTAGAGCACAATCAAGAGGAATTGGCGGTACCGGGCGAAATTGATTTGCATATTCGCTTTCGTCCAAGAAATGGCTTAGCAATCCTGCTGGCACTCTTGATTCACGCCCTGTTGCTTTATTTTATTCTCACGAATAAGACCGTGATTCAAAAGCAAGGCGAGACAGAAACACCCGCCGCCATTAATTTGATCCTGGATAAAGCCACGGTCGCCAAAATGGCCGAGGGCGAAAAGCAAAAAGTCCCGAAAAAAGCCCCGCCTAAACCAAAGCAGGCGCAGCCTAATCGCCCCAATAAGGCCATCACGCAACCCAAAGAAACACCCGTAGTCGCTGCGGATACGCCAACACCCAACCCGGTAACACCGCCACCAGACGCCGCCCCGCAGCAAGACATGATGAGCATGCTCAACGCTGCCCGCGAACGTCGTCGTGCGACAGAAGACGCCGCCGCGCAAGAAAATGCCGATGCCGTCAAACAAGGTAACAAGGGCATGAGCCCCCAAGACGTTGCCGAAGCTAACGTCCGGCGTAGCATGCAACAGGCAAACGGACGTGAAGGCACCAGCGGCGTATTCCAGATCACGTCCAAAAGTGTCCGCATGGCGACCTTCACTTTCCGTGGATGGAAGCCAAGCAGACAAAACAGCTTCAAAAAGACCATCGAGGTCGATGCGGGATTGGGGGGCGATATCAACATCGCCATCATCCGCCGCATGATTGTCTTGATTCGGGAAGAATACCAAGGCGATTTCAGCTGGGAATCACGGCGCTTAGGGCGGGTCGTCAATCTCTCTGCGCGCCCACAAGATACGGCTGAGTTAGAGAACTTTATGATGAAAGAGTTTTTTGGTAATCCAAACGATCGCTAAGCCATTATGGCCGGAGCAAAAATATCCGGGCTGTGCCATGTTGACTAAGCTGTTTGTCATATTGATGACTGATCATTAATGAGAATTTAACCTGTATTTGTACATTTAATCCAACAAGTCAAAGTTAGCTTCAACTGCGGTTGCGGATAAAAGGCAACCAAGCTCATCAATAAACTGATCTAATTTTTTTAATGTTCCAATTAAAACAAACTGACGCACTTGTTTATGGCCAGATTCATCTTCTAAATTGCTCATTAGAGTTGCATCTATTTGAATCAGTCCGTCTGGAGTAACAGTTAATAATGCCTTTAACGCTCCTCCAGCAGTATTTGAGTCAAAACTACCAAGTGCTATTGGACAACCATTTATATAAGTGGGCGCCTTGAATTTATTTAAAACAAAGATCAAACTTTCAAGCCCGCCAACATTAATATAGATAAAGCTAGTAAACGTAGCTAATCCATTAAAAATGGTTATTTGAATATTTTCATAATCGTCATCTTCTTCGATTAGAGAAAGACAAATTTTTTTTCCATTTTTATTCCAATTTTTTCGAGGAACACCGACTAACTTATCCAAATATCCCAGCTACCAAAATTATTTAAATTAACTAGTTTTTTCGATTCCCAAACATCCGTATTCATAGGTATTTTTGAGTTTTGTTTGAAAAACTTGATGTGTTGCAACATTGTACATGTAATGGACGACCATCTTGTATTCGACTTTTTTTGTCGGACGCTCCCGACTCCAGCTTATATGGATCTCACTCACTTGCATTTTTATCTACCGACCATCTTGAAATTGTCGGTCTGTTACTGTGATCGGAATCAATTGACCAACAGGCTTAAGGGAATTAATTTCATTAAATATCTAATTGATGAGTGTTTAATAATATTACCATAATGATAATTATCCTTAAACAATTTTTAACATTTATAAGCCAATGAAATAACGCTTGTTGAATATTTAATTAGGTTGAACTACTACACACTAAGATTGCCTATTTACGCAAAATTGGACTTTACGGCATCGCCGTTAGCGAGTTTTGGAGATCGAGTTTTTATCCATGGTTGCTTGTGCAAAACTTGGGATATCAACCTATTTATGGCATTGGGCTTGACGACCCAAGCGTAACTCCCGCAAACAAATGTCGTTATGACGCCGGAGTGGAAGTCGGTGCAGACTTCGTCGCGATAGGTAACACTATGTTGACGACCCTCCCGGGTGGTCGTTATGCGGTGAGTCAATTTGTCGGCACTGCTGACGAGATCAGCGCCGCATGGATAGCGTTATCCAGAGGTTGGTTGCCAATTAGTGGGTTACAGTGTGATGATCGCCCCTACTTTGAACGCTACCCGATTGGATCTCGCTTTGATGAGACCACTGGTATATTTGATTATGAATATGCATTCCGGTACGACCTCTATAGTCTGGCTATGAGGGTTGATCAGCGACTGCGCCCAGCTGATTTAGTCCAGTAACTAAACTCAGTTTCATAGCAGGTGCCATCCATCTCCGTTGTCTTTTCTTGCAGATAATTTTGGGCATCAGCAATCGCCTGATTGTAGATACTGGGACCGATTTCTTGCAGACAAAAATCCAGAAACAATTTGGCTTTGAGATCGCCCATGTCTTCTTCCAAATTCTCTGAGGCATAGCGACGGATGGAGCCGATCAGGCGTTCTTGTACTTCTGTTTTGAGTTTGATGGTCATGGAGTAGCGTGATAAATTAAAACGAATTAAATGAAAATTAATGATCCTCAATTTTAATTCGATGAAGCTTGATTTGCGCCTTCCATTCAACAAAATAGTAAAATTTTTTCGTCTAAATAATCAATTCAGACGATGCTCGCCCGTGCTATTTTGTACGGCGGATTGCAATTGCTCTTAATGTGCGCCAGAACCTGACGGCTATGTTGGGCTCCGGCAGTTGCATCAAAATCTCACTACGTTGTTGTGCATGGATTTGTATCCAGCCACTGCGCTCTACGGTATATACGCAGCCTTCCGGCAGACTGATCTGTGTTGAATAGGCGTGAGCATTGATGCAAGATGTGGCGGTTTGAATAGTGACTTGACCAAGACTTAAATGCAGCAACGTGTCAGCTGCGACATAAACCTGGTAAGTCTGTTTGGACTGCAACGTCGTGATATGCATGGTATTCCCTTATCTATCAGTGTTCATCGGGTGAGTAACATCAGGATAGGCCACCGCAAGCACACATAACAGACACAAGAAAGTACAGACTGCATCGGTACAAGACAGGTTTTTTGCATCTGTTATTGTGTCTATTCACACTAACTGTATCTGTTCAGTCTGCATGGCTGAGAGGATGATCGTCGTATGCAAAAACACAGTACATTTCAAACACACACATCGGATCAGGGCGACGATTTACCATTGCCTCTATACAGGCGATTGGCAGCGCATTATTTGTCGGCGATTAAGGCAGGTACTTTGGCTATCGGCGACCGCATGCCATCGGTGCGTAAGCTGATGCAATTACATACGGTCAGCTTGTCGACAGCCTTACAAATGTGTCGTCAGCTAGAAACTGACGGTTGGCTGGAGGCGCGCCCGCGCTCGGGTTATTTTGTGCGGCAGCCACGGCGTATTAATCTGGTGCCGGCAACAGAACCGGCAATCAATGCACCTATCGATCCGGCACAGTTTGTCGGCATCCACGAGCGTGTATCTGCCATCATCTCGCAAGGTCAGCGGCCAATTAAAATCAATCTTGCCAGAGCGACAGGCGCACCGGATTTGTACCCGCAAGAAGAGTTAAAAAATATGGCGATTCGTTTGTTACGCCACCGTCCCCAATTATTGACCAAGGCGATCTCACCTGGTGGCAACAAAGAACTGAAAGCGGCTTTGGCGAAACGCGCTCTGGG
>JANXTO010000301.1 GCA_025352365.1 Undibacterium sp. | reverse complement strand
GGCAACGGCCACGTGCTGGTGGTGGATGGCGGCGGTAGCCTCCGTTGCGCGTTAGTCGGTGGCAACCTTGCTAAACTAGCCGAGCAAAACGGCTGGGCAGGCATCATCGTCAATGGCTGCATCCGCGATGTCGAAGAAATCGATGCTTGCGAGATCGGTGTGCGTGCCTTGGCCGCATTCCCTGTTAAAAGCGCAAAACGCAACACTGGGCAGCAAGATATCCGTATCCGCTTTTCCGGCGTAACGATTGATCCAGGCAATTGGATTTATGCTGACGCGGATGGCGTGCTGGTATCACAGGTGAAACTGGATTGAACCGTGATACGCCTTGAGTAAAAGGCAAGATCAGCAAAGAACTGTCTCTTAACATTGAAAATATACGTTTGTTTGCAAAAAGCGAGTGATTTTATAAAGATCACTCGTTTTTTTTGCTATCCTCAAATATATAAATGTATTCATTCTGGCATTTCTTGTTTCGCGTGAGACAACTGAGCCAATGTGACAAACCGTTCCAAAACTTCTGCGGTCTATTTCCAAAGATGTTCCATGAAGGTACTCATCGTTGACGACAATACGACCAACTTAGTTCTGCTGAGTGCGTTGGCAAAAGCCGCCGCTGAGGTGGACGTCATGACATTTGAGCATCCGCTCAAGGCAATAGAATGGTGTCAGATCAATAGTCCAGACCTGGTGCTGGTGGATTTTATGATGCCGGATATGAACGGACATCAATTCATCGGACAATTCAGAACCTTTAAAAATTGTGCCGATGTTCTGATTGTCATGGTCACGACCGAAAATGAAAAAAGCGTCCGGAAAGAGGCCCTGTCTCTTGGCGCAACAGAATTTTTATCCAAACCGGTTGATCCCAGTGAATTCCGTTTACGCATCAAGAATTTGCTGGCACTACGTCACGCCCAAAATTTATTGAAAGACCAGGCAAAGCATTTACAGCACGAGATAGCGCTAGCAACTGCGTCGATTCTGGAGCGAGAAAAAGAACTTATCTTACGTTTGTCTAAGGCTGCCGAATATCGGGATCCAAAGACGGGCGCTCATATTTTGCGCATGGCACATTATTCTGTCTTGATCGCCAAATGTTTACATCTCCCGCCGGAATATCAACAAACTTTGCTCGAAGCGGCTCCCATGCATGACATCGGCAAATTAGCAACGCCAGATCATATCTTGCTGAAACCAGGTCGACTTGACGCGGATGAGATGACGATTATGAAAAAACACGCCGAAATCGGTGCCGAGATTTTATCGGGAAGTAACGCGCCATTAATTCAACTCGCTGCTGAAATAGCCGGTGCACATCATGAGAAATTTGATGGCAGTGGTTACCCTGCTGGTTTAGCGGGTGATGATATTCCCCTGTCTGGTCGAATCGTCGCAGTCGCAGATGTATTCGACGCGTTGACATCTGAACGACCCTATAAAAAAGCATGGCTCCTTGATGACGCGCGACAGTATATTGCCGACAATGTAGGTAGTCATTTTTGCCCCACGTGTGCCCACGCTTTTTTAGACGCTTGGCCAGGGGTATTAAGGATTCGAGCGCAATTTCCCGATTAGACAAGATAGTTATCGCTGCGGCGGTGGAGACTAAAAGAATGAAAACACAGCAGATCATCATAAAGCTGGATAGCGATTTTGAGAAAATACTCAGTACGATTTCGGAAGATGCACCTGATTTAGTCTTAGTATTTGGCGCGCTCGCTTTTTTTACTTCAGCCGAATTTTCTGTGAGCGTAAAAAAGCGATTTCCTCATGCGACGATATTAGGCTGTTCTACTGCTGGTGAAATAGTAGTTGATCGGGTATACGACAATACGGCCGCACTGACCGCGATCAAATTTTCAAACACGACATTGCGATCTATTTCAACGCCAATTGCCAATATGGCAGATTCGTTTGATGCCGGTATCCGTTTGGCGGCTTTGCTTCCCTCTGACGACCTGGCCGGAATACTGATCTTTGGTACTGGTGTATCGATTAATGGCAGTGCATTAGTGTCCGGCTTGCAGTCCGCTTTGCCTTCCCATACGCCGATATCGGGTGGGCTCGCGGCTGATGCTGGCGCATTTCGGCAGACCTGGACTTGGGGTACATCAGGCGTTGCAGATGATCAGATTGTTGCAGTCGGCTTGTATGGTCAATCGATAAAGCTAAGTTATGGCACCTTTGGCGGTTGGGAACCCTTTGGCCCTAGCAGAAAAGTAACGCGCTGCGCTGAAAATGTCTTATTCGAGTTAGATGGTGAGCGTGCCTTGGATGTATATAAACGCTACCTCGGTGACTATGCAAAAGACTTACCAGCGTCTGGCCTGTTATTTCCATTTGAAATGCTTGGAAAAAATCACGATAAGATCGGTATTTTTAGGACGATTTTAGGAGTAAATGAAGCTGATGGCTCGCTGACTTTGGCTGGGGATATTGATGCCAATGGCTATTTAAGGCTGATGCATTCCGGTACCGATAAATTAATCGAGGGTGCTGAGACGGCAGCAACAGCGGCTTTAACGCGGGCCGGCAAAGTCGACACTGAGTCACTTGCAATCCTGGTGAGTTGTATTGGTCGAAAATTAGTGATGGGTGATCGTGTCGACGAGGAAGTAGAGGCAGTCGCTGATATTTTAGGGAAAAATGCCACAATTATCGGTTTTTATTCCAACGGTGAGATAGCGGGTTCGGATTTTCATGGTGAATGTCGCTTACATAATCAAACGATGACGATTACCTGGATTAATGAAATCGACTCCAATTCAAACTAACTGACACTAAATTTCATATGCATCGTACCTTAGCCAGACAGCTGCGACGGAGTTGTGGTGTCGAGTCAGACGATAGTTTTGCGCTTGTTGTAGAACAAGCACGAGCGCTGGCAAGACAATCGTCCGATAGCGAGGCACTGACTTTATTTCTCAGCGGGCTTCCCGAACTCATCGGTAAGATTGATGCAACCTATGGACAGTTTGATCGAGACCTCGACCTTCGCTCCCGCAGCCTCGATATCAGTTCAGTTGAATTGAGCGAGGCTAATGAGCGCATGCGGGCAGAATTAACCAGTCGTAACCGCAGTCTTGAATCGGTAAGAAAAGCAGCGGCAGAATTACTGTCACATTCGGAATTGGTACTTAATCTTCCAGAAGAAGATGATCTTGAGGTCCTGTCTGCGCTGTTACCAAGACTGATCAGCCAGCGAGAAGCCAGCCGTCTGGAGCTGTATAACCAGCGGTTTGCGATGGATCAGCATGCTATCGTTAGCATCACTGATACCGACGGAACAATCATCTATGTCAACGATAAATTTTGCCAGATCAGTGGGTACGATCGCTCTGAATTAGTGGGCGTCAACCACCGCTTGATTAATTCAAGATTACATCCTCGAGAGTTTTTTACTAACTTGTGGGACACGATTTCCCAAGGCAAGGTATGGAACGGTGAGATATGTAATATCGCAAAACAAGGTCATCAATATTGGGTCGATGCGACTATTGTTCCATTTTTGAATCAGGACGGAAAACCTTATCAATACATTGCGATCCGAACTGAAATCACAGAGCGTAAGAAAATGGCGGAGCGTATCGGGATCAGTGAGCGTCAATATCGCACCGTCGTTGATCGCTTAAAAGAGATCGTCTTTCGAATAAATGCAAAGGGCGTCTGGACATTTTTGAATCCTGCCTGGACCGTGATTACCGGGTTTTCTATTGGAGAAACGATAGGAAAATCATTTTTGGATTTTATTCATCAAAGTGATCGGGTCGCGATTGAGTTGGGTCTACATAAACTACTTGCTCGCTCAAAGGGATATTCACAACATGATGCCCGTTACATCACAAAGCAGGGGGGATATCGCTGGATATCGGTCTACGCTCAGCTCGAAATTGAAAATGGTGTCGTTGTTGGCTTAACCGGTAGTTTGGTCGATATTACTGAGGGTAGGAATGCAACCGAAAAGCTCAAAGAAAATCTAAAATTTGTCGATGCGATCTTTGAATCAATTCCGCTCCCTGTCTATTTCAAGGGAAGTGATGGAAATTTTTTAAGGGTCAATAAAGCATTTTGCGACTTGTTTAAAAGCAGGCCGGAGGATTTTATTGGAAATGATAATTTTGGTCAGGTCGATCGTTCTATCGATAAAGTCTATAGCGATGCCGATTTAGAGTCGATCAAATCTGGTAGCGTAGTTTCTCGCGAGAAGGTGGTAACGCTCTCTAATGGGGTCAGTGTCGACACAATATTTACTAAAACAGCCTTGCTCAAATCGGATGGCAGCATATTAGGTTTGTTGGGAACGATTGTAGACATATCTGATCGCAAAATGGCAGAGCGAGCTTTGCTGGTGGCGAAAGAATCAGCAGAGTCTGCAAATCGGTCCAAAAGTGAATTTCTTGCCAATATGAGTCACGAGATCCGTACACCGATGAACGGTATTATTGGGATGACGGATCTAGTCTTGGATATGGAGTTAGACACTAACCAGAGAGAGTATTTGTCGATCGTCAAATCATCTGCTGATTCTTTGCTGGATATTATCAACGACATACTCGATTTTTCAAAAATCGAAGCAGGCAAGATGGGATTGGAATCGATCGTATTTGATTTCCCTAAAATGATTTTGGAAACCTTGCGCACACACTCATTACGTGCGGTGAAGAAAGGTTTGGAGCTCGTCCTTGATATTGATTCAGAGATACCTTGCAGGTTACGTGGTGATCCGGGTCGCCTTCGACAAATTATCAATAATTTAGTTGGAAATGCGATCAAGTTCACCGAGTTTGGCGAGATATTGATCTCCGTTAAATTGTTGAAGATCACCGACCATCAAGTCCATTTTTTATTATTGGTGAAAGATACTGGTATCGGTATTACTGCTGAAAAGCAGCATCGTATTTTCGATGCCTTTGAGCAAGAAGATGGTTCAACGACCCGCCGTTTTGGTGGGACGGGACTCGGCCTGTCGATTACTCGAAGTTTAGTCGCGATGATGGATGGAACCATTGGTGTGACGAGTATGTTGGGCAAGGGGAGTGAATTTTCTGTTGAATTATCCTTGTCATATGAAGATCAACTGCATAGTCAATCCAACCAAAAACAGAATGCCGCGTTAGCCGGACTCACTGTTTTTATATCTGATGATAACGAGACCAATCGCAAGGTGTTGCACACCCTGTTATCAAAAATCGGGATGCAGGTAGTCGATTTTTCCAGCGGTGAGGACTTATTAACTTACTGCGCTGATCCATCCGTGGTAGCCGATTGCATAGTAATTGATTACGCCATGCCTGGACTCGACGGATTTAAAGTTGCTGAGCAGCTTTCTGCGATAGATCATGTGAAGCATATTCCCATTGTGATGTTGTCCTCCAGCGGTATGCCAGGGGATTTAAAAAAATGTCGCCAAGCGGGGATTCAGGCTTATTTATTAAAACCCGCCAGCGCCGATGAGATTTGTTCAGCGATTGCCAACGTTGTTGGCAGTGGCAGGGTCTCTAATGATGAGGAGCAAGTGATCGTCACCAGACATAGCATTCGAGAAGCGAGAAGCACCTTAAAAATATTACTTGCTGAAGATAACTTCTCTAACCAAGCATTGGCATCGGCTTTATTGACGAAATGGGGTCATGAGGTCTGGGTAGCTAACAATGGCAAAGAAGCTTTGGAGTTGTACGACAGTTTGACATTAGATGTTATTTTAATGGATCTACAAATGCCATTGATGGGGGGCTTTGAGGCGACTAAAAAAATTCGTGAACGAGAGCATGGACAACATCGGCATATCCCAATTATTGCGATGACCGCAAATGCGCTTGAGGGCGATCAGCAAATTTGTATCGCTAATGGTATGGACGATTATTTGTCGAAGCCATTTAAAGCGGATGTTTTTAAACAAATGCTTGCAAAGCATTTTCCTCAGCAATCTGAGTTGGCCCGGTCATTTGAGTTTCCTGCAGATGGCATAAAGCCAGACAAAATGAAGTCTGAAGTCGATGTGTTTAAGACGGAATATTTTGACTATCGCGTGGCGATCTGTAGCGCTGATGCCGAAGTGGTTGGTTTGATAGCGGAGCATTTTTTAGCGCATGCACCCAAACAAATAAGTGATATGAAGGATGCCTGGGCTAGCCGAGACCGTGAGACTTTGCAACTCAATGCGCACTCGCTAGCAGGGCTATTTGGTAATTTTAACGCTGACCCTGCTCGCCATTTCGCGCATGAGATCAATCAGGCGATTAAGGTCGGGAAGCTAGACTCGATCGACGATTTATTGCATTCGTTACAGTTAGAATACGACCGATTTTCGTTTTATTTATTCGCCCATATCAACCAAACATAATATTTATTTGTTGCTTTGCTCAAACCGACATTATTAGTTTTTGACCCAGAATACGATAGTAGAGGTTTTCTCTGCAAAGCGTTCCGCATGCTCTACGCCAGCGTCAATCATGCACCATTCCCCTGCATGAAACGCTTTTTCTTCGCCGCCACTGGCGACAAACATAGTGCCTTCGGTGACCATGACATAAATCGGGGTTGGATGTGTGTGT
>JANXTO010000242.1 GCA_025352365.1 Undibacterium sp. | reverse complement strand
AGGTGGGCGCTGGGGATTTAAACATGAGGATATGTTTTTCTTCAATCAGGACGGCGCACTCGAAAGCGTATAAAAGCTAACCTGCTTCATAAAAAAAGCCGATATCTTTGCAGACATCGGCTTTTTTACTTTTCGCTAGGCTTCTTTGTAGAACTTATTTATAAAACTCAGTTATAGAACTTATACAGAAACCATCTACCAAATTCTATACAAGCTTAAATAACAGCTTAGATACAATTAACTTGGATATTGCTTGCGGCAGTCGGATTACTCAGTCGTGCCGTACCCGAACCACCAACCACTGTGCAAGTTTGTCCGACCGGTTGTGTCGTCACGATTACAGCATATGGCTGACTGTCTAAGACTGAATTAGCGAAAGTAAAGGTACCATTTGCACCCTCAGTCAAACTATCCGTACCATTGGCCAGTACGACTGATTTGCCACTACCTAAACCAGTAATAATCACAGAAACTGGAACACTTGGCACACAGTTAACGAGCACATTAGCAGCTGGTTGCGGATTAGTAGTACTCGCTATACCACTACCATTTTGTACAGTACAAGTCTGCGCTGCAGGTTGCAAACCGACAGTCACTGCATAAGCAGAGCCATTTGGAATGTAATAAGAAAAAGTTCCGGCAATATTGGTAGTTAATGTCAAGGCATCAAGATTAATGTTCGCATTGTTATACAACAGTAATGAGCCCGCAGTTAACCCCGAAACAGTTGCAATCACAGGCACCTTAGGTACGCATGTCACCGCAATATTAGTTACTGCAGCGTCGCTGGTCATGGTGCCTGTACCATTGGCTACCGTACAATTAACTTGGGCGGGCTGTGTCGCAACGCTGATGGTATAGCTGGCATTACTTGCGACTTTAAAAGAGAAAGTGCCATCTGCTGTCAATTGCTGAAGAAAATTTCCTTCATTTCTCAACACGAGTGTACCTCCTGACGTAGAGCCATTGCCAAGACCAGTGACCGTACCACCGACCGTTGTGTACACATAGCCACCACAGGCTGCCAAGGCGAGCAGCAAGCTACTAGCTAGAAGAACCAGGCTCGTTTTTTTCATCATTTTCATTCGCTATTCCATTTGGTCAAAATCAATCAAACCCAATACTATTGCAATATATACACTGCTTAATTTGAGTAATTGCGTAATGGTATATGAGCTTGACGAAAAAAGCGTGCGCCGGATACAAAAAACCGTATCAGATTACAAAGCATTACATGTATTTCTAAGTCAAAACATTCAATTAATTTACTAAAAGCGCATCGCAACACCGATTAAAGCAACGCCCCAACCGCTAATTCTGCCTTGTCTATTTGTAGTCTCTGTCACTTCGGATAACATACGGGCTTATTGCTGCATTGCACGCAGCCAACAGCGGACTCATCAGTCCTCTCCAGCCAAACTCACTCATTAAGCATGTCTCCAGACGAATATTGCCAACAAAAAGCAGCACAAAGCGGCTCCAGTTTTTATTACAGTTTTTTATTTCTACCGAATGAAAGACGCTTAGCCATCACGGCGCTATACGCGTTTTGTCGCGAAGTCGATGATGTCGTGGATGAGAGCACTGACGATGGCATTGCCCGCAGCAAACTCAGCTGGTGGCGTGGTGAAATCCAAGCCATGCTGAATAATCAACCCACCCATCCCGTCACCAAAGCCTTATTGCCGCACATGGCAACCTATGCTTTGGACGGAGCACATTTGCTGGCGATCATTGATGGCATGGAGATGGACTTAAACCAGACACGCTATCTCGATTTTATCGGTCTGCAAAAATATTGCTGGCATGTGGCTGGCGTCGTCGGTATTTTGTCTGCCAGTATTTTTGGCATCAAAAATCTGCAAACCAAACAATTTGCTGAAAAATTAGGGCTGGCTTTCCAGATGACCAACATCATTCGCGATGTCGGTGAAGATGCACGTAAAGGCCGGATTTATTTGCCAGTCAATGAGTTACAACAACACAAAGTCACCGCCGCCGACATTTTGAATGCGCGCCACAGCCCTGAATTTGAAGCTCTCATGCAGTTCCAGTACGAGCGGGCGCAGCAACTCTATGACGACGCCTTTGCCCTGCTGCCTGCGGAAGATCGTAAAGCCCAGCGCACCGGTCTGATTATGGCCGCCATTTATCGCGCCTTGCTGGTAGAAATTAAAGACGATCACTTTAAAGTGTTGACTCAGCGCATCTCGCTGACACCCATCCGCAAACTATGGCTGGCCTGGAAAACCTACATCCGTGGCTAAACTCGATCAGATCAATCGCAAACAAAATCCACGCATTGGTCAACACGTCGCCGTCATTGGTGCTGGCTGGGCAGGCTGCGCAGCGGCCACTGAGCTTGCCAGCCAAGGCGCGACAGTGAGCTTGTTTGAAGCAGCACGCACCTTGGGTGGCCGGGCGCGGCGGGTGGATTTGCATGGGCATGTACTGGATAACGGCCAACATATTTTGCTAGGTGCTTACAGCGCCAGCCTGGCGATCATGCGCAAAGTCGGGATTGATCTGGACGCGGCACTTTTGCGCTTGCCCTTGCAGATGGTTTATCCAAACTACACCGATGGCATGCAATTTATCGCCCCCAAACTACCGGCGCCTTTACATTTGCTGCTAGCGCTGTTGCGTGCTAAAGGACTGGATAAGCAAGACAAACTCGCGCTGGCCAGATTCTCAACGACAGCGCGCTGGATGGGATGGCAACTGAATCAAGATTGCAGCGTGACCGAGCTGCTGGAGCGCTTTGATCAGACTGACCGGCTATGTCAGCTAATGTGGAATCCCTTGTGTATTGCTGCCTTAAATACCCCACCAGAACGTGCCTCGGCACAAGTATTTTTAAATGTTTTACGCGATAGTCTGGGAGCAAAACGAGCGGCATCCGACATGCTGCTGCCCAAACTAGACTTATCCGCCCTCTTCCCTGAACAAGCCAGACAATGGATTGAAGCAGCGGGTGGCAATGTGCAATTTGGTACCACGGTGAAGCACATCACGCCCACCGCACAGCAAGGCTGGCAATTAGATTTTACAAGTACGGATACCAGCCATCAGCAAGAGTTTGATGCGCTGATCGTAGCGACAAATCCTGAGCAAGCGACGCGTCTTTTAGGCAGTCATCTGAAAGCAGAAACTACCCGCCAGCTTTCTGGTTTTGGCTATGAGGCCATCACCACTTGTTATCTTCAATACGACACCAAGCTGCAACTGCCGCGTGCTTTTTTCGCTCTACGAGACCAGGCAGAGCTGCAGCACTGGGGACAGTTTGTCTTTGATCGCGGCCAGTTACATCCATCACAAGCCGGTTTATTAGCGGTCGTCGTCAGCGCATCTGAACAGGCGATTGAACTAGGCAATACGGCATTAGCGACCGCTATTGCTCAGCAACTGGCGCAGGTATTCCAACTGCCGCAGCTCGCAAACCCACTATGGCATCAAATTATTTCAGAAAAACGCGCCACGTTTTCTTGCACACCAGCATTAGACAGACCCGATAACGATCTTGGTCTGACCAACTGTTTTATTGCAGGCGATTACACCAAGGCCGACGGTGGCAAGAATGACTACCCGGCGACGCTGGAGGCGGCAGTACGCAGCGGCGTTGCGGCAGCGAAGTTGTGTTTAAAACTCAAGTCCCACTAAATATACTCCCCATATGTATATTTAAATTGTCCAATCAATCATTGGATAATAAGGCATATTTCATAAAAAATTAGGGGAGTATGTAGAATCGATATTCTCCAAAGCGATGCAGCACGCATCGCAACGCGTCGTTGAAAACGATCGATATTCCCTAGTCTTTACCACTTACTCTTTTACATAACTATCGACATCCCGTATTTTATTCAATGCCTCTTCTATCCTGTCGACGGGTATCAGCGTCAAGCCTTCAATCGGCTGCTTGGGCGCGTTGGATTTGGGGATCATCGCGATCGAGAATCCCAGCTTGGCAGCCTCGCGCAGACGCTCTTGTCCGCGCGGTGCCGGACGAATTTCACCAGCTAAGCCGACTTCACCAAACACGACTAAACCTCGCGGTAAAGGCTTGTTGCGCATGGAGGAATTGACCGCCAGCAAAACCGCCAGATCAGCAGCCGGTTCGGTAATTTTGACGCCACCAACCGCATTAATAAACACATCCTGATCAAACACGGCGACACCCGCATGACGATGCAAAACGGCCAGCAACATTGCCAAGCGGTTTTGCTCCAGGCCGACTGACAAACGTTTGGCATTGGGCGCGTGCGAGCTATCGACCAAGGCCTGTATCTCAACCAGCAAAGGGCGGGTACCTTCTTGCGTCACCATCACGCAAGAACCCGCAACCTGCGTGTCGTGTTGCGACAAAAACAGAGCGGACGGGTTGGACACACCTTTCAAGCCACGTTCAGTCATGGCGAACACCCCCAGCTCATTGACCGCACCAAAGCGGTTTTTGATCGCGCGCACCAGACGGAAACTGGAATGGGTATCGCCTTCGAAATACAGCACGGTATCCACAATATGCTCCAGCACGCGTGGTCCCGCCAGTGCGCCCTCTTTGGTGACATGGCCGACCAGAATCATCGTGATATCCATGGTCTTGGCAATCCGCGTCAGTTGCGCTGCGCACTCTCTGACTTGCGCTACCGATCCGGGAGCGGAGCTCAAGGCGTCCGAATACATGGTTTGAATGGAGTCAATTACCACCACTTGCGGTTTGTGGTCTGCCAGCGTGTTGAGGATTTTCTCCAGCTGAATCTCTGCCTGTAACTTTAAATCGCTGGCATCAACCGCCAGACGTTTGGCACGCAAGGCGATCTGGGAGCCGGATTCCTCACCGCTGACATACAGCACTTTTTTGACCTTAGATAAATTGGCCAGCGCCTGTAGCAGCAAGGTCGACTTACCAATTCCCGGATCGCCACCGATCAGCACTACTCCGCCGGCAACTAGGCCACCGCCCAGCACCCGGTCAAATTCATCAATACCGGTACCAAAACGCGGAATTTCTTCTGCATCGATTTCAGACAGATTCAGTACAGGCGCAGTCTGCGCCAGACTTTGTGGTTTGGCAGAATAGCGATTGACGCTAGTTTCGATAATGGTTTCTACCAAGGTATTCCATTGCTGGCAGGACGGGCATTGCCCTGCCCATTTATTGACGATGCCACCGCATTCGGTACAGGTGTAGTTGGTTTTTGGTTTGGCCATGGTCTAAACAAATAAATTCATCAAAAAACGTGGATGTCGACTTTAACAATAAGCTTCAAAAATAAACTTTAAAAAATACGCTTTAACTACAGCGTCAATACAATCTAAATTTGGTGCGTCGCAACAATAAATCTGCTTGCTAATAAATTGCCAATCAATCGCAAACTAAACTTACCAAAGCTAGTTTGGTATATTGACAAAACTACTGATAGTTTAACCAGTATTGTAAAACTTGCCCTATGTAAATCACAAATATTCTTGGTTTTTCATGGTATAAAGCGAGTCGGTGACATTACGTAACAGGCATATAAAAAGAATGAAACGCGGTTTTTATACGATCATGGCGGCGCAGTTTTTTTCGTCGCTCGCAGATAACGCTTTATTAATTGCAGCCATCGCTTTGTTGGTGTCCATGGAGTCACCCGAATGGATGCCTCCCTTCCTCAAACTCTTCTTTGTCTTGTCGTATGTGCTGTTGGCACCTTTTGTCGGCGCTTTTGCAGATTCGCTCCCCAAAGGCAAAGTCATGTTCTTTACCAACCTGATCAAAGTGTTTGGTTGCGGCTTAATGTATTGCCGAGTTCATCCTCTATTGGCTTATGCGGTCGTCGGGTTTGGCGCCGCGGCCTACTCCCCAGCTAAATACGGCATCTTGACCGAATTATTACCCCCAGAGAAATTAGTGGCAGCCAATGGCTGGATTGAAGGCTTAACCGTGTCCTCCATCATTCTTGGCACGGTATTAGGTGGTGCGCTAGTCAACCCGCACAATGCGGCGATGTTACTGAACTTAGATTTCCCCTTCATCGATTTTAATATTTCTACCGCGACGCAAGCGGCGATTTGTGTGATTACCGCCTGCTATGCCCTGGCCGCTTTGTTTAATTTACGGATACCTGATACCGGCGTCTGTTACGTACATCAAGAACGCAACCCAGCAAAATTGGTAGAAGATTTTGCTAATTGCTTCGTCAATTTATGGAAAGATAAATTGGGCCAAATTTCTTTAGCCATCACGACTTTATTTTGGGGTGCCGGTGCGACTCTGCAATTTATCGTATTGAAATGGGCACAAAGCGCTTTGAAAATGCCCCTAGATAAAGCCGCAGCATTACAAGGCGTAGTCGCAGTCGGGATTGCATTAGGCGCAGTGGCAGCAGCGCGATTTGTTCCGTTAAAAAAATCATTGACGGTAATGCCATTAGGTATTGCGATGGGATTGACGGTAATGAGCATGACTTTAGTCACCAATGTGTGGGTGGCTTATCCATTGCTCATCGTAATTGGTGCACTGGCCGGTTACTTTGTGGTTCCGATGAATGCTTTATTGCAGCATCGCGGACATGTATTGATGAGCGCTGGACATTCTATTGCGGTACAAAATTTTAATGAAAACCTGTCGGTACTTACTATGCTGGGACTGTACGCCTTGTTGATTTCTTTCAACGTCAGTATTTATTTTGTGATCATCCTGTTTGGCCTGTTTATGGCCAGCACGATGTATTTAGTGATGCGCAAACATCAGTTGAACCAACTGGAGTTTGATTCAGTTGCTTTGATCGGTGAGCATAAGCACCCTTGTCAACCAACGCCTTAATAAATCCCATTTTTTAAGACAGGTTTTGTCAAGCACAAGTAACGCTAATCACTTAAATGTGATCACTGATATCTTTCCTGCGCAAGATCTAGCCACTGCTCTGGCACCACCATACCGCGATAGTCCTCCTGCATTAGATCGCCGTTTTCACGCATGATTGCCAACATCACCGGTGTATTTTGCAATTGAAAGCGGCGCTGTATTTCATCCATTAACATTGCCTGATTCAACACCTGCTCTGGCTTGGTTTGCGCTGGTGCCAGCCATGACATACGCTCCAAAATCACGCCATGCTGTATCGCCATCGCCGCTATATCTTGTAGCGTCCACCAATAACCACGGCAGTGCTCAGGCGCGATCTCTGACGGCGCATTAGCAGAGGCAATCGGCTGACGATAAAATAACCAGCCCTTCATCAATGCCTGCGTGCTAATCACGGCTCGCTGCAATAAAGCTCGCGCAGCAGTGTGGTGAGATAACAGCAATTGTTGATTAAAAAGTTTGTCCGCTTTTTTGGCAAAGGTATCAAGCTGATTGGGACCGATATAGTCGTCTAGTGCGAACTTGCTACGGGTCTGATCCAGATCACCGACGAACAAATACATCTTGGTCGCCAGCTCCCAGTGGACGAATCCCCGGGCGTCATTCAATAAAAAATCAAACTCACCCAATGTCACTTGCTTAGCACCTTGTACTTGCAGATTTTGGGCAAAGAGTAAATTTTGTAGCCCAGACAAACTTTGATGATTCAGAAAAAACGCCAGTAAATTTTCAGCATAATGTCCTAACCTGCGATGTTTGTGCACCGCCAGAGCGTCATGCAAAACCTGGGGATATTGATCAAGCTGGTTAATCCAGCTTAATAATTGTTGCGGATCAGGCAGCGCAATGCGGGCAATCTGTCCATGCCAGCGGGGTGCGCTGATTGAACCTGTTGAATCGGTTGAATCTAGTGTTGCGTATTCAGCGGGATCGCTCGCAAGCAAGTTGGGCGAAGTGAGCATCCATACCAGCGCGCGCACGTGCGGGTCTTGCAGATGCTGCCATTGTTGATGAAACTGTTTCTGGTAAGTTTGCATCCAAGCTCAGTTTCAAAAAACTCAGTTCCAAAAAATTAATAGCATCAAGTCGATGCCGACATAGTCGACGATGCCACCGCAGTAGTCTGTGCGATTGCCTGTAGCGCCAGGCAAAGGTCTTCCCAAGTTTTACTTTTCTCAGTTGGCTTACGTAGTAAATACGCTGGATGGTAAGTCACGACCAAAGGTAAATCCTGATAATGATGAATCGAGCCGCGCAACTTTCCGACGGGAGTTTCAGGATTTAAATCCAGCAATGAAATCGCAGCGGTCTTACCCAGTGCAATGATAATTTCTGGCTGTATCAATGCGATTTGGCGCTTTAAATACGGCAAGCAGGCAGCGACCTCTTCGGGTTCGGGCGCTCGGTCCTTGCCCTGGGCATCGGTCGGGCGACACTTGACGATATTGGCGATATAAGTATTAGCGCCACGTTGCATACCCAAAGCGCGCAGGATGTTATCTAGTAGCTGCCCAGCGGGTCCGACAAAAGGCAGCCCTTGCAAATTCTCGTTATAGCCTGGTCCTTCACCAACAAACAACCACTTCGCATGTTGATCACCGACACCGAACACCGTCTTGGCGCGACCTTCGCACAGATGACAGGCGCGGCAGTTAGAGACTCTGGCTTCTAATGCACCCCAATCAAGTTCGGCAGTAGACGTTGATGGGTTGACTGAGATTGCTGTTAATGGTCGGTGTGCTTGATCTGGGGATTGCTCATGAAATTGCGCATGTGATTGCTCAGACGATAAATTAGACTCCTGACCAGCGCGGGTAATGATTTCCGGCGATATGATGGCACCTGCCTGCGCAGCGTCAATGCCAGAATGGGCATCAGCATCGACGTTAGTCTCACGCAATTTCCAGACAGGTCCGATACCCAGCTCTGCCAGCATTGCATCGTGTTGCTTTGGATTGTTATGTTCTGGGATGTTCATGATGGCTCAGTTGACGGCTTAGTTGATCGCTAATAAATAAGAGCGAATAAAGTTGAAACGAGTCAAATTTATGATAAAAAAATAGTAGCGGCGTTTGGATATTGCGAAATCCTGCCCCCAATTAAATATACTCCCCATTATTTTTACTAAAAATGCCTTATTGCCCAATGATTATATGGACAACTTAAATATACTCACCACCAGTATCATAATTCACTACAATTTAAAATAACGAGATTTACAACTCTATTCGCATCACAATCGCATCTTCACGCAGATTGTCGTGGGCGGGATAGTAGGCTTTTCGACGCCCGATTTCTTTAAAGCCATACCGCTGATACACCTCAATCGCGCGCTGATTACTGATCCGCACCTCTAGCAAAATCGCCAGACACTGCTTCTCCCGCGCCATTGCTACCATATTGTCCAACATCAAACGAGCATAACCCAAACCCTGATACTCGGCACTTACGGCAAGATTCAGCAAATGCATCTCATCGACGACAGGCATTAATAAAAAATAGCCGATCAGTTTTTCGGACGGATCGCGCAAACCGGTCAAATGATAAGCGCTATACAAAGAATCTAAAAAATTGCCACGCGACCAGGGATGTGAGTAGACCTGATTTTCTATCGCTAAGACATCATCGATATCCTCAAAACCAAGCCGGCTAAAAATTAAGTTGCCTTGCATTAGCTTGCCGATTTCAATTGCATGCGCTCTTCGGTAGTCAGTGCGATTTTGTTACGCAAGTACAACGGCTGCGCTTGCGATGCATCCAGACCACGCGCCCCAAAATAATCGGGTAAAGCGAGTTGCGCTATTTGCCTTGCATGCGGCATGCAAGCTATGTGCAGATGCGCCGAAAACGATTCAGCCATGTTGACATTTTCAGGCAGCATAACGCCTTGTCCAAGCGCAAATACCAGTGATCGACTATCTGATAAGTCGCTATCAACGACAGCCCCGACCTCCTCCGCCTTCGATAAAGTCGGCGCTACGATCACCTGCCATACGCTGTTTTGATAACGATATTGCGCCCAATACACCTCGCCCATACGGGCATCAAGTACCGCAACATAATCAATGACCTTAGTCGATAGGACGTGTTGCTGGCGGGCGGATTCTGCCATTGCCTGCAAACTCACGACGGGCAATATCGGCAAGTTGGCACCAAAAGCCAAGCCTTGCACAATCCCGCATGCAGTTCGCACACCGGTAAACGCCCCGGGACCACAACCAAAAGCAATCGCATCACATTGTTTTAGCGACAAACCCGCCTCCAGCAACAAGGATTGTATGGCAGGCAAAATACCTTGGGAATGCGTCTGTACCCCCGTCAGTTCACGACTGATCAGAGTATCGCCGATTAGCAAAGCAGCAGAAGCAAGTTCTGTCGAAGTTTCAATAGCAAGAAGTGTTGTCATACCCGTATTTTACAGGGCGCGAAGGCAATCCCAAACTCTGATGTTCGAATCCGCATAAATCAAACGCCTCAAGCCGAAATAAGATCAGTTCGGTTAAAATGTCATACATGAACTTAGCAACGAACACTGAAGATTTGGCACTCATCAAACGCCAATTAACGAGCAAACAATGGCTAGTAGCCTGCCTATGCGCAGCCTGGTGCGACACCTGCACAGCCTATCGGATCGCATTCGATCAATTAGCCGAACAGCATCCCGATGTCTGTTTCGCCTGGATAGACACAGAAGACCAGGCGCATTTGGTGGACGAGATCGATATTGAAAACTTCCCCACCATCCTGATACAACATCAAGACACCATGCATTTTTTTGGCACCATGCTGCCAGACACGATGCAATTGCATCGTTTGTTAAAGTCCATCATGGCGTCTCACAAAGAAACTCAACAAGAGGCGGACAGGATCGTCATCGATATGGCACCTGACTGCACACCTAACATCACGGCCACAAAAAAATCGCCTATACATCAAGACATACCGAGCGGCTGGAGCTTGCGCCAGCTGATTCTTAGTCATGTGTGAGGTTGGATTTACACATGACACATATGAAATGAGCTATTGGTCTCTTAATGACTTTTTCGATGAACATTTTCGCGGACTCAGCACTGTAAGAGCATCCGTTTAACTTTCAAGCGCCCCTGCGTTCTCCTCACGCCCCGTATCAGAATTAGCTCATGGCAAAAAATCCTTCTGCAATCCGAACCTATTTTAGAACGGCGTTCCGCTGGCAACGCGGTCGTCAAATGTCTGGCTACGACAAAATGTTGCTGCTGCAAAGTTTATGGCCACTGCCTTTTGATCTGTATATCTTGCGATTTCTTGAAGGGGCAGAAATCGCACCGCATGTGGATGTTGTCTCATCCGGTGAACACTATCGACTCAACATCGTCATCAAGCGCGCTTTATCGGGAGGTGAGTTTATCTGCGCCACGCCCATCTTTGAATCTGACCGTATCAAATACTTTAGACCTGACGCTTGCGAGCACAGCGTTACTCGCGTGAATAAAGGTTCGCGCTATGTCATCAGTATAGGATGGGTACGAAGTCGGATGCGGCATCGTTAGCCGTACTCCAAAAAACGGCAGTAAGCCCGCCTGACCAAAAATATCTCTGGCATTCGTCATTTGAGGTATTTATTCTGATATCCGTTTTACGAATAGAACAGACATAATCTAGCCCATTTTTAATATACTCCCCCTAAATTTTCATAAATATACCTTATTACCCATATATTATATTGACAATAAAATATACTACTCATCAGTATATAATTTATTCGTTATTTAGTTGAATGGTAGCTAGAAGAAATACAGACTTTAGGACTTGAGTGCGAGTAGCCCTAACGTCATAGAAAACTGATGGACTTTTGTGCTACCGCATGTCGCTAAACGAGTCTGATTAAGACAGTTACAGCTCGCCGTACGCATCAGCCCCGATGTGCGTATGCTCGTCGTCAGGGCGCCTTCTTACTTTGCAAAAAGATCGCCACCTAAGACACCACAAAACCTGACCGACCATCTTTGCATTAATCTTCGTTTGCCACCCTTAGGCGGTTTGTATGCGTGGGAGTTGAAGAAAGGGAAGCGGGAACTCAATGTGCGTGTGGACGGCCAATTAGTTGTCAGTGGCACGTCTCCTATGCTCAAGGCAACGCTGGCGGGTATGGGTCTGAGCTTTATGCTGGAGGATGTGGTGCGCGAAGATATCGCAGAGGGTCGTCTACTCCCCGTACTTGAAGACTGGAGCCCTACTTTCTCAAGCTATCATTTATATTATCCAAGTCGGCGTGAGGCCTCGCCGGCATTTGCCTTATTAGTTAATGCATTACGATACCGTGCCTGATATCGTCAGTGCCAAGCAGAAAATAAATTGCATACACAGGCAAAAATGGGCTTTTGCTGTGGGAATATGGGATTTGTGGAAAAGCCTGATTGCTTCGCATAATCGGATAGCGACATGATCCGAATTTTTTACACTCCGCAGGTGTGTGCATCTCTGGAATTTTGATGATGTAAGTTAACGTGAAAATAAAATGATGCCTCTATTTTTTTCTACTAAAAAATTTTTTTTAACGATCGTATTGTCGGCGATATTCTTGCCTGCTCATGCAAGCACCAAAATATTAGGTGGCGACAAAAATTTACACTATACAGGGCGGATTGATCTCAGTAATGCCGATACGCCGAGTATCTCCTGGCCAGGCTCAAGCGTTACCGGAAATTTTACCGGTACCTATTTATCCGTCACGTTGGTTGATCAGTTTGGGGGAAATTATTTCAATGTTTTCATCGATCATGATTTAACTCATCCGATCATAGTGAAGGCAGAGAAAGGCGAAAAAATTTATGTCTTGGCGGACAATCTGGCAGCAGGAAAACATAGTTTTTTGCTGACAAAACGTACTGAGGGTGAAGATGGTGCAACTACCATCAAAGAGTTCTCATTAGCCGATGGTGCCGGATTATTATCGCCACCCGTCAGACTAAAACGGAAGATTGAATTTTTTGGCGACTCGATCACCAGTGGAATGGGCAATGAATCCCCCGATGGCGCCCCAGATAATCTGGCAAAAGATAAAAATAATTTTATGGCATATAGCGCAATCACGGCGCGCAATCTCAATGCAGAAATGCACATCACGTCGCAAAGCGGTATAGGCGTGATGGTGAGTTGGTTTCCATTTATCATGCCGCAGTTCTACGATCAGTTAAACGCGTATGGTCGCAACGATACTAAATGGGATTTTTCAAGCTGGACACCTGATGTCGTGGTGATTAACTTATTCCAAAACGATCGTTGGTTAATTGAGATAGAGCACCGCTTAAACCCTGAACCTTCGGATGAGCAGCGCATTCAAGCCTATGTCGACTTTGTAAAAACTATTCGTGGCAAATATCGTGACGCGTATATTGTGTGCGCCTTAGGCAGCATGGATGCGACTAAGGAAGGATCGAAGTGGCCAGGCTATATTACTGCGGCAGTGACGCGAATTAAGAACGAAAATAACAAGGAAAAAATAGACACTATTTTCTTCCCATACACCGGTTATGACGCGCATCCACGAGTAAAGCAACATCAAACTAATGCCGCTTTGCTAAGCACTTTGATCAAACAAAAAATGAAATGGTGAGCTCGGCTTTTTAGTTTAAACGTGTTGGGATTTAAATTGCTTGCATGCCTTAAATGGATAAATCGCGGAACTGATATGGACAGGTGCAGGCAACACGGTACTCAAGCATTGAGTGAACAAATGAGTCACAAAATCCTTAGCACAAAAGAAAAAAGGGACTAGATTTGCATCTAGTCCCTTGAATCTGGTGCGGCTGGCAGGAATCGAACCCACGACCCCTTGGTTCGTAGCCAAGTACTCTATCCAGCTGAGCTACAGCCGCGAAGATCGACACTATAGCATAGCAATTGAAAAACACAAAGCGAAGCGGTGGCAAAAATCTTCTATATTGCAGCAATCGTGGTCAACCTCACCAAAATTAAATATCAAAAACTAATTTAAAGCAGGACTAACTACATTTCCAAATGAATAAAATACTACGCTATTTATTCAATGATTTATTGCGCTGCTTTGTTCAGCCGGCTTCCATCTTGATCACCTTTACGCAAAAACATAATCCTCTCTGCGCTACTTGGATGACTGGATAAGTAAGGATTACTTGCGCTATGATTTTTTTCTAAATCGGCAAATAAATCTGCTAGCGCACTGGAGCTGATACCGTTTTTTTCCAACATCGCCAAGGCATAAGCATCCGCTTCGCGCTCGGCATCGCGGGAATATTTTAAATCTAATAGCAAAGGCGGCAAGCTCGCTACGGCGGTAGAAACATCACCAAACAAGGCGACGGCAACGGCTGCGACGGCTGAGCTTTGTATCACCCGGCGGCTTAAGTGACGTTCGTGCAAATGCCCCAGTTCGTGCGCTAGTACGCCCATGATTGCGTCATCGTTATGAGATAACTTAACTAGCTCATCGGTCAAAATAATTTCACCGGAGGGCAAGGCCAGCGCGTTGGGGCCAATTTTACTTTTGCGAAATAACAGCTTATAAGCTGGACTATCGTCTTCAACTGGTCGCAGGCGAGCAAAGTGTGTACTCAGTTCATTTTGTCTTTCCACAGAAAGTTTAGTCGGGCTAAAAAAATGCTCATCTAAAAATGTCAGTGCGCCATCACCTAAAGCCCGTTCTACTTTTTCTGGCAGAGCAAAAGCGACTATTTTTGCAGCTGCAGGCAAGGCATAAACATACAGCAAGCTAATCAACACCACCGTACTGACAACAGCAATCAGGGTCGCACGCCAGCTTTGTTGCATGCGTACGATCAGGCTGTCACTATGCCCGGTGGCTGACAATAAATTAGCTAAGGCTGCCAGCATTTCTGGGTCGCTTACTTCGAGGTAAGCACCGTCAGGGAAGGTAACTTTACGCACCTTATTGGAGGTGCGTTCTGATACACGCAATTGATCCAGCGGACACTCTAGTTGCACATCGCCAGTCAACTGCGCAATCTGCCCGACCACATCTAAATAGACGTGGTGGGCACGCGATGTTTTGCCATCAAAATAATTTGCTGCAACAGGCATCATAGAGATAAATCAAAGTCCAATAAATCCGCCATACCTTCACCGGTAGCAGAAACCTGCGCGGCTTCATCGGCTACAAATTGGTCTAAACCATCACCAATTTCAATCGAGATAGATTCTAGACGGTAACGCATCATCCGTATCTGGGCGAAGGGAATAAACAAACCCAAAGAACAAACAATAGCGAGCAAATTCGTGAGATAAATGAAAGTGACACGTCCCCATTTCATATGGCTATACATTTGTCGATTGCCGAGCTTAGTGTGATTCCAGATCAGATTCTGTATCAAGCTTAAAAACAAGGGAACAATCGCGAACAACCAAAAATAAAGTGAAAATACCAACCCAATCAGACCAACTATTAGATGTGGCGCAAACTGCCCTGCCTGTTTGGCTGCAATTACCGCCGCGATTGGTGCCGAAAACGCTAGACATATCACGATAATACCCGCAATAAAAATAGAAAATCCGATTAAATAATTCAGATAAAAGCGCGATATTTTTGCGTCGAAAGAAAAATGCGTTGTACCAAACCGACTCTCATTATGCTGGAACTGCTTAATCCGTTGATGCACCAAAGGCACCAAGGTGTACAAGCTGATCAAGGCAAAAAATGGCCACATTAAATAATTGATATAAGCCTGTTTGGCGGTACCGCGAAAACCAAAACGTACACCTCGGAAACTGGAGTTATACAGTTTAAATTGCAGACTTTTCCAGAGCAACCAAGGCATCACTGCACTTAGCGCAATCAACATCAAAAAGCCGAAACCGGTAGAAAACTTAAACGCAAAGTGATACAGCGTTACAAAAACAAACGCCACAATACGACCTTTTAAAATCGCAATCGGATTGCCGTGATATTCAAAACTGGCACCTGCAAGCTGGGTACTCGAATAAAAATAATGATTTCTTCTTACCTTAGCCCAGGCTGAATAAATGCCCAAGGTGACAATGGTCAGTAAAAGATTGACGATCCAGATACGAAAATATTCACCGCCTGTTCCGGTAAAACTTAAAGAGACTTTTGAGGAATCCGTATTGGTTTGCATCATGCCACCTCGTTTGCCAGGTTAATCATTGCGACGTTGTTATCATAATTATTGATGGCAGTCGTCTCAAAACAGACGCCCAGAAACCTGTCACAAGAGTGATCGAATAGATTCTGCATGGATTAAAACCTTAAGTGGAGGTGAAATGAAGTTTGCTTTTATTTGGGTGGGGCGACTACTTAGACATCAAACTTTTTATGGTCTTTTATCAGGCGCATCGTTTGTATTGCCCAATAATAAGCTTGCCATTTAATTATGCCATAGGCGCACATAGTAAAAGAGACTCAGAGCAACAAAAACCTTGCAAACTCGTCAATATTGTAGCTATGTTGCATATTTAGTACATCTCCGCCAAATCATTCGCTTTCTCCGCGGTGGTCGTTTTATTGCTCTCTTTGATGGCTGACATCGACTGAATATCTTATCCACTCGAGTTGAAATAAGTAAAAATGAGGGGGTATATGCCAAATATACCCTTTATGCCCAATAATTTATTGGACATAAAAATATACTGCAATGAGTATATCCGTATGTAATTTAATGCGTGCGGATAATTCGATAATTGAGCCGGGCAATGAAATGGGTAAATGCCGCGCTCTGATTGAGCACCCGATTACACTAACTCAGTCCTTAAACAAGCTAAGCCTGGAATGATGGTGACTTAAGCATAGCGGCCTAAGTATGGTGAATCTTGCAGCATGCCGGACAGGTTCCATACAGCGCTAACCGGTGTCTAAGCAATTGAAATCCGTGTGTCTGGGCAACCTGTAATTGGCGCGATTCAATTACATCGTCGGCTAACTCAATCACCGTGCCGCAGTCGAGGCAAATCAGGTGGTCGTGATGACCGCCCTCGCTAATTTCATAAATCGCTTTACCTGATTCAAATACATTGCGCGCCAGAATTCCCGCTGCCTCTAATTGCGATAACACTCTGTAAACGGTTGCTAAGGCGATCATCACGTTTTGCTCCAGCAAGCGTCGATACACGTCCTCCGCACTGAGGTGGCGCTGCTTGCTATTGCGTATCACCTCTAATATTTTTTGCCTTGGAATGGTACTTTTTAAGCCAAGATTTTTCAAATCCTGATCGCAAGTTCGCTCAACCACCTGTGTCTCTTTATTTTGTAGTGTGGATCGCATCATTCGCCGCCTGTGCCGTCATTCTGGGCTTCTGAGACTAGCTGTTCATCTTGGGAAGCGACTGATCGGCTGTGTTTAGCTGCTTGATTGGATTGATTAGACTGACTTTTTAGCTGGATATCCTTAAGACAACGTGCCATGCTACTGACGCTGGGTTTTTCAACAAACACACAAGGTTTGCCTGTTCTTTTGCAATGATCTTTAACTCGCCAGTAAGCACCATGGCTGACGCAACCCGTTTGGCAAATAACTAAATCGGCGGCCGCAAGACTAGCGCCAAGTAAAGAGGCATTATCTTCATCACCACCGTCATGATGTAAAAAATGTCCGCCAGTACGCTCTATCATTTGTCGGTACATCGGGACAATGTTCGGACGTCCGCCAACACATAATATCGACCGGTTTTGTAGGCCAAGGTTTTGTAAATTAGCGGAGGTATTACTCGCTTCATACTGTGCTGAGCGATCAGATAATGAGGCCGCTAGATCTGCTTCTGCTTTTTGCTGGAGCTGCTGCAATTGATGGATTTGCTGGACTTGTTCTAGTTGGGATTGCTGCCGCTGCATGCTGGCAAGCTGCTTCTCTAAATCATGAATGCGTGCCATTTGCGTATCAATATGACGTGCTTGCTCTTGTCTTGCACGTAAATCAGGGAAGCCCGCTTCCAGCTCCTTGATCTGATCTTGCAAACTGGCGATCACCGTATTTTTGCCAATCAAGCTGGCATGCAATTGCACTTGATCAGTTTGCAATTGCTCAATAGCGGCACTTTTGGCAGCGATGATGCGGGTACTGCGCTCTTGATGGGCGGCCAACTCTTTACTGACATGTTCATAATCAGCCTGCATTTCAATAAAGCGCCGGCTACTGACACGATCAGTTGTGCCAACCTGATGTTGCAGCATATGGATTTCTCTTAACACCCGTTCTTCTAAAGAGTTATCGCAACGCGCATGAGTCAGCGTTGCCCACAATACGCCAGCAACATCTGCGCTGTGCTGTCCCTGCGACCACCAGACAGACAACGCCTCGCTTGATTTAATCTGTGATGACTGACGCAAAGCAATCGCGTAACGGCGCTCTAACTCTGCCTGCAAACGCTCCGTCATCGCTGTACGAAATTTACAATCAGCTATCGCACCACAATGTAATTCGTAATCATCAGCAACCGTCTGCCCGCCTAATGCCTTATCCACCAGACGACGCAAGACCGTAATGGGCAAACAAACCCCGATAACAGGACATAACGCATGATATGGCAACTCCCATAAGCGACGGCGACGCGATCCCTTGGCAGCCAAGCGTTGAGAAATCGTATCGATATCAATTAGACTGGAATTAGCATTTGAAGTTGATTTGAAATTGAGGTTGAAATTCGGGCTAGAGTTCGGGCTAGAATTCAGATTTGCTGGCTTATTCGCTTTTTTACCTAGTTCGCACATGAGCTGCCCTCCGGTTAATGTCTGATGTTGTTGCCACCGTCAGTGCCAAGCACCCGAGATTCAGACGATTCAGAATCGTGTAAAGCGGGATCAACATCTAAACGTTTTTGGGCAAAACTCAGCATCTCGGTCAATTCACGAAAAGCATCTAATTCAAATCTGACCGTCACCGCGCGCAAATTCAAATGCACATGTCCGCACTCGGGGCAAGTCGTCACATGACCTACATCGCTGGCAGCGACCAAGGTCTGGCGACATTCTACATAGTTGGTTTTGTGTGACATGAAATAACTCCTCACGGGTAAATGAGAAGTTATTGTATCAATAAATGATAATGATTCGCATTTATATTTTAAATGGAACTATGTTTGATGGATTGATCGTCTAGAGATGACATTTATAGAATATCAACTGATCAAAACCGGTAAGGAGGAAGCAAATTAGAGTTCTAAGAAGAATATCCCCCAAAAACCGCATGAACCCAATCCACCAAAGAAAAAAGGGACTAGATTTGCATCTAGTCCCTTGAATCTGGTGCGGCTGGCAGGAATCGAACCCACGACCCCTTGGTTCGTAGCCAAGTACTCTATCCAGCTGAGCTACAGCCGCTAAAACGAAAGTATAGCATAGCCAAATTCGCTTGATAAGCCCCCACGCTATTTTTCAAGCGTTTTTGGGGCTCTCAGCAAACTAAAGTAGCTTAAATTTCAACCTGAGAACCGACTTCAATTACGCGATTAGTTGGCACTTGATAATAATCTGCTGCATCGCGTGAATTTTTAGACATGATGACAAACAGCCATTCGCGCCACAAGGCCATACCGCTATTCGGTCTTGAAATAATCGTCTGGCGCGCGATGAAGTAAGAAGTTTCCATCCGCTCAAATGTCAGCCCAAATGGCTCACACAAATCCAGCGCTTTGGGGATATCTGGTTCATTTTTAAAGCCATAAAACACATCAATCTGGTAGCAATCATGTCCGAGATCAGTCACTTTGACTCTGTCATAGGCCGGCACCCAAGGAATATCCTCGTTATGCAAAGTTAAAAATATAACCCGTTCATGCAGGATTTTATTGTGCGATAAGTTGTGCAACAGCGCATGGGGCACACCGTCGGATTCGCCGCGCAAGAAGATGGCGGTCCCAGCGACCCGCACAGGCGGTGATACAAACAAAGAGGATAAAAACGCCTCCAGCGGAATCGCATGCTTTTTCAGATTATCAAATACCAGCTCACGGCCACGCTTCCAGGTCACCATTACGGTAAACATGATGATGCCCAGTACCACCGGGAACCAGCCGCCATGGAAGAATTTCAAGCCATTGGCCGAGAAAAATGCAAGATCAATCGTGGTAAAAAATACGGTCGCAACAAAGCAAAGAATCGGATTGTATTTCCAGCCGTAACGGATCACGAAGAAAGTTAAGATCGACGTCACCAACATCGTGCCAGTAACAGCAATGCCGTATGCAGACGCCAGATTAGAAGAATTACCAAAACCGACTACCGCTGCCACCACCACCAATAACTGCAACCAGTTCACCGCAGGGATGTAAATTTGACCGATTTCTTGCGATGACGTATGGACGATCTTCATTCTTGGCATAAAACCTAAAGAAATCGCCTGCTTAGTCATGGAGAAAGTGCCAGAAATAGTTGCCTGTGATGCGATCACAGTAGCAACAGCAGACAAAGCGACTAAAGGATAAACACTCCAAGCACCCAATTGCTGATAAAACGGATTGCTAACAGCGTCCGGCGTGACGATCAATAATGCGCCCTGCCCTAAATAATTTAGACCCAACGCAGGAAACACCACCATAAACCACGCCATTCTGATTGGCTTGCGGCCAAAGTGTCCCATATCTGCATACAAAGCCTCAGCACCGGTAAATGCCAGCACTACTGCGCCTAATGCTAAAAATGCTAGCCACCCGTTAGACACTAAAAAACGTACTGCATGCAACGGGCTTAACGCACCCAGAATCATTGGCATTTTGATGATATTAATTACGCCCATCACAGCCAAGGCGACAAACCAGATCACCATAATCGGGCCAAACCATTTACCAATACCCGCAGATCCTTTGCTTTGCACCGCATACAAAGCGATCAACACCACCAAAGTAATGGGGACCACATAAGGAGAAAATGCGGGGGTAGCAACCTCTAGCCCCTCAATCGCTGATAGCACAGAGATCGCGGGAGTAATTACACCATCGCCATAAAACAGCGCAGCGCCGAACAAACCAATCACAAAGAGTAAAAAATGCCATCTGGAGGCTTTGCCAACTGATTCCAACGCCATTGCTGTCAGCGCCATAATCCCGCCTTCGCCCCGGTTATCTGCCCGCAAAATCAGGGTGACATATTTAATCGCGACGATGATAAACAATCCCCACAAGATCAGCGAGACCACGCCAAAAATATTGGCTTCGTTCAGAGGTAGACCGTGTTCTTTTGAAAACACCTCTTTCATCGTGTAAAGAGGACTGGTGCCAATATCGCCGTAGACAATGCCGACTGCTGCCAGCGTTAGCCCCGCCATTGTGCTTTTTTCGTGTTGATTATTTGATAAATTAGCCAATTGTGTACCTTGTTATTCTTGGTGCGTTGCACAATAGGTGATTCCGTAGCGAAATTCAAGCACCAATTCAGGAATCAAAACATTATGGGGTTAAGCAACAACAGCCCACACTCTGCAAAGTTTCTTTTGAACTGTCAATAAAAACAATACCTATATTCACCACCTCGAAAACCTTGACAACAGAATGAAACAGGCGGTCGAATCCAGAATTCGCATAACTAAAGTTGAAATGATTCGTTTTACTGCGGCGGACACAATGGAATAATTTTAGCATTGACATCTGTAAAGAATGCTATGCCCCACTCATCTCACTCTGCCTTAACATCGGCTTCATTAAAGCCAAGCATATTAACTTCGGCACCATTAGCGTCAGCAACATTGCGTGCTGACGTGCCAAACCATCTTCATGCAAGCTCGCTCTTTGAAGTCTCTGCCGTCACAGCAGAAATCGCAAAAACACTAGCAGCAACTGCCGTCGAACGTGACCGGGCTGGTGGCCATGCAGCAGCAGAAAGAAAATTACTACGCAATAGTGGCTTACTCACTTTATCAATTCCCGCAGAATACGGCGGCTTAGATGCGCCCTGGCCGCAGATTTTTCAGACCATTCGTGACTTAGCCAAAGTCGATAGCGCGCTGGCGCATGTGTTTGCGTTCCATCATCTGCAACTGGCGGGTGTGCAGCTGTATGGAGATAAAACGCAGCAACGTACTTTTTTCACCAACACGGTCAACAACCGCTGGTTTTGGGGCAATGCCTTAAATCCATTGGATAAACGTGTTGTTGCTCACGCGCTTGCTGACACGGTCGCTGAAGCGGTCACGGATACTAGCGATGGCGAATACAAAATTAACGGCATTAAAAGTTTTTCCTCCGGCTCGGTCGGATCGGATTTACTCACCATATCGGCATGGCATGAAGCCAGCCAAAGTCCTCTGATTGCAGCGATACCGAGCAATCGCAGCGGCATCCAGATCAATCCCGACTGGGATGCATTTGGTCAGCGCCAGACTGATAGCGGCAATGTAGTCTTTACCAATGTAATTTTGCACAAAGAAGAGATTTTGCTGGCGCCCGGCACAGCGGCGACAGCACAAGCCAGCGTGCGCTCACAAGTCGCACAATTAATCATGACCAATCTGTATTTGGGCATAGGTTTAGGCGCCTTTGATGAAGCCAGACGATACAGCCGTGATGAAGCACGTCCCTGGTTTGCTTCTGGCGTACCAAGCACGGTTGATGATCCCTATATTCAGCATCGTTTTGGCAGCCTCTGGTTATTACTGCGCCCTGCAATTGCATTGGCAGATCAGGCAGCGGAGCACCTGCAACTTGTCTGGAATAAAGGAGAAGCAATCACGGCGCAGGATCGTGGTGAACTGGCGATCAGCGTGGCAGAAGCCAAATGCCTGTCGCATCAAGCCGGACTGGAAGTATCTAGCCAAATGTTTGACATCACCGGTGCACGCTCGACGAGTGCACGTTATGGCTACGACCGCTTCTGGCGCAACGTCCGTGTACACACATTGCACGACCCTATCGATTACAAACTGCGTGATCTGGGTCGCTATGTTCTCAGCGGCAGTTTGCCAGAGCCTACACCTTACTCGTGATCAGAACGCCTCTCATGTCTCAATTGTCCACACTATTTGATGCTACCAAATTCACCAAGCTTGCAACGACTGCAAACGGCACGCACGTCAGTAAGCAATTACCGGAAAAAAACGTCGTGATTCAGCTTGATCAAGTCTCAAAATCGTTCGCACTACCAGCTGGTGAACAGTTTGATGCAGTCAAAGACGTCTCGCTGCAAATACATTCCGGCGATATCTTTGGTCTGATTGGAAAAAGTGGCGCAGGCAAATCAACTTTGCTGCGTCTGATTAATTTACTGGAGCGACCAGATACCGGAACCGTTACCGTCAATCAGCTTGATCTGACTGCGCTGGATAAATCGGCATTACGCAAAGCGCGTCAGTCCATCGGCATGATCTTCCAGCAATTTAATTTATTGCAGAATGCCAGTGTATTTCAGAACATTGCCCTGCCCTTAAAAATCCATGGTGGACTAAACCGTGCGCAAATCGCAGAGCGTGTACAAGAATGTTTGTCTCTGGTTGATTTGGCAGACAAAGCCAATAGCTATCCATCACAATTATCAGGCGGCCAAAAACAACGTGTGGCGATTGCCCGCGCACTGGCCAGCCGCCCGGCAGTCTTGTTATGCGATGAACCCAGTTCTGCCTTAGATGCCGAAACTACGCGTTCGTTGTTAGCGACGCTGCGCGATATCAATGCACGCCTCGGCGTCACGATTGTGATCGTCACGCATGAACTATCGGTCGTTCATGAGTTATGCGAGCACGTCGCAGTCATAGAAAACGGTGTCATCGCAGAACAATTTGCGCTCGCCGACAACATCACCCCACGCAAAACCTCGCTAGGAAAAGAGCTAGTGCATTACGCCAGATTTGCGCAAAGCATTTTAGAACTGGAGCGATCTGAAAAGCAAACATCCCGGCAATTCAAGCTACCCGACCAATCGGAACAGCAAGGATGGCACATTCAGCAGCCGCCGCGTGAGCTAGCGTATGTCTGAGAATATTCTGAATATCTTGCCTGAGCTCTGGGTCTCTATTGCTCAAACATTTTTGATGCTCGGCATTGGCTTAACTGCGGCAGTCCTAATTGGTGGCCCATTGGGTATTTTGCTATACCTGGTCGGACCGGGGCAATCGCTGGCTAACCGTCCGGTGTATGCGGTACTGGATTGGCTGGTGAGTACGGTGCGGTCTTTTCCCTTCATTATTTTGCTGGTTGCGTTGGTGCCGTTTACCCGATCGATTGTAGGCTCCTCAATTGGCCCGACTGCGGCGGCAGTGCCATTGTCGATTGCTGCCATTCCTTACTTTGCCCGGCTGGTAGAACAAAGCTTGCGTGAGATTCCACGTGGTGTGATCGAGGCAGCCCATGCGATTGGCGCATCAGAATTACAAATTATCTGGCGCGTTTTACTGGTGGAATCCAGATCCGGACTGGTGCTGGGATTTACCGTCTTGGCGATTAGCTTTTTATCTTATTCGGCTGTCGCTGGCGTAGTCGGTGGAGGTGGTATTGGCGATCTGGCGATACGTTATGGCTACTACCGTTTTCAAACCGATGTGATGGTTTTTACCATCGCTATTTTGATCGTACTGGTACAAATTATTCAGTTCGCCGGCAACACGGTTGCGCGACGCATTGACCATCGCTGAACGCTTTAATTGTCTAGCGCATGCTGATTTCTATAATTCTCTAAGCACATCCAAAAATATATACTGGCTAGGAGTAATTTTAAGCGTCCATATAATAATTGGACAATAGAGCATATTTTATAAAAATGATGGGGAGTATATTAAAAATGCACCAATTTCAGCGATTAAACGACCTAAGTTTTGGTGCTCCGGTGGTGTTCCTCATCGTCGTTCATCATCGCTGTTGATCTAACGCACACAGCATCCTGTTTCTGAATCATTTATTCCCAATATGTTTGCTTACTAAGACCCTAAAATTTTTATCAAGAGGAATTTCCATGTCACGCTCATCATCCAATCGCCGTCGCTCTAGTTTGCGCTTATTCGCTAGTATTGCCATCAGCTCCACTATCGCGGTAGCGACCGCATTTAGTCCACTCGCATT
>JANXTO010000209.1 GCA_025352365.1 Undibacterium sp. | reverse complement strand
TGCGGCTTAATACAGTCAACTCATGCCCCGCTGCCAACAACGCTGGGCATAAGCGCTGCCCGATTACACCGGTACCACCCGTGATCAAAATACGCATCGTGATTGCCTCTTCTATTCAATCTGCCTATATTGCCATAAGACCCGTTAAAAAACGCCACCCTATTCGCTTTGATACGCCTATGTCACACTCTCTTTTATCAACACAGCAGCGACTACATCACCAGTTCTTTGATCAGCTAGAACTGATCGCTTTTTTAAAAATAGAGCCAATAATTGAGATTATCGGCAAAGCAATACTCTCGGAGCAGCAACAACATCAAGCAAATGAATTTGCAAGACAACTACACCAATCCGGCAAACCAGACGATCCCCATGTCATCGTCGTGTCAGGGCTAAACGAATCAACTCACACTACGTCATCAACAAGCTCCTTGACGTTGCAAGTTAAAGAAATTCTGTTTTCAGCACTATGCGCCTTGCGCACCGAAGGACAACGGCCCGCAGTCCTCAGCGCCAGCGCAGTATTGATTTGCGAGGACACGCAAGAAATCATTCTGCAACGCAGAGCGGCCAGTGTCGCTACCCACCCCAACTGCCTACACATCATCGGCGGCGCATTCCATCCAGAGCTAGACCGGCGCAACGGACAAGCAAGCCTGCTAGCAACAATACAAAGAGAAGTAAAAGAAGAAACTGGAATCACTATTCCACTGCAACAGCGACAACAAGCTGGGACGGAATCACACCCGCTATCGCTAGTCAAAGAAAAAACCACAGGCTTCGTCCAATGCGCCGCCATCGGCATAACCATCAGTGCGCAAGCAGTAGAGCAACTGCAAGAAAACTGGGAAGGCAATCTGCTACGGGTAGGATTGAAGGAACTACCAGATTTACTCAAAGATCCTTCTTGGGTACCGAGCGGCAAAGCGCATGTAATGACGTGGCTGGAGATTAATGGTTGGTTACAATTACACTCGTCTATTCATTAGTTACTCTATTTAAAGAGCGTTCTGCCGTTCCCGTCGAATAGAAAGCCACCAGAAAGCGAAACTTGCCGCTGCACCAGACCCAAAGTAATTTAGGGAATCGAACAATCCAGTAAAGCGCTAAGCCACACTATGTGCTGGTTCCTTGGAACAAACCGGTACCACATGCACTAGAGGTCGCCACCGTCACGCCGATAACTGCGGCAAAGCGAACTGATTAAGCGATACATCATTCGTCCCTTTAGTGATTTAATGTAATTTCATTTAAAACAATCACTCGCAAAATCCAATCTAAACATCGCCAACAAAACTACCGCAATTCCTCAGTAATCCTTAGCGCCTCTTCAAAATTCCAGACCCGGCGTATTTCGATAGTGTCATATTTCTCTGCCACATTGGCGGGGAAAGATGCGTAGCGAGCGTTGACTCTGACGATGCGGCGTACTGCTTCGTCCAGGTCTGCACGACCACTAGAACTGATGAGGACGATATCTTCTACGCTGCCGTCGCTGCGGATGATGACCGATACAACGGGATAACCACGGGCTTTGTCTTTGGAAATTTGTGAATAATTAAGGCTACCGTTACGTTCGATTTTTTGTCGCCAGCTTTCTACATACATACGTAATGGAACATCTTTGCTGTATTCACTACCGACCGCGCGGCGACGTGATTTGTCGTCGTCGCTAAAGATGGGGACTGGTGGCCGGCCACGTAACAGACCTAAGCCGCGTGATTGCTCCAGCGCTTTGTTGGCGAGATCGCTGCTGAATAAAGTTTTAGGCAGGACGAAACCTTTTTCGCTACCGTTACCATTGCGGTCGCCGTCTTTGATGCCCTTGCCTTCGCCTGATTTATCACCACTACGGTCACCACTATCTGCACGGCTGGCAATGCTATCGCCGTGATTGTTGTTATTGCCGATCGCAGGCAAGGTACGCGGCTCAAATTTTGTGCTGGCCTGAGCGGTTTGAGCTTGCTTGCTTTCTTGTTCTTGCTGTGTAGTTTGCTGTGCAATGCGTTGTGCTTCTTGCCTGGCCATTTGCTCGGCCACTTGCTTGTTGGCTTGCATATTAGCTTGCACAATGGCCTGCTGTTGGGCTTGTAATTCTGCTGCTTGCTTTTGCTGACGCTCTAGCTGAATCGCTTGTTCTCGTTGGCGCACTTGCTCCAGACGTGCTAGCTCTTGTTGGGTGCGTTTGGCTTCGTCCTGGCTTATTTGCTGTGCTAATTGCTGGGCGGCTTGCTGCTGTTCACTGTTTTTTTGTTCAATTTTCTTTAGTTCGGCTTGCTTAAGTTCGACTAATTTTTGCTCTTCTAACTTGTACGCTATCTCTGCCGCTTTGCTGACATCCGCTTGTTTGCGGTTGTCTTCTTGTAGTTTTTGGATCGCCACATTTTGCGCAGTCTGGACTGCAAGCTGTGCTTCCGATTGCAAGCGCGCCTGCTCTTCTTTCAATTGTTTTTGTTGCCGGATTTCTTGCTTGGCTAACTGTGCCCGTTTGGTCTCTTCTGCCAACTTTGCTAACTCGGCTGCCTCTGCCCGCTCTGCGGCTTGTTGTATCGCCGGGTCTGGCTGCTCGGCGACACTAGCTACACTGGCGACATCCAGCATAGGATCGGGTGCGATGGGTGCGACAGGTTTAGTAATTTTTTGCCGGGACTCTGGATCGGGCTTGTGCTCCGGGTCTTCTGGGCTGGGTAGCGGCACGACAAAGCTGTCATCCCGCATCTCATTTTGGGCAATAACACGTACCGGATCTTCTGGCGATTGTTCCTGCTCAGCTTTAGGCGTCAACGGAATTGCGCGTGCTACGATTTTTTTGGGGCCATTTTTTGCTTTGGCCTTGGCTACCGCTGGCTTGGATGATGTGGGTACTGGTACTGCTGGCGTTGCAACCGCAGGCGCTATCAAACGTATGCCAGTCTCTGTTACCAATGCTACCGGCGGTGTTGACACAGGTGGCTGTGGCACCTGCAACGGCGGGATTGCGGCACTGGTATTAAGTTCTGGATTTGCAATTTGGATCGTCAATTCTGATTCAGCTGCGGGGGCGAGATTATTTTGCTCCGGCGCTGCTGCTCCAGGCAAACTCAGACCGGACACGCCAAACTGTACACACAATATCAATGCATGAATCAATAGCGAAATCATCACGCCAGCAATCAGCCGTTTTTTGACGGGATCAGGCTTGGGGGTTTCGCGCTGTCGAGTGACTAAATTCATGCGGTTTTGGGCGGTGGTTTCAAATAAGCAGTTCGCATTATCGCATGGCAATTTTGCTGCATCCTATCCCATCTTTGTCCGGCTACTTTTATGCGCTTAGTCAAAAATGACGGAGAATAATTAAAAATCTGTATGGGTCACCTTATGGAAGCTGAGGTTTATTTTGCTTTGTAGATAATCAACGATATGTCATTAAAAATATACTCCACATAGGTATATTTTATCTGTCCATGTAATTACTGGACGATAGGGCATTTTTATAAAATTTAATGGGGAGTATATTTAATTACGGACGATCAGCTTGCCTAAACCCAAGTTACATATCGCCCGGCATTATCACGATTGCCATAATTTTTTAAACTTAAGACTTACGTAGAACCGCCCCATCTGCGTTGCGGCACCTAACCGGCACAATTTTGTGTAAGTTCTATAAACCATCTTAGAATCGAAATAGCGCCGACTATGCAGATTTCAACAATAAGCAAGAGGCAATCCGTCAAGACAATGCGCCAACATCTGAGTATTCTGTGCACATGAAAAAAATATCCATTATTGATTCACATACCGGTGGCGAACCCACCCGGTTAATCGTCGCTGGTGGACCTGATCTGGGTACAGGCACTTTGGCTGAGCGCGTCACTCGCTTTAAAACTGAATTTGATCATTACCGCACTGCGACCACCTGCGAGCCACGAGGCTCTGATGTGATGGTTGGCGCTTTGGCCTGCGTCCCCGACAACCCCGAGTGTACTGCCGGCGTGATTTTTTTTAATAACGTGGGTTATCTCGGCATGTGTGGTCACGGCATGATTGGCTTTGTGGCAAGTTTAGCTTATCAGGGGAAGATCAGCGTTGGGCAACATCAAATTGACACGCCTGTTGGCGTTGTGCAAGTTGAGCTACATGCTGACGATAGCGTGACTGTGCATAACGTCACCGCATGGCGTTACCGCAAAGAAGTCATAATTGAAGTCGCTGGCCACGGTCTTGTAAGGGGCGACGTGGCATGGGGTGGTAATTGGTTTTTTCTGATCGCGGATCATGGGCAGGAGTTACAAGCAAAAAATATCGATGCGCTTACCGATTTTTGCTGGCGGGTAAGGCAAGCCTTGGAGGCAAACGAGATTACCGGTGAGCATGGCGCGTTGATTGACCATATCGAATTATTTGGCACCCCAGATTCAGCCAATAATCACAGCAAAAACTTTGTACTATGCCCGGGCAAAGCCTACGACCGCTCACCTTGCGGCACCGGCACCAGCGCCAAACTGGCTTGCCTGGCGGCAGATGGCAAATTAACAGCGGGTGAAATATGGTGGCAAGAAAGCATTATAGGCAGTGTGTTTGAAGCGTCTTATCAGACGTTTAAAGCTGGCCAGAACATAGCTGAGGCAGAGACAGATGCAGGGGAAAAGGCAGAATCAAATAATATAGAAAAAATCTTACCTAGCATTCGCGGTAAAGCTTTTGTGAATGCTGAGGCGACTTTATTACTGGATGAGCGCGATCCCTTTGTTTGGGGGATGCGCTAAGGGATATGCTTGGATCAGGCTCTGGCTTGGCGAATAGTCTGACGTTGCAAGACCTCGCGGTATTCACTTGGAGTCATACCGACAGTGGCTTTAAAAATACGAGAAAAAGCGCTGTGATCCTGGTAGCCGCAATCTGCTGCAATGTCAGTGATGCTCTTGCTAGGATCAGCCAGCATCTGGGATGCTGCATCTAAACGGATTTTGATCATCATCTGACGTGGCGTCAGTGAGAAAATCTTTTGGAAATAACGTTCGATTTGGGTAATCGACAAACCGGTTAGTTGTGCCAAATCGGCCATTTGTACTGTCTGAAAATAATGGCTATGCAGATGCCGGACAGCAGCGGCGATCTGGTGATAAATAGGATGGCGTTGATCCGGCATCGCTAAATCACGAGAAATGCCGGTAAGACCGATCACATTATTATTAGCATCGTGCAGTGGGATTTTTTGGGTGAGACACCAGCCAGGGTCAAGGTTGGGGTACAAGTGGAGTTCTAATTGATCATTTAAAGCTTGATTACCGCTAAGTACCATTTGATCTTGTTCATCATAATTAACGGCTAAAGAGGCAGAAAAAACTTCGGTGGCGGTATGGCCAATTAAGGCCGCTTTATCTTTATAACCAGCACGCGTGGCGAGTGTCTGATTTGCCACAATATAACGACCAGCCAGGTCTTTTACGAAAAAAACCACATCTGGCATCGCATCAAATAACGCTTCAGTGAAGAAAACATCACTGATCTGACCTGCCATTTGGTGACGGTTTTTCTGCGCTTCTTCATTGGAGATGATAGGCATAGGATCGATAATCATGATAAATACCAATAGTAATATTAATGAAAGACTAAATAATATTATTCATTTTACATGGAACAACTGCAACTAAATAAATAATTACTAACTTTTACAAAATTTTTATCTTTTTTTAAATATATTAAGAATATTTTTAAATAATATTAGCATGTACTAAACTCATTTAGCTCAACAAAACTCAAGCAACCAGGCTTTACTAAGCAAGTTCAACCAAGTTCTACTAACTAAATCAGCGAAGGAATATAAGCATGAGCACAAATAAATGGCGTGGCGTTTTTCCGGCAGTAACTACCAAGTTTAAAGATAACGAGGATTTAGACTATGCCGAAATGGAAAAGCATTATGCTTTTCAGATCGATAGCGGTGTCCATGGCTTGGTCACTTGCGGCTCTTTGGGCGAAGCCAGCACCCTCTCGTTTGATGAGAAACTGGAAGTCGCCAAGATTGCCTTACAAGTTGCGGATAAGCGGCTGCCGGTGCTGGTCAATGTGTCAGAGACCCGCACCAGCAATGCCTTACGGTTTGTGCAGCAAGCCGCGGATATGGGTGTGCAAGGTTTTATGGTGATGCCATCCGTCTTGTATGCCGCCGACGCCCGCGAAGCCAAAGACAATCTGCGTGCCATCGCCAAAGCGGCACAATTGCCTATCATGGTCTATAACAATCCTGTGACTTACAAAGTTGATTTAACACCAAAAGATTTTTTGGATTTGGCTGATTGCGAATGGCTGGTGGCGATTAAAGAATCAACCGACAATATTCGCCGCATTACGGATCTGCGCAATGTGTTGGGCGATCGATATCAATTATTTATGGGCGTAGATGATCTATCATTTGAAGGCTTGGCAGTCGGTGCAGATGGCTTGCTGGCAGGCTTGGTAGTCGCCTTCCCGAAAGAAACGGTAGCGCTGTATAACTTGATGCAAGCCAAACGGTATGATGAAGCGCTCAAGCTATATCAATGGTTTATGCCGCTGCTGCATTTAGACGTATCCAACAAGTTGGTACAAAACCTGAAGCTGGTCGAAACTCTGGTCGGCGTTGGCAATGAAAACGTACGCCGTCCGCGCCAGCCGCTTGTTGGTGCAGAGCGTGAACGGGTGACCGCCATAGTACAAAAAGCCTTGGCGACCAGACCGGATGTATCGATCTACCTTTGAGGATCTGTCTAAAAAAATAGTACTCAAAGTTAATTGTGGGGCAAACTTTTAACCAAACAGGCTCAGTTCACCCCATTTTTTCCTCTCAATAACGCGTAATAATTTTGTAAAATTCGAATATAACTGAGTAAAATTCGGAAAAATGTCGTTATTATAAAAATAAATATTGACTCGGAAAACTCTATGCTAGCTACAGCAAGCAAATCTGCGATGGCGACAGCGCTACCGCAAAAATCCGCACCACCCAAGTTGCGTGCGGTGGATATCGCTTATGACGCAATCGAAAGCATGATCGTCACCTTGCAACTTAAGCCGGGCTCTCCGATTGTAGAGTCAGAATTAATTGACATTACAGGCTTGGGGCGCACGCCCTTGCGTGAAGCCTTGATGCGGATGTCATCCAATGGGCTAATTCTGCAACTACCAAGACGCGGTTTGATCGTCAGCGATATCGAAGCCGCAGAACACATGACATTGATAGAAACCAGACGGGTGATAGAACGACTGATCGCCACCAGCGCAGCCCGTCGCAGTACGCCGCAACACCGCAAAGACATGGTGGAATGCGCAGATCAAATGTTGGTTGCGGCTAAATTCGCTGATCTAGGTGCATATATGGCAGCCGACCAAGCCTTAGATCACGTGATACACGAAGCCTGTCGCAATCCTTCTGCGGTGGCGGCGGTCGTGCCATTGGTGATCAAATGCCGTCGATTTTGGTATGCGTTTCAGCATGAAGGCGATATAGAAGAAGGTGCGCGTTGCCATCTGATGCTGGCGAAAGCGATCGCAAAAGGCAATGAAGAGCAAGCCTTAAAAGCAACCGACTCCTTGATGGATTATCTGGAATCGTTTGCCCGTAAGATTATCAATGGCTAGAATCTGCAAGTCATTGAGGGAAGATTACAAAGTCCATCTAATGCTACTAAGCATTAGCACTGGATGCCGGCAAGCGTTTAATGTTGGGGAAGGCGCTGGTGATCAGCCACAATTTAAAGCGCACCATCTGCGCATCTGCACGGCGATGCTCGGTTCGGGTTGCGAGTAAGCGCAGTAAGCCAGCTTCCGTCACACCAATTTGTCTATGACCGGGGATTGGTGCGCATTCTTCAGCCAGTAATCTTAATTCGCGCTCACAGATGGCTGGAACAATCAGCATACGCAGATCTTTTAATGGCAACCAAATGATGTCGTCGACTACGTAGAATCGTATGTGATGACTTTCAAAAGAATAGTATTTTCCCTGCCATTGATTCAACACCGAATGTCTTGCCCAGTACCAGATTGTGGGTATTAATGCGATAACAAACGGCGCAAACAAAATTCCCCACACAATAGAGACAATCGCCAGGCCAATCGGACCATAACCCGGCTCAAACCACTCCATAGCCATCCAACCTGCGTAACTCAATCCCAAGCATAGTAACAAGCGCAAGAAAAAAGACGACATCGTTCTACCTTTGCTCAATCTGCCGCAGTTGATCAGGCTTACTGCCTCGGCAATTCGTCCAACTCGCCCTGCTCGCCTTGTGATACGTCGGTCGTTTTACCTTGCCCCAGCAACACTGGTGGCACATAGGTTGCGAGCAAATGTTCGCGGCTGGCGGGCGTCTCCAGACTGACGCGTCCTAAAGCACCACTGCGATAATCTAACAGCAAAGTGTGAGCCGCTTTTTCTAAATCCCAGTCACCACCTTTGAGGCGGTAAGCACGTTTTTTGGCAACGCCCTCGATCACACTCACGCCATCTATCCCCTCTGTGACGATGCCATAACGGGCTGTCAAAAACTTAGGGTAATTTTGCAATAATTGTTCGGCTAGAAAAGTAGCGACCTCTTCTTCAATCAGGGCTTTTACACCAACTGCATGGCTGGCGGCTAACATCAGACCATCGGTTGGATGAGCAATTTTTGGCCAGAGCATGCCAGGAGTATCGACCAAAATCATATTTTTACCAAGATACAAACGCTGCTGTACTTTGGTGACGGCAGGTTCATCACCGACATTGGCGACACGGCGATTAAGCAAAGCGTTCATCAAAGTAGATTTACCTACGTTGGGAATCCCCATAATCATCATGCGCAAGGGCTTGGTTGGTACGCCGCGATGCGGTGCGATGCTAAGCGCAATACCAGGGATTTTGGCAACATCGGACGGTTTTTTACAACACAGTGCGACTGCGTGTACACCTTTTTGGCTGTTATAAAAATCCAACCAAAATTTGGTGGCATGCGGATCAGCTAAATCGCTTTTATTGAGTATTTTTAAACAAGGACGCTGACGAAACGTGCGCAGTTGTTCGACCATAGGATTGCAACTGGCTTGCGGAATGCGGGCATCTAAAACTTCTATGACCAGATCGGTGTTTTCCATGGTTTCTGCCGCTTTTTTGCGGGCAGCGTTCATGTGACCGGGGAACCATTGTATGGACATGCTTATTCTTCTATTTGCTAAATTCAAACCACTATTTTACGGACTTGCGCACAAGAATTCCTGTTTAGTTTTTGGCGAGGAAATTAGCTCCGGGGTATAGCAGTCACCCAGATCATCAAAAATTGGCATTTTAATGGGAGTATAGGCATAAAATGCACCTCAAAGCCAATTAATGTATGGACAATAAAATATACTATATAGCAGTATTAATTTAATGCCAGGCAAAAGGATAGCGTTTTACTCTGCCGAAAAAAGCAAACATCAATACAAAAAAAGCAAAAAACTTAGCGTTAGAAAAATTCTAGCTACGCTCGTCATCAGCTCCATTCCCATCATTTTTATGCTGAGGTTTGATGTTTTTGAGACGTCTGGCGCAAGAATCTGACCGTCAATCCAGCTCGGCTAGCACTTTAATATGCGCAACCACGCTGCGACCCAAAGCCGACAAGTTATAGCCACCTTCAAGGCAGCTAACGATTTTGCCACCCGCATGCTCTTTGGCGACTTCCATAATTTTGCGGGTCATCCAACTGTAGTCCGCCTCGACTAAGCCCATCTGACCCATATCATCTTCTTTATGTGCATCAAATCCGGCAGAAATAAAGATTATTTGCGGGCGATGTTGATGCAAGGCGGGCAGCCACTGTTCCAGCACTAATTGACGAACAACATCGCCATAGGTATGCGCTGGCACCGGAATGTTATGCATATTGGGTGCAGGATGCTCGGTACCTGAATATGGATAAAACGGATGCTGAAAAAAACTGACCATCAATACCCGCGGATCATCATGAAAAATCTCCTCCGTTCCGTTGCCGTGATGAACATCAAAATCGACGATGGCGATACGCTCCAGTCCATGCACTTCCATCGCATATTTGGCAGCCACAGCGACATTATTAAACATACAAAAACCCATCGCCTCGCTTGAGGTCGCATGATGTCCGGGTGGGCGCACTGAGCAAAATGCATTATCGAGCTCGCCAGCAATCACCGCGTTAGTGGCGGCAATCGCAGCACCTGCGGCACACAACGAGGCACGCCAGGTATAGGTATTGAGTAAAGTATCGGCGTCTAGCGGAAAGTGCTGATGTTCTGAGTGCGCCGTGGGACAGTTTTCTCGAATCCGGCAAATCGCACTGGCGGTATGCGCGCGCGCTAAGTCAGCCTCTTCTGCCGCTGGCGCTTCACGATATTCCAACAAGCTGTCAATACGACTGGCGATCAATTGATCTTCGATGGCTTGTAATCTGTCGGGAGATTCTGGATGCCATGATCCCATTTCATGCCGCTTGCAATCGGCGTGGGTATAAAACGCGGTCGTCATTGTTTGCTCTTTTGATCTTCGTAGATTGATATGTCTCTTGGCGTTAGTGTCAACCTATTTGCGGCATTTTGCAAACGGGCTTCTTATCGGCTCAATACCGACCTCTTATGGGTTGATGACTCAAGGCTAAGCATCGCTCATTTTAAAACGGTTCATGATGCGACATCCTGCAGATGTTATATGGTGATTGCTTTAAATCAGTTTACACTCGGGTTAGTATATTAAAACTCACCTAATTAGGACTGACGCAAATTCATTTCATAAGGCTTAGCGCTCACTATGTTTTCAAAAATTCATGCAGTTGCAAAACAAGTTAATCAAGTCATTATCGGCAAAGACACACAAATTCGTCAGGCCTTGGTGTGCCTGCTGGCGGGTGGTCATTTACTGATTGAGGATGTGCCAGGCGTCGGCAAAACTACCTTGGCGCATGCCTTGGCGATTTCACTTGGCTTACAATTTAATCGTCTGCAATTCACCAGTGATTTACTACCCGCAGATGTGGTTGGAATTTCTATTTTTGAACGTGAAAAAAATCAGTTTATTTTTCATCCTGGCCCCGTATTTACGCAGGTCTTGCTGGCAGATGAAATCAATCGTGCTACACCGAAAACTCAATCTGCTTTGCTAGAGGCGATGGAAGAACGTCAGGTCAGTGTGGAGGGCAAAACCCGTGCGCTGCCTCATCCCTTTTTTGTCATTGCGACACAAAATCCTACCCACCAAGTCGGCACATTTGCTTTACCAGAATCGCAGCTTGATCGCTTTCTGATGTGTCTTTCGCTAGGGTATCCCGACGCAGCGGCAGAGCGAGCACTGTTGCTTGGCGAAGATCGTCGTAGTCTTCTACAAAGCCTGACCGCAGTAATGCAAGCTAATGAATTAGTTGAGGCGCAAAAATTACTGAAACATATTCATACGTCGCCGTCTTTAATCGATTACGTACAAGCACTGGCACATGCCACTCGCCAAGGTGATGTTTTTGCTGATGGCATGAGCCCGCGAGCCTCTATCGCATTGCTGCAAGCAGCACGTGCATGGGCGGCATTAGAGGGACGCGATCATGTCCTGCCAGAGGATGTACAAGCGATACTGATACCGGTCATCGCACATCGTTTGCGGCCTTTAAAATCGGTCAGTGGAAAAACTAATGCCAGCAGTGAATTGCTACAGCAAATGATGTTGCGGGTTGCGGTATAGATGCCAACTAATAATTAGTTTAGTAGAGCTCACGCAAACCCACGCCGACTGCGTTGCAGCGCCTTGCTGGGATAATTTTGCGTGTGTCCTATTTAGTTAACTTTTTTAATCAGTAACAATGAGCTTATTAACGAACCTACAAACTCGTTTTCGGAAAATGGTGTTTTTAGAAAACAAGCCTGAAACTGGTGAGGTATTTCTTAACCAGCGCAGAGTATTCACGTTGCCTAGCAAGCCTGGCTGGATGTTTTTGCTACTGCTGATCACTTTGTTTATTGCTGCCACCAACTACAATTTAAGCTTGGGTCTGGCGCTGACATTTGTATTGATGTCCTGTGCCTGGGTGAGCGTGTTTTTAGGTTTCCGTAATCTGGCGCATTTGCATTTGCTCGCTGGCACAGCACAACCCGTATTTGCCGGTGAAGATGCGCAATTTACGCTGCACTTAATCAATCGCCGCAAATATGCGCGCTATGCCGTCTGGGTGAGTTTTTCCAGCAAAGATGCAGCACAACATGCGGTCGATATCGCGGCATTTAGCCGCACTAGTATCCAGCTGAGCTGCTCTAGCGAAACGCGCGGTTATTTGCCCATTCCCAGAGTCAGGTTACAGACCTGGTTTCCTCTTGGTTTGCTGCGCGCCTGGAGTACCTGGTTACCCGACGTACAAGCACTGGTGTATCCGCGACCAGAACTAAATGCGCCACCCCTGCCATATCAAGGCTCAGAAAAAAATGATGGACAAGGTCATGCAGGCAGTGAAGATTTTTCTGGCGTCAGAGCATATCAAACAGGTGACGCGCTTAAGCATCTGGCTTGGAAGCATATTGCCAAAGTTGATGTGGCCGCTGGTGGTCAGCTTGTGACGAAACAATTTTCTGGCGGCTCTGCCAGCGACATCATGCTTGATTTTTCTAGTTTGCCAAAGAACATGGACGTGGAACTGAAATTAGCACGCATGACCAGTTGGGTATTAAAAGCAGATGCCAACGCACAACCGTATGGTTTTCGACTTGGCGGCAATCATTATGCCCCCGCCACGGGACAGGCGCACCGGCTAGATTGCTTACGCGCGTTAGCACTATATGAAGCTTAGTATGTGGCTTAACATGAGATCAAGGCGATGACAATATCAGCCCCATCACCTGACTTACCAGACTCCCAAATCAAATCTGGGGCGAAGGCTATTTCTACATTACATAAAAGCTGGAGAAAACTCCCTCTTGCCCGTGATAAGGCCGATACCTTATTGCTGATGTTTGCCTGCTTGTTGGTTTTATTACCCCATACCAGTCAAGCGGAATGGTGGGTTTCTGTTAGCTGCCTGTGCTTATTGGCCTGGCGTGGCTGGCTCACTCTGACTGGCAGACGCATGCCACCTTCTTGGGTATTGGTACCTATTGCCAGCTTGATGATGGGCGGCGTATTCTTACATTTCCATACCTTCTTTGGACGTGATGCCGGCGTCACAATGCTGATGATGCTACTGGCTTGCAAGCTATTAGAGATGCGTGCCAAACGTGATTTATTTGTGGTGCTGTATCTGAGCTTTTTCCTGCTACTGACACAGTTTTTAGATACTCAAACCATAGGAAGTGCCGCTTTTGCTTTGTGCGCCGTTGTTGCACTGCTGACGGCGCAATTATCCTTCAACTACACGGGTGTTGTACCGCCTTTGATGCAACGTATTAAATTAGGATTATTGATACTGGCTCTGGCGATTCCCATGACCACTGTTGCGTTTTATTTATTCCCCCGATTACAGGGTCCGCTATGGAGCTTGCCTAGTGATGCCAATACCGGGCGCAGTGGATTATCGGACTCGATGACGCCTGGCAATATCAGTAAGTTAGCGCTGTCTGAGGATATTGCGTTCCGAGTTAAATTCCCTGACTTCCCAGATAATACAGGGCCAGATAAGCCCCTCTTATATTGGCGCGGTATCGTTTTGAATCACTTCGATGGCAGAAGTTGGACTCACGACGATTTACAAAAATTTCGGCGCAGAGATAATGCAGTCAACTTTAGCGGGCAAAAAATACGACAACAAATTATTCTGGAATCGCAAGGACAACGTTGGCTGTTTGGACTAGATCTTCCCACAGCACCGGCTTCACTAAATGAAGTGGGTAGCTCGCTGAATGCGCAAAGCGAATTGAACGCACCGCAAGCAATTAATAATCGCTTACGGTATGAGGTAACGTCGCAAACCCAATATAAATGGCAACCAGAGCTTAGTGCACGAGATTTACAATCAGAAGTCGAGTTACCGCCAGGGTTTAATCCTCGCACTCTAGCGTTTGCTGCTGATTTACGGCAGCGCACGCCGGATGATCGCCATCTAATTCAAGCCGTGTTAAATTTTTTTAGGAATGAAAAATTTAGCTACACTTTAGAACCGCCTATCTTGGGAAGAAATAGTGTGGATGATTTTTTATTCAATTCCCGCGCAGGATTTTGTGAGCACTATGCCAGCGCATTTGTAGTGTTGATGCGCGCTGTTGACATACCAGCGCGTGTAGTCACTGGCTACCAAGGTGGCGAGATGAATTTGGTAGATGGCTTTATGGAAGTGCGTCAATCTGATGCGCATGCATGGGCAGAAGTTTGGTTGCAAGACCAAGGCTGGGTCAGAGTGGACCCTACCGCAGCAGTCGCGCCAGAACGTATCAGCTTAAATTTGAATAGTCGCGGACTGAACGGATTAAGAGGACTAAGTGGTTTAATGAATCTTGGTGCCAATAGCAAATCTTTGCTGTCGCGTTTACGTATGCAATTAGATGCTGTCAACAATTCTTGGAACCAATGGGTACTAAATTACAATCCGGCAAAACAAGTCGATTTTTTACGTACATTAGGTTTAGCAGAATTAGATTGGCCTAAATTGATGCTGATTTTTTTCGCGATTGGGACTGTGCTTATTGGACTGATTGCACTACCACTTTTATACCATCGGCCTAAAATCGCGCCTCTTGATAAACTATACTTGTCTCTATGTAAAAAGCTGGCAGATAAAAAACATCCGCGTTTGTTGCACGAGGGGCCGATTGCGTATGCGAGTCGCCTGAAAAGCACATTACCGGAAACGCAATATGCACCCGTACAAGGCTTCTTAGCCCTATACGCGGCAACCAAATATGGCGACACGAGGCGGCAAATGTCTGACGTACTACCTCAACTTAAAACACTCTTAGCGCAATGTCGCTGACCAAACGAATCTGAATGTTTTCAACTATATTTCTATGACTAATTTACGCAATAAACTGAGCAAGTTTCCAAATCAACTTTTATTAGCCGCAAGTATCACCACCTTATTTTCTGTTGCGCCCAACGCTGATGCCTCAGGCAAAAAAATATCTAAGGAGCAAGAGCAATCAGCTAATAGTGCTGAATTTGTGCATTTTGCTCAATGGAAAGAGGTAGGCGAGTTTATCGACCAGATGGTTATTAAACATGGTTTTGATAAAGCAGAGCTGGTCAATAACTTTGATAAAACTCGCTATATAGAATCCGCTATACAGTTAATGAAGCCTGCGCCAAGCGGGCGACCAAAAAACTGGAAGGCTTACCGCGCACGTTTTGTGGATGCCTATCGGATTGATGCAGGCATCGCATTCTGGAATAAGTATGCCGATGCTCTGAATCGTGCCGAGGCTCAATACGGCGTGCCGCCAGATATCATCGTAGGCTTGATCGGCGTAGAAACGGTATTTGGCCGGAATACCGGAAACTTCCGCGTCATGGATGCATTGACTACACTGGCTTTTGCTTATCCTGATACACCAACACGTACTGCGCGTATGGAGTTCTTCCGGTCAGAATTAGAGAATATGTTGTTACTCTCCCGTGAATCACAGGTTGATCCCTTCAGTTTTAAAGGATCTTATGCTGGCGCAATTGGCTGGTCACAATTTATGCCGAGCAGTATCCGTAAATTTGCTGTTGATTTCGATGGTGATGGAAAAATCGATCTGTCAGGCTCGCCAACAGATGCGATTGGCAGCGTCGCCAATTACTTATCGCTGCATGGCTGGAAAAAAAATGTTCCTACCGTATTCCCTGCAAGCTTAGCGATCGGAGACGAGCAAATCAGTTTATTAGACAGCTTTTTAGGGCAAGGATTAAGAGCGAGTTACAAGCTAGATGAACTGAAGACGGTAGCAACGACGGCAAGTCAAGATGCACCCGAATCTTCGCTATATGGATTAGTCAATTTGCAAAATGGAAATGAACCGACCGAATATTGGTTAGCGACGGATAATTTTTTTGCCATTACGCAATACAATCGGAGCTATTTTTACGCTATGTCTGTGATCGATTTAGGGAAAGTGATTGCAGCAGCACGAAATAAATAAACAAGAAGGAAATCTTGCTTTTCAGAATTTTTTATAGCTCGATAAGATTTTCGCCGATTAATATTGCTAAATAGTATGTTTTAAACTACAGTAATATTATCGAATGATACATTTATGTGTAAAAAGACAATGTGTCAAGAGATTTAACAATGTTTTGCTATTTTTCTAGCAAGAAAAAGCATTTTAAAGATACAATATTACCGTTTGATTAATTTTTTATTGAGGCAACTTTTTTTGCTTTAAATAAGCTAAATAGCGAGGTAATTATGGTAAATCTGACACAGCTTGAATCCGATGAGATTGACTACGATCCGAATAATCTTCTGGATACGTTGATTAAACAATTGCACTTGAAAAACGACGCAGCTTTGTCCAGAGCGTTAGAAGTAGCACCACCAGTTATTAGTAAAATCCGTCACCGTCGTTTGCCTGTAGGTGCATCACTGTTAATTCGTATGCATGAAATTAGCGATGTCAGCATCAAAGATTTACGCGAGTTGATGGGTGACCGCCGCGCAAAATTCCGTATCAGCGACAAGCAATTCAAACCAAAAGACGCTGCGGATAATAGTTAATCTGGTACGACATCATAAATGTCGTTAGCCAATATGAGAATACCGTAGATGTACTTAAGTACATCTACGGTATTTTTTTCTGTTATATCGACAAACTGCTGTAATTTAAGCTGGGAAAACCCCAGTAGACAAATAACGATCGCCACGATCACAAACGATAAACACTATAGTTGCGTTCTCAACTGTATGCGCTATACGCAAAGCGACTTCACAAGCACCAGCTGCTGAGATCCCACAAAAAATACCTTCTTCTGCAGCCATGCGACGAGCCATGTGCTCGGCATCAGACTGACTCACTGACTCCTCTTGATCAACTCTGTCCTTGTCATAAATTTTAGGCAAATAAGCTTCTGGCCATTTCCGAATTCCTGGAATCGAGGATCCCTCCTCTGGCTGTGCACCAATAATGCGTATGGCTTGGTTTTGCTCTTTCAGATAGGCAGATACGCCCATTATGGTACCGGTAGTTCCCATAGCACTGACGAAATGGGTTACCCGACCTTCAGTATCACGCCAAATTTCTGGCCCTGTAGTTTCGTAATGAGCCAAAGGATTATCAGGATTAGCAAATTGATCCAGAATCACGCCCTTAGCTTCTTTTTGCATTTGCTCTGCAAGATCTCTGGCGTATTCCATACCACCTGTTTTAGGGGTCAATATAATCTGCGCACCATATGCTGCCATGCTTTGACGACGTTCTATACTCAAATTCTCCGGCATCAACAGTACCATTTTGTATCCGCGCATGGCAGCAGCCATGGCTAACGCGATGCCGGTGTTGCCGCTAGTGGCTTCAATCAAGGTATCACCGGGTTTAATTCGACCACGCTCTTCTGCGCGCTTGATCATAGACAATGCAGGCCTGTCTTTAACGGATCCTGCTGGATTATTACCTTCTAACTTACCTAAAATAATATTATTACGTCGTTTAATTTCCGCACTGGGAATACGTTGCAACATAACGAGCGGGGTATTTCCTATAGTGTCTTCAATCGTCAGATAAGGCATAGTCGTTAGTAAGCAATTTAATATAAAACATCATTCTAAACGCTGTAGCAGCTTGCTGCTCACCAAACGGCATTGTTGTCAGGAGAATTTGCGGCAATAAAAAAACATCTCCTGCAAGCAAGAGATGTTTTTGTTTTTTAAATCTTTAATACGCTCACATCCCGAAAACATAAAACGGAAGCATAAAACCAAATTTACTTTGATGCAGATGCCTTAGCAGACGCAGCAGGTACCGCAACCGAGGCAGCCGCAGATGCACTCGCTGCTTTATCCGCTTTCATCGGTTTAGCGACTTTTTCTGCTGCTGGCTTTGCTGGCGCACCAGTCTTAGCCTGACCGTTAACGGTCAAACCGGCCTCAGACAATTTGACTGCACTTTTTGCGCCAACGCCTTTAACGCGAGTTTCAAAATCCGCCCAATCTTTGAAATTGCCACCTTTAGTACGCTCGTCAATAATCGCTTTAGATTTGGCAGGGCCAATACCCTTGATACCATCCAAAGCAGCTTGATCGCCTTTATTTACATCAACATCAGCAAAGGCAAATCCCATAGAGACGACCATTGCTGCGACTGCTAATAATAATTTCTTGAACATATGAGTACTCCCGAATTAAGTAAATTAACTACGTCTATTTAACTGCCAGACCAGATAGAACGATGTATCTCGTTCTGTATCAATTAACGACTTACGGCCATACAGGTTGACAGTCAAAACAATATTAACATTAAATTAACATTAATTGACAGAAGCAAATAACTCTTCTTTAGAAACCGTAGCAGTTCCTAGCTTACCTACAACAATACCGCCAGCACGATTAGCAAGCATTACGGCATCTTGCAAGCTCATACCAGAAGCGATACTCGCCGCCATAGTTGCGATCACCGTATCACCTGCACCTGAAACGTCATACACTTCACGCGCCATAGCGGGTACATGTGTAACCTCTGTGGCCGTGTACAAACTCATCCCCTCTTCAGAGCGAGTAAGCAACAAAGCCTGCAAATCTAATTTCTGACGTAGTGCCTGGACTTTCTCTGTCAACTCTGCCTCATTTGCCCACTCACCAATGACTTGGCGCAATTCAGACTTATTAGGCGTCAGCATTGTGGCGCCAGCGTAGCGTAGAAAATCACTTCCTTTCGGATCTACCAATACTGGCTTACCAGCAAGACGGGCAGCAGAAATCATCGCCGCCACATTGACCAGACTACCTTTGGCATAATCGGACAAGACAATTAAATCGTAATCGGCAATCAGAGCGTTAAAACGGGATAGTTTATCTTTGAGTACATGCTCAGTAGGTTTTTCTTCAAAGTCAATTCGCAGTAGTTGTTGCTGGCGACCGATGACACGTAACTTAATGATGGTAGAAATGCTTGTATCACGGCTTAAATAACTAGTAATGCCAGACTGACTCAATAAGCCCTCAACGATATGACCCGCCTCGTCCTCACCAATCACACCTAACAAACCCGCCTGCAAACCCAACGCCACCGTGTTGCGCGCCACATTAGCGGCACCACCAAGACGCTCCTCACGTCTTTCAACACGAACGATAGGCACGGGTGCCTCAGGAGAAATCCGGTTGACGTCGCCAAACCAATATCGATCCAACATGACGTCGCCAGCAACCAAAATACGCTTAGATTCCAACATACTGATCATCCGCGCGTCAACACTGAGCGACCGATGCCATGGTATTCGATACCGATTTCGGTCATCACAGCAGGCTCAAATAAATTACGTCCATCAAAAATGACAGGCTGCGTCAGAAGCGATTTAACTTGGTCAAAATCTGGACTACGAAATGCTTTCCACTCGGTCACAATCGCTAATGCATCTGCTTTTACCAAGGCATCCATAGGATTACTGGCAAAGCGAATTTTCTCTAACAATTCTGGAGTATCAGCAAAATCCAGTGCAAAAACCCGCTTGGCTTCAGGCATAGAAACTGGATCATAAACCGCAACAGTAGCGCCTTTACGCAATAATTCCGCCAACAAAACGCGGGAAGAAGCAGCGCGCATATCATCGGTATTCGGTTTAAATGCCAGGCCCCAAATCGCAAAATGCTTACCGCTGAGATCATCACCAAATCGCTTGACGATTTTCTTACCAAGTACCAATTTCTGCTGCTCGTTTACAGCTTCAACGGCTTGTAAAACAAGTAAATCTAAACCGTAGTCTTGCGCTGTACGCTCGAGAGCTTGTACGTCTTTAGGAAAGCAAGAGCCACCATAGCCACAACCAGCGTACAAGAAACTATGCCCAATACGCGGATCAGAGCCGATCCCATGTCGTACCGCCTCAATATCAGCACCAACATGATCTGCCAGATTGGCTAATTCATTCATAAACGAGATACGCGTCGCCAACATAGCGTTAGCAGCGTATTTCGTAAATTCAGCAGAACGTACATCCATCCAATAAGTGCGCTCATGATTGCGGTTAAAAGGCATGTACAGCTTCTTCATCTGTGAGCGTGCCTGATTACCTTGTGGCGTATCGTCGCAACCAATCACAATCCGATCAGGGCGCATAAAATCTTCGACTGCTGCCCCCTCTTTCAAAAATTCTGGATTGGATACAACGGAGAATTGACCTTCTGAATTACGCGCAACCAACTCCGTTTTTACAGCATTAGACACCTTATCAGCCGTACCAACTGGCACAGTAGATTTATCGACTATGACTTTAAAACCGGTCATATATTTGCCGATACTGCGCGCAGCGGCCAAGACATATTGCAAGTCGGCAGAACCGTCTTCATCCGGTGGAGTACCGACTGCAATAAACTGTACGTCACCATGGCTGACACTAGCCTCGACATCCATAGAAAACTGGATGCGGCCAGCAGCACGGTTACGCGCTACTAATTCTTCCAAGCCTGGCTCATGAATAGGAATCCCACCATTATTTAAAATATCGATTTTGCGCTGATCAACGTCAAGGCAAAATACATCGTTACCGAGTTCTGCCAAACAGGCACCAGTCACTAAGCCAACGTAACCCGTACCAATAATTGTAATTTTCATGTTGTGATCACAATCCTATTTAAGTTTTTACATTTTTATTTTTACAAAAATAAAAAATTAATTCATTACGTTTAATTCTTCTGTACGACGTGGCGGATACGTTTCCCAGCGACTACATCCTGGACATTGCCAATAAAATTGACGCGCTTTAAAACCACAATGGGAACATTGGTAGCGTGCTAATTTTTGTGCATATCCATGTACCAGATTTTTTACCATCGATAGCTCGGGCATTATCTCTGGAGGTGCTGACATCAAACGCGCATCAAGCAGTTTATCCAAACCTAACAAAGTCGGTGTTCTACGTAATTCGTCACTAACCAACTGATTTGCAGCGTTAACTGTATCCAACTCCAGAGTCGCCTTAAATACGACCTCCAACAGATCGATTGAAGATGCTTCGGCAAGATAGCCTCTGAGTAAATTCAAGCCCTCCTGAGGTCTCTCAAGCTTGCGATAACCATCCATCAATCTTTGCGCTACTAATGCAACATGAGGAACACTTTGCTGTTCTACCCTGCGCCAGGCTAACAAGGCCTTTTCTGTATCACCGTTAGTAAGATGTACATCCCCCATCAGAATTGCGGCACGCACGTTATGGCGATCTGCTGCTAACGCCTTATCTAACATGGCTAATGCTGCATCAGGATGCGTATGTACCAATTCGTCCTGTGCAATCTCACAATAGAATTGAGCGATTTCTTTTTGTCGGCCGCCAGCACCAGATTCTTGCAATGCATAAGCTGCCTCAATCGCCCTTGCCCATTCTTTTTCACGCTGATAAATTTCCAGCAAAGCGCGCCTGGCTTGTATTGCGTATTGACCAGCAACTAGCTGATTAAAAGTTTCTTCAGCTCGATCTAATAAACCAGCTTTGAGGTAATCCTGACCTAGCTCAAACATTGCCTGTGTTTGCTGATCAAGTGGTAAATCAGGACGGGACAACAAGTTTTGGTGAACACGAATAGCGCGTTCTGTTTCGCCACGACGGCGGAATAAATTACCTAGCGCAAAGTGCAACTCTACCGTCTCAGGATCAAGTTTAACAATCTCGATAAAAGCATCGATTGCTTTATCGTGTTGATCATTTAATAGAAAATTTAGACCTTTAAAATAACCGCGAGGCAAACTGCGGGATTCGGAGAGAAGCTGACGGATATCGACCCGGGCAGCAATCCAGCCAAGTGAAAAAAATAGAGGAATGCCAAGCAACCACCAGATATCAAATTCCATATTTTTATTATCGCTTTAGTGGTATTAAATATTACGAACACTATCCGGTTGAGGTGCTTCGGTACTGGCGCGTTGGGCGGCCAATCTTTCACTTTCAATTTCGGCGATTGTTTTTTTATGTTTTGAGATATCGCGTTTATGACGGTAAACCATGGGCACCATGGCCAAAATACCTAACACTCCACCAGAGAGGAAGAAGACTAACAAGAGGATAACTAAAGGTGCTGATTGTTGATAACCAAAAAAATATTGCAAGGTAACAATCTGATCATTTTTGATTGCGAAACCAAAAAAGGCGATGAATAAAATGAGTGTAATAATTCTGGAAATAATTTTCATAACAGTATCCTATTTGGGCTCTTTTGGAGTTTTTGACACCGTAACACAAACTCGGTTGTTTACAAGTAATTTGCTATATCGCAGCAGAATCTATCTACTCCATCAAAAATAACTATGTAAATTATGACTAAACAAACTTAAGCTTGAAATTGTACGTGAAAAAAAACGGTACATCGGTCAGACCGATATACCGCTTTCATTTTTTTGCATACTTTGTAAGACGCAGGTCACCGAAATGACGACCTTCGCTTAATCGTCTTGTATCGGTTGCCCTACCATGGCGTCCACTCTTTCACGCAATTCTTTACCTGGTTTAAAGTGTGGAACCCGTTTTTCAGGAACCATCACCTTGTCACCGGACTTAGGATTACGTCCAATACGGGGAGGCCGACTGTTCAAGGCAAAGCTGCCAAAACCACGGATTTCGATACGCTGACCATTAGCCAGCACATCGGACATTGCATCCAAAATGGTTTTGACAGCTACATCCACATCTTTTGCAACCAGCTGTGGATATCGCTCTGCCAAGCGAGCAATCAACTCAGACTTTGTCATCTAAAACTCAGTATCTAAGTTGATGCTTAGTTCTTATTATCGAACTTGGCTTTCAACAACGCGCCTAAGCTTGTAGTGCCAGAAGCTGCATTGGAGTTAGAGTCAGACGACATTTTTTGCATTGCTTCTTGTGTTTCAACGCTATCTTTTGCTTTGATAGACAATTGAATGCCACGTGCTTTGCGATCAATGTTCAATACCAAGGCTTCAACGCTATCGCCAACTTTCAGGTGTGTACCGGCATCTTCCACGCGGTCACGGGAGATTTCGGAAGCACGCAAGTAGCCTTCAACATCATCAGCCAATTGGATCACTGCGCCCTTAGCTTCAACAGACTTAACTGTGCCGACAACAACGGCACCTTTGTCATTCATTGCGCAGTAGTTATTGAATGGGTCGCCTTCGAGTTGTTTAACACCCAAAGAAACGCGCTCACGCTCAACATCGATTGCCAGAACGATTGCTTCCAGTTCATCACCTTTTTTGAAGCCGCGAACTGCTTCTTCGCCAGTTTCGTTCCAGGACAAATCAGACAAATGCACCAAACCGTCGATATTGCCAGACAAACCAATGAACACGCCGAAATCAGTGATGGATTTGATCGCGCCACGAACTTTGTCACCTTTCTTGTGATTGATCGCGAAATCATCCCAAGGATTGGCTTTGCACTGTTTCATACCGAGACTGATACGACGACGATCTTCGTCGATTTCCAGAACCATGACTTCAACTTCGTCGCCCAATTGAACAACTTTGTTTGGTGCTACATTTTTGTTAGTCCAGTCCATTTCGGAAACGTGAACCAAACCTTCAATACCTTGCTCGACTTCAACAAACGCGCCATAGTCAGTCAGATTGGTGACTTTACCGAACAGACGTGTGTGTTGTGGGTAACGACGTGACAGACCAGTCCATGGATCATCGCCCAATTGTTTTACGCCCAGAGAAAC
>JANXTO010000183.1 GCA_025352365.1 Undibacterium sp. | reverse complement strand
GGGTGTTTGCTGTTTTTGGCGGTATTGGTATCGCGATGGTGTTGGGCGATTTGTCCTGGCATTTGTTCAAAGACAGTTTTGCGTTTGTTGCCGTATTGACTTTGTTAGGTTTTGCGCTGATTGCATCGGGTGTATGGTGGAGCCGGCATCGTGTACGTTTAACCGCGCAACTCTCCAGCAAATTGCCGACGGCAATGCAATCTAAACTGGCAATGCGCGGCTTATCGACCTGAATAGATCCTAATATTAATGAGATCGATGTAAGGAAACGCCACCTCCTTAGACTAAGACATATAGTCGTAGTATAAATAGGGATATGAATACAGGACTTGGACAGCGCCAGATGGAGGGCGGTGTCTAAGTCCTTATTAAGGTTCCTGATTTTTAAGGAGGTGGTATGAAACGTTTATTCTCAGTATGGCCTTTGGTGCTGGTTGCAGGGATCGTCCATCCGGCGTTGGCGCAAACTTGTACCAAAAGCAGTCCAGCGCACACGGTCGCTTTGCTGGAGCTGTACACCTCCGAGGGCTGCAATAGTTGTCCGCCAGCGGATAAGTTTGTCAGTAGTGTCTACAAAACGACCGGCTTAACATCCGACCAGGTATTGCCCTTATCGCTGCATGTGGATTATTGGGATTACATCGGCTGGAAAGATAGTTTCTCCAATCCCGTTTTTACGCAGCGTCAGCGCTGGCTGGCGGAGCTAGTGTCCACTCGCACGGTGCACACGCCCGAGGTGTTTGTTGCGGGCAAAGAGTTGCGCAACTGGAGTAACGGCGTGGCGGATGCAGTCAAGCGCATTAATCAAAAGCCTGCGCAAGCGGATATTCGCCTGACTTTGGATGGCGTGACAGATCGTCAGCTTAACGTGAGTATGACCAGCAATACGGCGCAAACGGGCAAACTCTATTTTGCCTTGGTTGAAAGCGGCTTGGTCTCGCATGTCAAAGCAGGAGAAAACAGTGGTGTCACGCTACAGCATGATTATGTGGTGCGGCAATGGGGCGATCCAGTTCGTCTGACGGGTGGCAGCAATACTACGATGCGTCAGATTAATTTCCCAGCGAATGCTGTGCGTAAGAATCTGGCAGTGGCGGCCTTTGTGCAATCGGACAAAGGTGAGGTGTTGCAGGCGCTGTCATTGCCGATTTGTACGGGCTTATAACGGAGACTGCAAGCTTGGATATTGATGCTTATTGATACTTTATGTGCCGCTGGCAGCACGCAGCATTTCTACATGTTCAATATCATCTTCCAGATAGATGTCTGATACGGTGACAAAGCCAAAGCTGCCATAAAATTTTTCTAAATACGCTTGTGCGCCGATGCGGATGGGCTGATTGGGGTAGCGTTGTTCTAACTGCGCGATGCCCTCGCTGACGAGTGCTTTGCCGCTGCCGCTACCACGAAATTCTTTTGTGGTGATGACACGGCCGATGGAGGCTTCCGCAAACTTAATACCTGGCGGAACGATGCGCAGATAGGCGGCCACTCTGATCTTGCGATGGTCAGCGATTTGTTCTGCCACTTCCTCTTTTACTTTTTTGGCGACTATTCCAACCAGATGCAGACAATCCTGATCGGCATCATCCATATCTGGGAATACGCAATTTTGTTCCACCACAAATACCTCACTGCGTGCTCGTAAAATGGCATACAGCAATGGGGGTGATAAATCATCAAACCTTAGGCATTGCCATTGCACTAAATCGTTCATTGATTGAGATTCTAGTGGCGAGTTCAGTTGGGCAGTTGATTGAGACGCTGTCATAAATAAATCACAGTTATAAATCACATTTGTTTGAAAAGATGCGCATACACGCGGCTGACTGGCAGCTTCTCATCGCGCTCTGTAAGTTTAACCGAGAGCTTGCCGGATTCGTCCCGATGCGCAGAGTGGATGTACTGGCTGTTGACCACGGTGCTACGGTGGATTTGCCAAAACTGATTGCTGTCAAGCTGTGGTAATAGCTCTCTGAGGCTAACCCGGATCAGCGAAGAATGTTCTGCTGTAACGACGTTGATGTACTTGTCGGTTGCTTCAAAATACAGCACATCGTTGATACGTATCATGCGTATCTGATTACCGATTGCTGCACGTATCATGTTTAGTTTTTCCGTCACCTTTACATTGCCGCTAGTGACGCCAGCTTGATCTGCATAATCAGGATTGCCAACGCCAGGCATTAGATTGCGCAATTGTGCGACTACCCGTTCTAATTCTCCTGAGCGCTCTTGTCCGTTGTCTAAACGTGTTTGTAAGCGCTTAACTGTTTTGCTCAGACGCTCTTCGCTGACTGGTTTCAACACATAATCCGATGCCGCATGTTCAAACGCATCGACCGCATAGTCGTCATAGGCTGTTACGAAGACGATCAGCGGGAAGGGTTTGTCATCAGGCCATTCTTCCGCCAGTTCTTGTGCAACTTCCAAGCCAGTTTTCCCCGGCATTTTGATATCTAAAAAAAGGATATCCGGTAGCTGGGCGAGTGCTTCTTGTACTGCAGCGACGCCGTTTTCTACTGCGCCACAAATGCGCAGTTCTGGCCAAAGTTTTTCCAGATGCTTCATCAGCGTGAGTGACAGTATCGTCTCATCTTCTGCAATAAGTGCGCGTAGTTGTGCCATACATTTATCCTTGTAACGGAATAGTCAGATGCGCTATGGCACCCTCTGGTTGATTGGGACTGAGTGTGAGACTGGCACTGACGCCATACAATGCAAATAAGCGGTCGCGTATATTATCGTTGCCGACATGGTTAATATTGCCATCTGTGCCGTTATTCTGTGACTCAATACCTTGGGTTTGAATGGCGATGGGTTCTTTATAGCTTGACGGTAAACCCATGCCTGTATCTATAACTTTTAAATGCAGAACTTGATGATCGGCTGTAGCGGAGACATGGATACTGCCCCCTTCCATTTTAGGTTCAACCCCATGTTTGATGGCGTTCTCGACCAGTGGTTGCAGCAACATCGGAGCGATCTGTAATGACTGCAACTC
>JANXTO010000182.1 GCA_025352365.1 Undibacterium sp. | reverse complement strand
GTCATTTCTACCCAGACAGTGCTTAAATCGGCGACGATAAAAATCGGCGTGTCATCTTTGAGTGATTGTCCCGGAACAATATTTTTTTCGGTCACGGTACCGGCAATCGGAGAACGTATTTCATACCTTGTCAGGTTGCCGCCAGCACTCGCAGTGGCACCGAGCGACACCAACTTTTGCTGTGTACTTTGCAGAGTAATTTCTGCCTCTTGCATAGTATTACGGGCTTGTAAATAATCCTGTTCTGCGGAGATTTTTTCTTCCCATAATTTTTTTTCACGTTCAAAATTAGTGCGGGCTAATCCCAGGCGTTTTTGTGCGGCCAGCAGATCGCTACGCTGGTCGGCCAGGGATTGACTGGATATAACCGCGAGCACCTGCCCTTTTTTTACTTTGTCACCGGCATTGGCCAAGACCGTTTCGACAATACCTGTGAGGCGTGGCACGACTTGAAGCATGCGATCCTGGTTCAACCGGATCTCTCCGGCCAAGGTCAGCGCACTTTGTATCTTCGCAGGTCCGGCAGTTGCCAACGCTACTCCATTTTGCTGTAATTGAGATTCGCTCATACTGATACGCGCCTCCACCTGCTCATAAGCAAATTGATAGGACTGATCATTGTATTGAGCTGCGATGGTGACCTTGAAGGAGTGCGGCTCATCAACCACCGCACTCCCTTTAAAGTAATCCTTCTCCGGCACAAATGTAAAGGTTTGCGGCGCGCGCCCTAAGCGCTCTAAAACGATGCTGAGTTTACTTGCCGTTTGTGCATCCGGTGTCAATGCTTTGCCATCTTTATAGGCATACAGTCTGAATTCCGGCTCCACCTCAGTCTCGAAAATAGTGAGCTCCAGACCAAAGCCCTCTTTGGCAAATAATTTACCGCCGTGTGGCCCTTTTAAAAACTCACTTGGCGATGTGTTTTGTGCAGAAGAAGCGGTCGTACTTGTTATCAGATTTGCCGGATTTCTCTTAGCATTTTCAGCGACATCAGCATGTGACTCGTTACCATGTTCTTCGCTATGCTCGTCCGCTCCGGTACGACTTCCCTTACCCATCAAAATCAGGCCAGCCAACACAGCGGCGATTACCAGCACCACGGCAATGGCAAGGCGCTGATGTCTATTTTTTTGATTATTTTTATTCATCTTGTTGTCGATATTTAAGTCCATCTTCAGCTCCTAAAATGGGGATATGGATGCTGTCGGATCTGAGATCAGCGCAGCAATCAAAGTAGCGTCACCGGTTAGACGTACGATCTCAGCAGAGGCACGGTGGGTGTCGGATAAAGTACGCAAATACTGGGATTGTGCTTGCAGCAAAGTACGTTGTGCATCGAGTACATCCAGAAAGCTGAACTTGCCAAATTCAAAGCCTTTAAGCGATGCGTCGTACGCTGTTTGCGCTCCCGGCAACAGGTCTTTTTGCATCAATATGGTCTCATCGCGCGCCACACTCAGGCGCTGATGAGCTTGCATCAGTTCGCTGCCCAGACGCAGTTCTGTCGCGCTTAACTCATCACGCGCTTTATCGGTTCTGCTTACGGTCTCTTGCAGATTGCCTTGGTTACGATCGAATAAGGGAAGCGGTATTGAGACACCAAAGATCGCCTGGTTACGCCCTAATTGCTCATCACGTTTAGCACCGGCGCTAAGGGTAATATCCGGTACCCGACGGCTGCGTTCTACCTGCGACAAGGCATGACGTCGATCCACTTCTGTCCTTGCTCGCAGCAAAATGGGGGAGCGCTGCATACTTGCCATGATCTCCGACAGGCTTGGAACGTTTGGCAAATTCAGCGGGCTCATTAAGTTAGGCTGAGTTAGGGGACTTGTTGCACCGGGAGACTGAGCGGCTACCGTCTCAATTACGGACAAATGGCTCCCCATCACGGCAGCAAGTTGCTGGCGTGCGTTGATAAGGTCGCTATTGGCTTGCGCAAGTTCAATACGAATAGCCGACTCAGCAACGCGCGCTTTAGTCTCTTCCAGCGGTGAGATTTTTCCGGTTAACACCCGCTTAGAGGCTGCTTGCGTTACCGTTTGTGCCAGATCAGTAGAGCTACGAGCCAGACGTTGTCGCTCTTGTGCGATCAATACCTCATAAAAATACGAGACTACTGCGGCGTGAATCTCGGCACGTTTCATCGCCAGTTCGATCACAGCAATATCATATTGACGCTCTGCTGCAGTCATCCGCGCGGAGCGTTTGCCGCCCAGTTCTATTAATTGACTCAGTTGGACGGTGGTGGTTCTGGTCGCTTTTTGCGTATCTTCTACAGTCGCGGCCAGCTCTGGGTTGGGCAACATACCCGCCTGCCGCATGACGCCCTGTTGCGCCTGCACCTCACGCATTGCAGCGGCGACCTGCGGATTGGCTTTGAGAGCACGATCAAGTACCACTGGTAAGGTGAGTGATGAGGTTGATGAGGTTGATGAGGTTGATGAGGTTGATGAGGTAGCTGGCGAAGTAGCTGCAAAAGTGACCGATAAAGTGCGTAATGACGCAGGCGGCTCTGCTGAGAATGCCTGGGTTGAAGCGATGGAAGATGTAGCCGGACATAAAATCCCGGCAGACAGGGCTAGGGGTGAAAATATTTTAAAAAATGGTGACATAGGATGATCCTGCGTATTCGATAAAACCGAAAACAGCTCGACAACGTTTCGGAAAAAATTCCGACAATCGAGCAGGGAAAATCCAGCGAAGTCGCGTCTACGACGCCATAGTCAAACTATATTTAGCGTGTAAATCAGTAAAACAAAATGGGGGGACTAACGATGCGCTGGAACTAGGCAGCGATCATCCATTTGGGGCGCAAAGGCTTGCCCAGATAAGGAGCCGTTGGCTCTGTGTTTGAAGTACCAGCTTGATAGGCAACCAGCAAAGGCTTGACCAGTTCGTTTTGCAAGGAATACGCAGCCACCGGGCTATGTGCACACGATGCGCAATCCGGGTGGAATGCTATTTTTGAGTCAGATTTCTTTTCAGCAGAATTGCTTGGCTGATCGGCCTGTTTTTCAGCCTGATGTTGATGCGGATGGTGACCAAAATGCTGCGATGTTTTGCCAGTCTCATGCATGCAATAGGCGCTCGCCACTGACCAGCTAAGCTGGAGTGTGAAAGCGACGATGAGCAAGATGATGAACTTTTTTAACATTGGCGGATTATAAACCAAACTTGTTCAGTGTCTTAGCCAGTCTATTTTGCAAAACAGAATTGGATCATTCAGAGATTGAAGTTAAATATACTCACCATTAGTATATTTTTAATGTCCATATAATCATTGGACAATAAGCTATTTTTTTCAATTCTTATGGGGAGTATATTAAATTACTTACTAAAACAAATTTTATATCACGGATTTATCCAAATCGAAAGAGCCTGAGAAAATAACAAAAACATGATTTTCACTAAAAAATATTACTCGCCAACCTGCTCTTTCATCCACAACTTCAATCCATCGACCCAGGATTTAGCGCGTAAATTATATTTTTTCTTAACTACACCAGCGCGCTCATATAAATCACTAAAATCGAGAGAAGGTGCTTTTTTAAAAGCGATGACAACCAGATTTTCATCGTCGACCGCCGGCAGCCAGACTACGGCATCAAATACCAGCTTCATCGAATCAATATTTTTGGCATAGCTGTCGTAGTCGCCAAACACATTCGTCGTCATGATGCCGTCTTCCGTCAAGCAATTAGCGCAGGCTTGATAAAACTCGGGGCTATCTAAAACAGGACCGCGTGATAACTCATCGTATAGGTCAACTTGCAAAATATCGATCGTATTGTGATGAGACAGATCCAGTACAAAGTCCATCGCATTCATATTGCACACTTGCAAACGCGCGTCGTTCGGTGGCAAGGCGAATAAAGCTTCGCAAGTAGAAATCACGGCAGGGTTGAGTTCGACCGCTGTCACTCTAGCATCGGGAAACTGGCGATAGCTAAATTTAGTCAGCGCCGCAGCACCCAAACCTAATTGTGCAATATGCTGTGGCGCGGTTTTAAATAACATCCAGACCACCATGTTTTGCACGTATTCCAGCTCAATCGCGTCTGGTTTAGTTAAACGCATTGCGCCCTGCACCATCGGTGTCCCCAGATGTAGGAAACGCACACCATCGTCCTCTGATGTCGTTACCGGGGGAAATTTAAATGATTTGGACTTAAAAATAGACATGAGTGACTTGAGCAAGATGATCAGGCTTTATTTCGACTTAGGTTAAGCCTGATCGGCCTTGAAGGTTTCCAGATCAATTTGTACCGACTCATCCCCTGCTGTCAGCCAGATCTGCGCATCTTGTATCGTGCATTGCAATTGCATATTTCTTTGCGCGAGTTTGGCAAGCGCCTGACTGGTAGCCGCGGGCACATTCATGACCTTAAGATTTTTGGCGCGATCGAGGCGGCTATTCATTTGCTTCCACCAGATGTCGCTGGTGCTGGCATAACTATAGGCGACCACTTGCTCAGAACGGCCACAAGCTTTGAGCAAACGACGGTCATCCGGCTGCCCTACTTCGACCCAAAGCTGGATCGCATCGGTGTAATCTTTTTCCCATAAATCGGGTTCTTCGGTATCGGAAATACCTTTGCCAAAACTCAGTTTTTCACTGGCGTGGATGGCAAATGCCAGGACTCTGATCATCATACGTTCGTCCGTTTCGGACGGATGTCTGGCGATGGTCAGACTGTGATCTGCGTAATAGCCGCGATCCATGTCAGAGATATTCAGGTCAGCTTTATAAATGGTGGATTTGAGTGCCATACAACTTCTACTTTAAAAATAATGGGGTAAGTCGCTCATTGCGCTTACCCCTGAACTGACAAATGAGCTGACAAATATGCCAGCAAATGCGCCAGCGAATTCAGTGAAAAAATATCTGGCTATTTAAAAACGACGGTCTTATGTCCGTTCAACAAAATACGATGCTCGACAAACCATTTAACAGCGCGCGCTAATACGACACACTCCACATCACGTCCTATCGCGGTGAGTGTGTCTGGCTCCATCGCATGATCGACGCGCTCTACATCTTGCTCAATAATCGGACCTTCATCCAGATCACCGGTAACAAAATGCGCGGTTGCACCAATCAGCTTAACGCCACGTTCATGCGCCTGATAATACGGCTTAGCACCTTTAAAACTCGGCAAAAATGAATGATGAATATTGATTGCCTTGCCTTGCAAGGCATTGCATAACTCTGGCGACAAAATCTGCATGTATCGGGCTAAAACGACCAGTTCGATTTCATTCGCTTCGACGAGTTCGACAATTTTTTGTTCTTGCACACGCTTAGCATCAGCGGAGGCACCTGCAGCCAAAGGCAAATGATGAAACGGAATATTGTAACTGGCAGCCAACTGATAAAAGTCCGTATGGTTAGAAACGATCGCTTTAATCTCCACCGGCAATAAACCGCTTTTATAGCGGAACAATAAGTCATTCAGGCAGTGCCCGATCTTAGAGACCATTAACATCACACGCGGCTTATGGCGCGCATCATGCAATTGCCAGTTCATCTGAAAATCGCCCCCCAATGTGGCAAATTCTTGTCGCAAGCTGGCATCGCTAATCGTCGCATCTTCAGCAGCAAAATGCACGCGCATAAAAAACAAAGCCGATTGCGCATCGCCAAACTGGGCGGAATCAATAATATTGCAGCCATGGTTGGCCAGGAAGCCGGAAACTTTGTGAACAATGCCACGTTGATCTGGACAAGACAGGGTTAGGATATATTCTGGATGCATAGTTAAAGGTAATGCTTTAGAAATCAAAAGAAATCAGCAAAAAACTGTCGATGTAGTGCAAAAAAACGAGTGCGTATTGTCGCATGCCACTTGATGCGTCTTAAATCAATTTAAAAGCACGGTCGTTCTAATTAATCGTGTATAGTTTGATGATTCATTGCTATCTCAATGACAGATATCTTTAGTACGCTTTTTTTAGATTTCACATTGCATTTTAAATTTGCAACCCATCCAATAAAAACCTGGAGACAACATGACAAATACACTCAGCAATCAACAATATCGTCTCGCCGCACGTCCGGTCGGGAATCCAAAACATACTGACTGGTCTTTTACAACTGAGGCAGTACGCGAAATCGTCGATGGCGAAATCGTCGTACAAGCGATTTATCTGTCGCTAGACCCCGCCATGCGCGGCTGGATGAACGAAGGCAAATCCTACATCCGTCCGGTAGCGATTAACGAAGTCATGCGTGCCGGTGGTATTGGTAAAGTAATCTCCTCCAAATCACCCCGCTTTGCCGTCGGTGATTATGTCTCTGGCGGTATTGGTGTACAAACATACTGGGTTGGTGCCGCGGACGATAAAGTCGCTGGCTTTTATAAAGTCGATCCTAAGCTAGCACCATTGCCAAAGTACATGAACGCATTGGGCATGCCTGGCATGACCGCTTACTTCGGATTGTTAGATGTTGGCATGCCAAAAGCGGGAGAAACCGTGGTGGTCTCCGGCGCAGCGGGCGCCGTTGGCCAGACTGTCGGTCAAGTTGCGAAACAAAAGGGGTGTCGCGTAGTCGGCATCGCGGGCGGCAAAGATAAATGCGATTTCGTTGTCAAAGAATTGGGTTTTGATGCCTGCATCGATTATAAAAATGGCTCAGTCAAAGATGGCTTGAAAGAACATTGTCCAACGGGCGTTGACATTTATTTTGATAATGTCGGTGGCGAGATTCTCGATACCGTGCTGACCCGCATCAACATGAAAGCTCGCATCATTATCTGTGGCGCGATCTCTCAGTACAACAATACAACCCCAGTCAAAGGCCCGGCAAATTATCTGTCATTGCTGGTCAACCGTGCGCGCATGGAAGGCATCGTCGTGTTCGACTATGCAGCGCGTTATGGTGATGCAGTCAAAGAAATGGGCGCATGGATGGCGCAAGGCAAATTCCATACGCGGGAAGATATCGTCAAAGGTATCGAGACTTTCCCTGACACCTTGATGATGCTGTTTGAAGGTAAAAACTTCGGCAAACTGATTTTGCAAGTCGGCGACGAGTAAATCAGAATTGCCTGATTAGTTGAGCGTTTTTGAGTCGTCATCTCGGTCACACCGTGAATGACGACTTAGTAAGCGACTCAATGCGCAAGCTAGTGAACAACTTCGCGATATTTAGCTTAATCGCCGACTATCGCCAATATATACCCCCATTAGTATTTATTAAGTGTCCAATGATTCCTTGGACAATACGGCATATTTTATAAAAAAATGAGGGAGTATATGTTTTTTAGCTGTGATGAGTTAGCCCAGCATTTGGTCTGACATCTCATGCCAGCCAAGGTTTTAACCAATTTAATCCCTCTGATGTCCCTGCCCTCGGTCTGTATTCACAACCGATCCAGCCTGCATAATCCAGCGCATCGATCTGGCTAAACAAATACGGATAATTCAGCTCGCCCAGATCGGGTTCATGCCGATCTGGCACACCTGCAATTTGGATATGGCCAATGCCGCCATGCTTGCGCTGCATATCGCGCTGTAGCTTTTTGCTGACATCGCCTTCCATAATCTGGCAGTGATAAATATCAAATTGCACTTGTAGATTTTCTACGCCGATTTCAGTACAAATCTCTTGTGCCTCTTGCTGATGGGTCAAAAAATAACCGGGCATATCACGGGTATTGATGGGTTCAATCACCACGGTGATGCCCTCTCTGGCAGCTAGCAACGCAGCATAGGCAAGATTTTTAAGATACACAGCGCGATGGCGCGCTCTGTCCAGCTCTTCCTGCTCTGGCTGTATTAATCCTGCCATGACATGTAATGTGCGATTACCCAGCACGCGGGCATAGTCAAGTGCAATATCAATCGCATGCTTAAACTCATCCTCACGTCCCGGCAACGACGCCAAACCTCGCTCGCCCGCAATCCAATTCCCAGGAGAGACATTGAAGAGAACTTGTTGCAATCCATGCTCATCTAAATTCTGACGTAATTGGCTAGCTGGATGATCGTAAGGAAATAAAAATTCCACACCTTTAAATCCATCTTTAGCGGCAGCAGCAAAGCGGTCAATAAAGGTGTGCTCGGTATACATCATGCTGAGGTTAGCGGCAAAACGGGGCATTGCGACTCCTTCGTAATTATTTCTATTTTTCGGTTTTAGGTGTCAACAGACCCTAGTCCAGCGATTTCATTTCTACGAGCATACCGTTGCGCTAACACGGCGCAGACCATTAGCTGCAATTGATGGAACAACATCAGCGGTAGCAGTACCATGCCTACCGTGTGGCTGGCGAATAAGACTTTTGCCATTGGTACGCCACTGGCCAGACTCTTTTTGGAACCACAAAAAACCACAGTAATTTCATCCTCTTTACTAAAACCGAACTGACGGCTGGCATAAGACGTCAAAAAGATGATAATCGCCAGCATCACACCGCTAATGATCAGAAGACTGACCAACATCACCAGCGGTACCTGCTTCCACAAACCTTGCACGACAGCCTCGCTAAAAGCGACATAAACGACTAACAGAATAGAGCTTTGATCGACCATCTTAAGGACATCTTTATTTCTCTCTATCCAGGGTGCGATCAAAGGTCGCACCAATTGGCCGGCCACAAACGGTAGCAGCAATTGGTACACAATCTTTAATACTGCGTCAAATGAAGAATGATTAACGCCATTCGATACGACGATCAGGCTGACTAATAAAGGCGTGAGAAAAATGCCGAGCAAATTGGAGGCAGATGCGCTGCAAACCGCTGCGGGTACATTACCGTGCGCGACCGAGGTAAAAGCGATCGACGATTGTACGGTTGAGGGCAACACACATAAAAATAAAATTCCAAGATACAGCTCAGGTGTAATCATCCACAGCAGTACAGGTTTCAACAGCAAACCAAGAATCGGGAAAACTGCAAAGGTAAATAACAACACCGTAAGATGTAAACGCCAGTGACCTGCACCGGCAATCACCGCCTGACGAGAAAGTTTTGCGCCATGCATAAAAAATAGCAGGCCAATCATGAACGTCGTTACATAATCAAAACCAACTGCCACATTGCCAGTGCAAGGAAAGATACTCGCCGTCAGCACGACTGCCAATATCAGCAAGGTCATGTTATCGGGTAAAAAACGGGGACGCTTCATATTGGAGTACGCGGAGTGCGTGGAGAGAAAATAGAGAATACTCTGATTGTACTGTAAGCCTCGCTATCTCAAGCATGTCATAGCTATCCAAATACAATTTGCTACAGACTGACAAGCCTAGCGCTTTATGTGCTGGCTTTACATTGGTTATGTGTTGTCAATCTAATCACTGACATTTTTGTCTATTTAGAAATAAATCGCTGACGCCCCAGCCGTGTTTTAACCTGCTTCATCCCTGACTTTATGCATTCCGTCGCATTCGCATAGCAACTCCAGAGTCACTTGCCTACAGTGATGACATCGCAACACAAACACACCAATTCATTGAAGCACGCTTAATTAAACATCTTAATTACCCAAAGGAGCATCACCATGAAAACCATCAACAAATTCAACACTACCGGCATCTTCTCCATCGCATTGATAGCAGGTGTTCTGGCAGTATCATCAGCTTACCAATCACCAGTCAGTACCAACGCAGGTAACGCGATATCAACCGTAACGATCGTCGCAAAACGCCTTAGCACTGAGGAAAAACTGGCTTACGATCAACAAACATCCATCGCAACAACAGCAGCAATAGAGTCGACCACAGCGCCGACCATACAAACAGTATTGATCTCGGCTAAACGTTTAACAACAGAAGAAAAATTGGCAATGGATAAAGAAGCATTGACGATCCGTCAGGCAACGGCTCAATCCAACAGAATTATTCGCCACTCAGTATAAAGTTATCTCTAGCTTTTTAAGCTCTGGCGACAAGGAATTGACGCTACTGCCTGGAAATGATCTGAGTGTGCTTAATACTAGATTAGATACTGAATTAAATACTAAATTTGATACCTGTTCGTCATTTATTTGATATGTCGTAAATGTAGAAAAAAACCTACAAACAAGTTACATAATTAAAGCGTCTGATCGTCGCAATTCATTTAAAATGCAAGGCTATTATGTTAAAAAAATCTCTTTTATTCGGCTTATCTGTTTTGGCAATCATGGCCAGCACAGCTTTTAGCCAGCAATTCGTCGCGATGGCAATATCTGCGCCGATTGCAACACAGTCAAACGCTGATTCTGCGACTGCGCCCGTACGCGCCTCAGCACAAAACTCCATCCTGCTTGATCGAAGCGGTATGGACAGAGCCTCAGTCCACTTACAGATTCTGCGCCAAACTAAGACTCATTTTGCTGACAGTAGCTCACCTAAAAAATCCTTGGCTGACGATAAAAAAATGCAAGTCAAACCTGCCAATAATTCTTAAATCACTACTGTTTCAACTGCTATTTTGACTGTTATTCTAATGGCTATTCTGACTTAATATCAAAGTTTGACGGGTGCATTCATCGTAAGTATTCACCGCGCACAGTGATGACATTGGTAAAACGTTTCAACAAGTGCCCTTAGCTTAGTTAAGCTCTGCACAAAAGTTTAAAAAAAATAAAATCTTCAGCGATTTTCCATTCACAAGTTGAAGAAAATCAATATACTCCCGAATTTTTTTATAAAAAATACCTACTTGTCCAAGCTTTATATAGACAATTAATATTTACTCCCTATGAGTATATATTTATATCCACTCTGATTTATCACCAATCTCCAAACTAAAGCAGACCATCACAAAGCACTACGATCAATCCGCTTGCTCAGAATAATCGACGTCGAAGTCTGCCGCACGCCATCTAATGCACCGATCTGAT
>JANXTO010000162.1 GCA_025352365.1 Undibacterium sp. | reverse complement strand
CCCTCAATTGTCGGCATCGCCTTTGCTGGCGATTCAGCAGGCAGAGCAACTAATGTCGGCTTATGCTCCTGAAGACATTACAGTGATTGGCTCGTCGCTTGGCGGTTTTTACGCGACCTGGCTGGCAGAAAAATACGGCTGCAAGGCGATCTTGCTTAACCCCGCCGTCAAACCGCCACGTGATCTGGAAAAGTATGTGGGTGTCACGACCGCTTATCACAGCGACGAGGTGTTTGAGTTTAAAGCGGAATACGTGTCGCAGTTGCGAGCCTATGAAGTGGCAACAATTACGCAAGCCGAGCGGTATTTTTTGCTAGCTGCGACGGGTGACGAAGTGTTGGATTGGCGCGAAATGACAGCGCATTATCCGGCGGCCAAACAAATTGTGATCGAAGGTAGTGATCATGGCATGGCGGATTTTGTCGATTATCTGGATCAGGTTTTATTGTTTTGTGACGCGGGAATCTGATCTTGGTTTGCTGTGTTTGCGATCAACGACATGGGTGACGGCGGCGTGAGCAGTGCTACTTTGAGCGCTACCATTTTACGTAGTCATTCGCCTGCTTTTGCCCATTGGCTTACGCATGTCAATGGTATTCAGGCTTCTGTACAAATGGTAGATTGGCTGACCAATCGCTCCTCGCTGACGGCCAGACTCATTGCTCACTCTGAGCAGTTTCGTGTGCAGCGTTTGCATCAGCGTCGGGCAATTTGTCTGAAAGATGAGGCGATGCAGATTGGTTTGCCGCGCCGCGCCAAAGTACATGAGCGGGAAGTGTTGTTGCGCTGTGATGGCGAGGCGGTGGTGTACGCACACACTGTGCTACCGTTGACCGCAACTGCCAGTCAGTGGCCATTATTTAGTTCGCTTGGTGAACGCTCTTTGGGCTCAACTTTGTTTAATGATCCTTTGGTGCAGCGTGGTGATTTGAGGTATGCGCGTTTGCGGAAAGCACATCCGCTGATGCGCAGAATCGCTGCCGTAGATGGAATAGATTTGGAGCAATCCGCCAGTCTCAGCCTGTTCGCGCGTCGCTCGGTATTCCGGCGCAAAGGCGCTTGTTTGTTGGTGACGGAGGTATTTTTACCTGCGATTGCTAATTTAAAGAATAGATACTAGTAGGGTGTATTTTTAATTGCCCAAAGAATCATTGGACATTAAGTGGTATTTTTGCAGATACTCCCATAAAAATGATTATTTTGTAGAGAAAAGAAGTATTGCATGAATTTATTTTTTGAAGAATCCGGCGACTTTAAAGCGGGTAGTGTGATGTCCCAAACCGGTGAGGCATATCAGGTAGAACTCGCCAGCGGCAAGCGTAGCAAAGTGCGGGTCAAAGATGTGCTATTGCAATTTGCCTCCCCCGACGCTAGTAGCTTGCTCGTGCAGGCAAAAACGCTGGCGGCAGAAATTGATCTGGAATTTTTATGGGAAGTCGCAGGCGAGGAAGAGTTTGGGTTTGCCGAACTGGGTACCGAATATTTTGGACATGCCCCCAAACCGGAAGAAGCCGCAGGTCTGATCTTGGCCTTGCATGGTGCACCAGTGTATTTCTACAAAAAAGGTCGCGGTCGTTATAAAGCGGCGCCGGAAGCGTCGCTCAAAGCCGCATTGGCTGGGATAGAGAAGAAAAAGCAGCAAGCGATTATCCAGGCAGGCTATGTAGAAGAGTTGAAGCAGCACCGCTTGCCGGATGCGTTCAAATCACTGGCCTTGCCACTGTTGTTTAAGCCAGAAAAAAATAGCATTGAATACAAAGCCTTTGCCGAAGCATGCGATGCGTTGCAAATTTCGCCGCAACGCTTGATGCTAGCTTGCGGTGGTGTGAAGAGTGCTAAAGATTTACATTTCTCTAAATTTTTGTTTGAGAATTTTCCGAAGGGGATTGGCTTCCCGCCAGCGCCTATTCCTGCCTTGCCAGTGGATTTGCCCGTGGCGGATGTGCAAGCGTTTTCGATTGATGACGTGACCACGACGGAGATTGACGATGCGTTTTCGGTCGTCATGCTGACTAACGATCAAATACGTATCGGAATACACATCGCGGCACCGGCGCTGGGCATACAACGCAATGATGCACTCGACATGATTGCACGCTCTCGCATGTCGACCGTGTACATGCCCGGCGATAAGATCACCATGTTGCCTGATGCCTTGGTAGAGACTTATACCTTGGGCGCGGGACAGACTCGTCCGGCGCTGTCCTTATATGTGACGCTCAATACCAGCGACTGGAATGTGATCTCGACAGAAACCAAGTTGGAAGCGATTCCGATGGCATCCAATTTGCGTCACAATGATCTGGACGCCCTAGTCACCGAAGAGAATCTCGCCAATGATGCCGGTGACTATCCGCATAAAGCGGAGATCGCGCAGATCTGGCAATGGGCGCAAGTCTTAGAAAAAGGTCGCATGGTTAAGCGCGAAGGTTTTGGTTTAAAGCCAGAGCAGACCAATCGCGTGGATTTCAATTTTTATGTAGAAGATGATGTCGTCTCCATCGTCCGCCGCAAGCGTGGCGCACCGCTCGATAAGATGGTTGCCGAGCTAATGATTTTTGCCAACAGTACCTGGGGTAAATTCATGGCAGATCATGGTATTCCCGGTATTTACCGCGCACAGGGTGGTGGCTCAGGTGGTTGGGCGGCCAAGATGCAAGTGCGCATGGTCACGCATGCTGCGCCCCATCAGGGCTTGGGTGTGGATCAATATGCCTGGAGCACGTCGCCACTGCGTCGCTACACCGATCTGGTGAATCAATGGCAGATCATTGCCTGCGTGCAGCATGGCGTCACTGCGCCGCTGGTGGCGCCGTTCAAGCCAAAAGATGCCGACCTGTTTGCGATTGTGTCTGGTTTTGACGCCGCCTATGCCGCCTATGCCGACTTCCAAAATAATATGGAACGATATTGGTGCTTGCGTTGGTTAGAACAAGAGAATGCACGTCAGGTCGAGGCAGTCGTCTTGAAGGACGAAGTGCTGCGTCTGGTCGATATTCCATTGATTATCCGCTTGCCGGGTATGCCGCAAATGGCGCGCGGTGCGCAAGTCAAACTGGATATTCTTCGCTGGGATGAAGTCGATCTGAGTGTCGAGGCGCGCGTCTTGGAAATGCTCTCCAGTGTCACTGATGAAGGTTTGGAAGAAATGGATGAGAGCGAGGACAACGATGGCGATACCGCAGTTGTGAATCAGGCTGAGGCCGAGATCGCTCCGGAAAACGAATCACCGGATCAGTCTGGCAGCATCGATAACAACGCTGATACCCCAGAAGATCAGAAACTTGAAGCCGCTACGGTAATGGTCGATGTAAAATCTGATCCAGACTGCTAACAGATAATGAATAAAAATTAGTCAGAACCTGGAAGCTCATAGTTCTGACTAACGTAAAACAAAGCTCTTTCAAAACGACGATATTATTTGTGAAATCCATCTTAGACAATCTGATTCTCTCCATCGCTATCATGGTCTCGTTGGTATTGCATGGGACTATATTGCTACTGCATTTTGTCGCGCCACATCCGGCAGAAGTCGTGGCCGCTGACCCTGGTTTAGAAGTTATCTTGGTCAACGCCAAACACGATAAAAAGCCACTCAAAGCAGAGGCATTGGCGCAAGCCGATCTGGATGGTGGCGGCGCTAATGACAGCGGGCGTGCTAAATCACCTTTGCCTGATATGCGTAAAACTGAAAACGGCGACAGCATCATGGTCGCCAAGCGCAAAGTAGAGGAATTAGAAGAGCAGCAAAAAAAATTGATGGATCAAGTCAATTTAAAAACCCGCGTCAACACACCGCCCCCAACCGACAACAAGCCAAACGACGCTAAACCGACCAGCAATGGACAAGACCATGTCGACAGCACTCAGGCGCTGGCACGCATGGCGGCTGAAATTTCGCAAAGTATAGAAGACCAGAACAAGCGCCCGCGTAAAACTTTTATTACACCCAGTACCCAGGCAGTTGGTTATGCGGTGTATTACAAGACTTTGCAAAAGCGAGTGGAAGATATTGGTACCTTGGATTTTCCGCAAAAAAACGGCAAAAAATTATATGGCGAGTTGATTGTGTACATTCCGATTTTTCAGGACGGTACTATTTATGAAAAAGATGGCGGTCCAAAAGTTGAGAAGTCATCAGGTAATTCTGCATTAGATGCCGCTGCTTTACGTATCGTCAGACGTGCAGCGCCGTTTGGTAAATTCCCACCCAATATGCGCTCGAATGATAAAGACGATTTGTGGATAGTGATCACCCGTTTTAAATTTACCCGTGACCAGCAGTTAGAAACCGAGTTGCGCGGAGGTGGCAATTGATTGCTCCGTCAGAGCCCGATCGTTATGTGGTGATCGGCAATCCGATTGCGCATAGCAAATCGCCGTCTATTCATGCCAGCTTTGCGATGCAGACTGTGCAACATATCGACTATCAGCGTTTGCTGGCACCGCTAGATGGTTTTGTGGACTGTGTGCAGGCATTCCGTTCTGCGGGCGGTAAAGGTGCCAACGTCACCGTGCCTTTTAAGCTCGAAGCATTTGCATTAGCCACCCAACTGACACCGCGCGCACTAGCCGCCGGTGCGGTAAATACGCTCAAGTTTGATGGTGAGGAGATCATCGGCGATAACACCGATGGACAAGGCCTGGTCACTGATATTGTGCAAAACGCAGGCATAGTATTAAAAGCGAAACGTATTTTGTTACTGGGCGCAGGCGGAGCAGCGCGCGGTGCAATTCTTCCCTTATTAGAACAACATCCGGCAGAACTCATCATCGCTAATCGTAGCCTGGTGCGCGCACGAGAGTTAGTCGCACTGGCACATCAATACAATCCCGATGCAACCAGCAATAGCAGAGTTCAGGCAGTGCCATTTGCTGACGCAGCGGGCATCTTTGATGTCATCATCAACGCCACCTCAGCCAGTTTGCAGGACGATCTGCCGCCTGTTCCTGCCGGTGTATTTGCGTTCCATACCATGGCCTACGACATGATGTACGGCATGCAGCCAACGACGTTTCTGCGCTATGCCGCCGGGCAAGGTGCGCAGACCAGAGATGGCTTGGGTATGCTGGTAGAACAAGCCGCCGCTGCGTTCCAGTTGTGGCGCGGCGTGCAACCTGAGACGCAAAAAATATTAGCTGATTTACGCATGGCTTTAGCTGTATCCGCACATGCAACTGCACCTGTATCGACAACAGCACCGGAGCCAACATGAAGCGCGCCCTTTTATGGTTTATCCTGTTGCCACTATTATTATTTGTGTTGTTGCAGACGTATTTCTTATTGCAAATTTGCTGGTGGGTACATGTCAACCCCTCATCTACCAGTTTCATGCGACATCAATTAGATCTGTTGCAAGAGAAAAATCCCGACGCTAAACTACAACAGAAGTGGGTACCGTACGCCAAGATTTCTAATAACCTAAAACGTGCCGTGATTGCCTCAGAGGACGATACTTTTGTCGATCATGAAGGAGTCGATTGGGAAGCCTTGCAAAAGGCTTATGAGAAAAATCAGAAGAAGGGCAAGGTCGTTTCTGGTGGTTCCACCATCACCCAGCAATTGGCTAAAAATTTATTTTTATCCGGCCAGCGCAGCTACCTGCGTAAAGGGCAAGAATTGATCATTACCTACATGCTGGAACTGTGCATGGATAAAGAACGTATCTTAGAAATTTATTTAAACGTAGTGGAGTGGGGCGTCGGCGTATTCGGTGCAGAGGCAGCATCCCAGCATTATTACGGTGTGACGGCGGCGGCACTCAGTCCAACCCAGGCGGCAAGGCTGGCCGTAATGTTACCCAAGCCTAGATACTTTGATAAAAATACTGGATCCGGCTACCTGCAAAGGCGTAGTGAATTGATCTTGAGACGAATGAATTCTGCTGAACTACCATGATCAATCAAAAACAATCTGGCTCGATGAGCTTATGGACTATTTCCTTCTTGATGATGTTATTAACTGCAGTAGGCTTGAGTGTTTTATACATGGCGCGTTATGGTGAATTACCTTTTCCACAGGCTCGCGCCAGATGGAGTAAGTCGGCGAATGTCATTTCAAATGAATTAAAAAATGCATCTGGTCTGGAATCTTCAGACAGATCAGCGTCCGGTGGCGTAATTAACGCCAACATAGCGCAAGCAGTAACAATCGACTCGGGCGTACGTCGTTGTACCTTGAAAGGTAAAGTGATTTATTCCGATACCTTATGCTTGGATAACAACCCTACAACCCAGCGCATCAAACTGCACGATAACAAGGCAGATGCGCCTAAAGTCCCAGCGTCTTTGCCCGAGAGTAACGATCTTGCTGATCAAGATTTGCTCGAGAAAATCCTTCAGAAGCTCACAAAATAATTTGTGTTTAGAACTAGCTTGGATAGGTAAAGGCGCAGTAAAAAAATTGATGAAACAAAGCGTAATAATCTATTTTTCTATCCTATAAAAATTCATGCAACTACGCACTGCTACCTTATCTGACGCAAAAGCAATCGCTCATCTCCATGCTGAAAACTGGCGGCTGGCATATCGGGGTTTGCTACAAGATGCTTATCTTGATGATGAGATTTACGCTGAGCGTTTAGCCTCGTGGGAAGAGCGGTTTGATCAGCCAGCACCCAACCAATATATTGTTGTCGCAGAAGAGAACGGTGTTCTTTGTGGCTTCGCTTGCGCATTCGCAAACGAAGATGCTCAATGGGGTCATTATCTTGACAATCTGCATGTCGCAGCCGATAGCAAAGGGCAAAATCTGGGTGGAAAATTGATGGCTGATATCGCCACCTGGTGCCGTGATCACGATGCCAGCCAAGGTGTGTATTTGTGGGTGCTGGAAGCCAATCATGCTGCCATACGCTTTTATCAGCGTATGGGCGGCGTGGCGGCAGACACGGAATTATGGGAGCCACCAGGTGGCGGCAAAGTGCAGACCTTGCGTTATGTCTGGCCTAAATTGAGTCTGCTTAGTTCTAAATAATGCGAATGGATAATCTGAGATTGATCATCTGAGGCTTAGACTTAAAAATAAAGTACGCAAGCTTGATCACTCATCGTTAAATGGGTGATCAATTTCATCGAACTGAGGCGTCATATCACCACTACCCCCATTCCCGTCGCTCCGGCAATTCCTAACTTGGCCAAAGTTGCCATCTCCTCAGCAGATCCAACACCTTCAGCGAACACTTGAATGTCGATACGATGCAAGATATTTGCCATGCCTTTGATAAACGTCTGGTTGCTAACATTGGCGTCAATGTTGCGGATAAAACTGGCATCAATTTTGAGGTAATCCAGTTTGATATCGTGGATTAAATTCATACGGCTGAGTTGATGGCCGGCGTGTTTGAAGCCGATTTTGCAGCCATAAGGATGGACGATTTGTTCAAAAATTCTAAAGGCATCCAGATGGTTGAAGACGCCATTTTCCGGGATCTCCAGCCATAAGCGCTTGCATAGTTCTGGATTGGTTTTCAACAGCGTTTGTACTGCTGCACGGAATGTCGTATCCCGGATTGATAATGCGGATAAATTGACAGCAACGCCCGCTAATGCTGGATTTTTTCTTAACTCGTTTAAGCCCAGATTCATCGCCGCCAGGTCTAACTGTGTGCTCAAACCCAAGCGTTCTGCAATGGGTAAAAAACGTCCCGCTGCAAACCAGATATCATCAAACATCAAGCGTAAAGCTGATTCCTGATGGACGATGTTTTGCTGGAAATCCACTACAGGAAATAGCGCGAGCTTGACTTTATCTTGCTGCAAGGCTTGCTGGATTAAGTTGATCCATTCTTCTTTAGTTTTCGGTGCCTGAGTGATGTCTAAAGGCAGCGCACGATGGGTGCCGCTGATACCAGTGTGCTCTACGCTGGCGACGGCGCTATCGACTTGGGATAATAATTTCCCAGAGCTGATACCAAAATTAAACTCACCATAGCCGACGCAGATTGTGAAGGAGTTTTTGGCGACCGCGTTGACCGTATCTTGTATCCGTTTCAGTAGGGCCGTTGCCAGCGGCTCGGCATTACTTTCCCTGCACAGTATTGCAAAGTCCGAGCCGTTTAAGCGGGCAGCAAATCCTTCCTGTAATCCCGATAAGCTATCCGTCAATTGTCCACCGATTGTTCTTAACAAGAAATCTGTCTTCTCGCGTCCCAGTTGTTGATTGAGTTGTGAAAAATTCGCCAGTCGCATCAGTATCAGACTACCAGTTGCGGTATGTTCTTCTTCGATCATGACTTGCAGGCGCGCCATAAAATGCGAACGATTAGCTAGGCCTGTGATGGCGTCGGTATTGGCTTCGCGTTGTAATGTATCCAGTCTGGAGGCTTCTTCTGCGAACATAGATTTGAGTAAATTGACTGAGGCATTCATCGCTACCGTGAGCTGGCGAAGTTCTGGCACATCGGATTCTGGCGTGGTGACAAAGCGTCGTTCAGCTAATGCATTAGCTTGTTCAATCACGGTATCTAAAGGCTGCTTCAAGCGGCGCAAAATGCGGGTGCCGAGATAGCCGGAAATCAAGCCGGCCAGCCCAATCGCTGCCAGCATTTTGCAGGAAGAATCCCATAGCGCTTGATAAGCAAAACTACTTTGCGTGACGATGGAAATGGTGCCGACTTGTTTCCAACCATTGCTGATTTGTGCCTGGCCGGGGAATGAGTTGATCGGGAATAACCGGATAAACCAGTTCGGCACACTTGCTCGCTCGGGTTCTGCAACGCGTTCAACCAGTTTTTTTCCTTCTGGATTAATGATGCTGATATTTTCGTAATAGCCGCGATCAAATAAAGCTGTGACGATCAGTTCCAGCTCGACGGTATCGATGTTTTTTTGATTCAGTGATAAGGCTAAGACGCTGGCGTTATCGGCATTTTTCATGCGTAACTGTTCATTTAGATAGGCTCGTGAACTCAGCGTGGAGGCAAGCAAACTTCCTACCGATGCCAGCACGGTACTGAGGATAATGGCGAGCCAGAGTTGACGATACATGGACATAAATTTTCCTTTAAAAACCTTCTCGTTTGGCGCGTTCTAACAGATCTTGCCAGCGCGATAGCCGGCTAGTGCCACCGGCACCAGGTAAGGTATTACCTGCAACACCGGAGTAAATCCCTTGGCTGTTAAAACTGAAGATTGGGATTAAGTCCGGCCGGCGTGATGCTGGACGGATATCGTTGACCAGGCTGTCAAGTATCAATGGCTCGGCGCTACTTGATGGGTAGTAAGCGAGGATCATGTGCGCCTGTTGTGCGCTGCTGCCATCGGCATTGGTGATTTTTGCTTTGACGTAAATCAGGCGTAACTGATTTTCGGGTACGTTCATGTTCAGCAGGGTGAAGTACTTGGCGATGACATAGTCTTCACAATCGCCTTTTTCTTTTGACAAAAGTTCCATCGGCGTCGCCCAGTAATCCTCAACGCCCCAGACTTCCTGATCCTCGGTATAAGTGATTTTTTGATTGAAAAAATCATTCACTTTTTCTAATTTGGCACTGGTCGCAAGTGCCATGTTTACCTGAATCAGGTTACGCCATTCCAGCAGCAGTTGCTGGTTGCCACCCATGGCGCGTAGCGTAGATTGCAGTCGCGGAAAATCAAGGGCACTCACCGTCAGCAACACACTGCAAGCGAGCAATAGCAATGCTAGTTTGCAGAGGGTATGTGGGAACGTGCTGCGCAGAGACAAATGGTTGGCCCAAGGTTGAGAGGTTTATATGAGGTTTTCTTTATCAAGCACTGAAGAATTTTGTACAAATGCGAAGAACCTATCTAGCATCATTTAAATATACTCCCCATTATTTTTTCTAAAAATGCCTTATTGTCCATTAAATATATGGACAACTAATAAATACATACTGGGAGTATATATTTATATCTATTGTGTAATGCAGATTGACGCGAGACTTAATTTTTTTGTCGACACAAAAGGGGAATCTCGGTTTAACTCAAATTTCCCTTTGTAAGCGTAACGCGTGGGGTTAAAACCTCACCTACATATCCACATCGAATTACTAGCATTTTTATAGGCAAAATAAACTAATGCTTCATTATTGTATCGATGTCATTTGCTGTAGATCGCGGCAAATAAACAGCCTAAAAATAATATTGCCCAAATAACTCCCCAGCGCAATGCTACGGTTTTATTCGGCATAACAATAGTTAATATCATCATGCCCAAGGATATCTGTACACCGCCCATCCATTGGGCAGTCAATCCATCCGCGCTAAAGAGTTGGCCGCGTTTAGTAGTACCTGCAAAATGACCAGAAAAAATCGCCAGTAAACCTAAACCCAGCATTACAGCTGCGAATAAGCCTGTAATGACATAGACAATACGCTTTTGGCGTATTTTTAGGTCTTCAGGATGCTGCATGAACCTTGTCCTCTTTTTACTTTAGTGTTCTGTTTTATATTAACTTTATTCAGTTTGCTAAACAAAGGCTGTAACCTCGGAGGCCATTACTTCGCTAGTTCCGCAAACGCTTTTTTCGCCGCAGCGATCGTCTCAGCGATGACTGCATCATCATGTTGTGCTGACACAAAGCCTGCTTCAAAAGCTGACGGTGCCAGGTAGACGCCGGCGTCCAGCATCAGATGGAAGAAGCGGTTGAAGCGGTCTTTATCGCTGGACATCATGGCAGCGTAAGTCGTTGGAACCTCGGCAGCGAAGTAAAGGCCGAACATGCCGCCCTCTGAATCTGCACAAAATGGGATGCCTGCTTCGTTCGCCGCAGCGCATAAACCTTCCACTAATTTGTGGGTTTGCGCGGTCAGATTTTCATAGAAGCCAGGCTCTTGTACCAGTTTGAGTGTAGTCATGCCGGCAGCTACAGCAACCGGATTGCCAGACAAAGTGCCTGCCTGATAAACGCCGCCGATAGGTGCCATGTGTTGCATTAAATCCGCGCGTCCACCAAACGCCGCCACCGGCAACCCGCCGCCAATGACTTTGCCTAAGGCCGTGATGTCTGCGTTAATACCGTACAGCGCTTGTGCGCCGCCCAAGCCAACGCGGAAGCCGCACATGACTTCATCAAAAATTAATACGCTGCCGTATTCAGTGCACAGGCGACGCATGGTTTGTAAAAATGCTGGCGTGGCTTTGATCAGATTCATATTGCCTGCAATCGGTTCAACGATCACACAGGCGATGTCTTTGCCGTAGGCTTTGAAGGCGTCTTCCAGTTGTTGCGGATTGTTGTAGTCGAGCACCAAGGTGTGCTTGGTAAAATCCTCTGGTACCCCGGCGGAAGTCGGATTGCCGAAGGTGAGCAGGCCGCTGCCGGCTTTTACCAAAAGTGAATCGGCATGACCGTGATAGCAGCCTTCAAACTTAATAATCTTATCGCGCTTGGTCGCACCGCGAGCCAGACGCAATGCGCTCATCGTTGCCTCGGTACCGCTAGAGACCAGTCGTACTTGTTCTATTGAGGGCACGAGGCGACAGATTTCTTCTGCCATCTCGATTTCGCCTTCGGTCGGCGCACCAAAGCTGAGGCCGCGTGTGGCAGCTTCTTGTACCGCTTTGACGACAGCCGGGTGTGCGTGACCAACGATGGCGGGCCCCCAGGAACCGATGTAGTCGATATAGCGCTGATCTTCTACATCCCAAAAATAGGGACCCTCTGCGCGTTTGATAAAGCGCGGTGTACCGCCTACGGATTTGAACGCACGCACCGGCGAGTTAACGCCGCCGGGAGTGGTTTTTTGTGCGCGTAAAAAAAGACTGTCGTTGGTATTTGTCATAGTTGCATAAAAAGATGAATGGGGTGTAATGAGGTTAGCGGCGATTACTGTAAAAAATATTTAATATAAGGTAAGCGAGCCGCAATTAAAAAAATGGTAAGTCAGTAAAATCCAGACGCTGGGAAGTTATCGCAAGACCTCAGAAAGGTATAGCAAGACCCCAGATTATTCAGGCTCTTTTGCCCAAAAATAACGATCTGGAATTAACCTGCCCATACCTAGCCGTTGGGCGTGACTAATGGCAGCTAGCGTAAATTCTTGCGCTTCTAAAACTGCCTCGGGGATTTCAAGTCCGTTTGCCAATAATGCGGCAATACTGGCAGACAAAGTTGTTCCTGCGCCAACGTGTGAGCCAGTGATTCTCTGCCAATGATCATTACGGACGACGCCTGCTTCGTTAAACAAAATATTGGCTACTTCATTGGTCGTGGTCGGTGTGCCGGTGACAAACACGTATTCACAACCGGATTCGATCAAGGTCATGACATCGGCCAGCATCTCATCGTCGATATTAGTTTCGGTATTCGAATTACCGGATTCATCGGATTCGCTTACTTCATTTGATTCACGCCAGGTTTCTGCTAAACGAGATAGCTCTACTGCGGAAATCAGTAGTACCGTCGCTTGAGGTATCAACAATTCACGGATGGCCAATAACAGATCTTCAGCTTCCGGGTCGTCTGGCATGCCAGAATTAAACGGATCAAGTACCAACGGCAAGGCGGGATAATCAGACACGATCTCCGCAATGACGGTGACATTTTCTACGCTAGCGATTTGGCCGACTTTAAACGCGACAACTGGCATGTCTTCCAAAATCGTCCGGGCCTGGTCAACAACCAGATCGGCTTCCATCGGGTGAACATCGTCAATTTGAGAGGTGTCTCCAACCAGAATCGCAGTAATCACAGGCAAGCCGTGGCAGCCCATCGCAGCGAATGAGGCTAAATCTGCTTGGATGCCGATACCAGATACGGGATCCGAAGCACCAAACGTAAGAATGAGAGGAGAAATTTGGTTTTGCACGGTGGGTAGATTAATATAGGCGACTTTGTGGAGATGATTGCACGATATTCTGTACTCGTGGCGCGTATTTGACGTGCTTTAGTAGCAAAAAATTCGTACGACAGTCTCCGTATTTTACTTGATTGAAGGGTTTTGGTCGTGAGCGATAAACAAACAGCAACTGCAGAATTTAAGACTTGGATGTGCCTGATTTGTGGTTGGGTGTATGACGAAGAAGCCGGTTTGCCCGACGAGGGCATAGCGCCCGGAACACGTTGGGACGATGTGCCGATGAACTGGACTTGCCCTGAATGTGGCGCCCGTAAAGAAGATTTCGAAATGGTGGCGATGTAAGATAGTTAAAATTTAATTTTATTGTTTAAAAGATAAATTTCTGAATCATTTGACGCCGGTTGTGGTAGTTGAATGTTTATTCATGGAAAAAGTGTCGCAAGTTTCTTATTTTTTGTTACAGTGTTAGATGATTTTTAACGCAGTTTATTAGAGATAATCTTATGTCAACCTTGACAGGTAATGAAAGCTTGAAAATTATGGTGATCGACGACAGCAGCACGATTCGTCGGTCGGCAGAGATTTTTTTGGGGCAAGTGGGTTATAAAGTGGTTTTAGCGGAAGACGGCTTTGATGCGCTGGCTAAAATTAATGATTCACACCCTGATTTAATTTTTTGCGACATTTTAATGCCAAGACTGGATGGTTATCAGACTTGCGCATTGATCAAAAAAAGTGCCAGATTCCGCGACACGCCCGTTATCATGCTGTCTTCTAAAGACGGTTTGTTTGATCGGGCGCGCGGCGCTATGGTGGGATCGGATGAATATCTTACCAAACCGTTTACTAAAGACAGTTTGCTCAAGACCGTTCGTAATTACACATCCGGCACGCCATCCAAATGATTTCAAAGTAAGAATATTGAGGTAGAAATAAAATGGCTATACAAAAAATTCTGGTAGTGGACGATTCTCCAACTGAGCGTTATTTCTTGACTGATATTCTGGTCAAAAATGGCTTCTCAGTTTCTACCGCAGAAAACGGCGAAGAAGCGCTGACAAAAATCAAGGCAGACAAGCCACAACTGATTTTGATGGACGTAGTGATGCCAGGTCAAAATGGTTTTCAGATCACGCGCGCAATTGCCCGCGATCCTGAGACACAAGACGTCCCTGTGATCATTTGCACTAGTAAAAATCAAGAAACTGATCGTATTTGGGGTTTGCGCCAAGGCGCGCGTGACTATTTGGTAAAACCTATCGACCCACAAGAGTTATTGGCGAAAATCGCCGCTCTTGGTTAATCGTTCACGTTATTGAACTTTTCCGATAATCACCTCAGAAATTTATGGACCAAACTCCTCGCTACATTGACCCGCCTGCAGCGGTGACACGCTTAGATGGCGTAAGACCCGATAAGGCCTTACGCCGCACCCGTTTGCGAGAGTTTCAGGCACAGCTAGTCGAGCGCATGCAAGCGGCGCAGACTGGTACTCGCTTCAGTGCTAGTCAGCTCGGTGTGATGATAGGTCAAGTGCGTTATTTATTAGATCTGCGAGAGGCGGGTGAAATCGTGTCCGCCGGATCTATGACCAAGGTGCCGCTGACTAAAGACTGGTATCTCGGGTTGTCAAACATACGTGGTAGCTTGACCAGTGTTGTCGATCTCGCGCGCTTTGAAGGTCGTGATGTTACAAATGTAGATAACAGTTGCCGCGTAGTCGCTTTTGCTCCTAGCTTGTCATTCAATAGTGGTTTGTTGGTGTCACAAGTGTTGGGCTTGCGCAACGCTGCTGATATGGAAGAGCAGCTGATATTAGATAATGGTAACGAAAGCAGTGATAAGCCTTGGATAGTGAAGAAATATCGTGATAAAGATGCAAATGTCTGGATCTCGCTGAGTCTTGCTGCCTTAGTTCAGAACCAAGAATTTCTGCAGGTTGGTTTGTAATTTTGTAATTCGTCAGCTTTCATAAAGTACAGCTGGCAGCTTCTCAATCGTTTAGGAGACCTAGTAATGGCATTTAAACTACCGTCCTTGTCAAAGAAAAAACAAGATCAAGAGCTTGGCCTAGCTGTATCGGACGTTCGGGAGTTAAATGATGCTGCCGATTCGATTGAAGAGGCAAGTAATGTAAAAATGCTCCCGTCTGATACTGCAGAAACTTTGCAAGAAGATTTGGAGTCGGATCACGTCGCTGTAGCTTCTGCTGAGCGATCTGAGGTAGCGTACGCTGATGCAACTTTTATCGGCGATGTAATTGAAAAAGGTGGCGATATAAGACTGCCGTTAATCGGTGGGTTGCCTCTGCAACAGCAGATTCGCGTATTGTTGATTTTGATGATTGCATCGCTCTTAGCGGTTGCTCTTTTCGTGTACCTAAACTCCACGCAGTCGACACTGATTTCTACTCAGGCGCAAATTGCGGGTGAGGCGCTTATGCATTCCCAGCGTATCGGTAAAGCCGCACCAAACTCGATCCAAGGTAATCCCGCTGCGTTTAAGCAATTGGATGAAAGTCGCCGTGAATTAAATAACGATCTGAATATTTTGCTGAACGGTGGTTCTTATCAAGGTCGTGACGTGAGCAGGCCAGATTCAACGCTTGAGCCGGTATTAAAAGATACTCAAAAAGCTTGGAAGAACTCCGATAAAGCCGCTGATACGATTATGAAGTTGCGTAAAGAACTGACAGGTTTCGGTCAGACGTTACAAAAACTGAATGGACTGTCTGGTGGTTTATTGGAATTAACTGAACAAATCTCTACTCTAAAAGTACAAGGCGGCGGTAGTTCCCGTGAAATTTCTGCCTCTGGTCAGTTAGTGATGTTGACGCAACGTCTTGCTCGCAGTGCAAATGAATTCTTAACTTCTGAGGGTGTGAATCCTGAAACAGCATTCTTGTTAAGCAAAGATACCAATACTTTCCGCGATTTGGTGGATGG
>JANXTO010000265.1 GCA_025352365.1 Undibacterium sp. | reverse complement strand
AATCACATCGATAGAGGCGATGCGCCCTGAAAGTATTGGGTAGCCTTCAGAATTGGTCAATTCAGGATCAAGCTTAAAAGCTTTTTTACTAGACTTTAAGGTCTCAGCCAATTCTTCTGCCGAGTTGCCGCATGAACTTCTGATGGCGGTGGCTATGATCGCGATTGATAAATTTTTCTCGGAATCAATCCTGTTATCTTGAGCGGAGTCCGTGCCAGCAGATTTGATATCAGAAGTGGGGGATAGATTGACTGTAGTTTTGGCAGTTGCAAACATAATTAATTTACTGATCAGCCAGATACCGATGAGTGCACCAACTGGCATGCCAATAAAATACAGCGCCAGTTCCGAGGAGCTTGGCATGCGATTGCTGGAGCGCCAATAGTAAGCGACTGCCAGCCACACCAGCGCAAAGGTTCCGATAATCACTAAACTACGACTAAGCCAGCTACGCATCAAACTATGTTCCCTATACACATATATTAAAAATTAATCTCGTTAAATCAGATCAACGGTCGCTTGCTGGCTCGCAATCAATACAGCACCGCATCCGGTTTTATCACCATCACGTGCAACAGGTTTTCCATCTACGATAAATGTCTGATCGCCACTAACGATAGTGGTTGTCCCGTGACCTTTAATTGGACAAGACACTTTGTCACCAAGTCTTGCAATTGGAATCCCGCCGCTATCACTTTGCGTTGACGCTTCGATCACTACACCGTTATGGGAGGTTTTATCACCCAGGCGAATTACTGGCTTTGACATATTTTCTCCATTTCAATTTATTTTTTCAGAACATTAGGTAAATGCAATTCGGTATGTCCAAAATCCATCATTTTCCAACGCCCACCCCATGTCAATCCTACTGACTCTGCGACTTCCCCGAATAATTCATACCCTTTCATTGCCCAGGGATCTTTTTCAGAAATCACTAATTTCCCATCGCGGAAAAATGCGCAATCCGCCGCCAAGCCATATTGATGATAACTTTGGAAAGCAGAGGCATTGGTCACATTTCCCCCTAGTTTTGCGAGCATATTTTGCCGCTCTGGACTACGATAACCCTCAATGATTGCCATGTCGTAGCCATGTTTTTCCTTCATAATTTTAAAAGCCATTAACAAGCGCTGTTTGAAGTCGCTATTCAAAAGCTCCCAATTGCGGCTTGCACTGCTTAGCATTGGTCTTTCCAGCAACACCTCTTGCGTAGAAAAGATTGCCGGTGGCAAGGGAGCCGGCGCTACAAGTTGCTCACCTTTAAGCAACTCAGCGATTTGCATATTGACTTCGCGATCAGTTGACTCATATCCGTCCAGTGTATTTTGATGGCTTAGCATCAGCGCTACTAGAGGCGGTATTGCAATAGTCGCGAAAGCGACGATGCAAACCAGGTAATGCCGCTTTACCGCTCTTATTGCCTGATGAAATTTTGTCCTTGTTGCGCTTCCCAAAGTAAGCGATTTCTCAGTTGCATTTTGTTCCAGCCTGGAAAATCGTTGTCCTATCAGCGCCCCGACGCTAGCTATTGTTGCTGTAAATACTTCGCGTCCCGCAGGGAATAACAGTAACCAAGCGGCAAAACAAGCGAGCAAAAAATACAAACCAACGATTAAAAAAAACACGATTACCCTGTCATAACAACATTTATTTGCGGATTAGTACTTATTTATATTACATTGCCAATTAAATAATTGGTATTATGATCATGAAAGAACGTAATTTACCATGTATTTACTTTTTAGTAATGCCGTAATTATAACTAATTGCGAGGTAATTTTGTCATTTTGTTACAAGGAGTTTAATTTTGGGCAGTCCTGAAGAAGCAAAAAGCAGCTCGTCAAAGCCTAGTTTGCTATCAACTAGTACCAGTGCAGATAGCGCCAATGTACAAAGTAGTCGCATTTTGTCTGGACTTGAAAGTAGTGGGCATATAAACCAAAGCGTAGCCCGACCGAAAAAGCGTCGCAATTGGAGTCTGGGAATTGGTGTTATTGCTATCGTGATTGCTGGTATTGCTGCTTTTCTTATATTTGATGATTCGACTGAGCCAACACAGGCGGCTCGACCAAGTAATCAACTTGCCACTGCAACGACCGCCACTATAAATCCTAAAAATATTCCTGCTGCCATTGCTGAGCCGGCTCCCGTAACTAATTCCGCCTCAACTGCGCAGACAAATCAAGCCAGTGAGCAAGAGACAGGAAAAATCTCTGGCTTGGCCGCGCTGATAGTGAATGACAATGGCGAGCAATCTAAAGCAAATAGTCTCGATAGCATGCTGGCAGCTACAGCTACTGGCACGGCAGTAGTTTCAGCGACCAAGAATAAATCAGCTTTGTCCGATGAAAAGAAAAAGAAGAGCTCTGCATCGACCAAAATACTTGCATCGAATGACAAGCAAGAAAAATCAAAATCGGTAGATAAGGCCAAAAAAATAGCAACTTCTACAACGAGCGCTTCATCAGACAAAGTTAAGTCATCATCCCGGCCTTCTAGTCAAGCTGCAGACAGTGATGTCGCTCTGATTGCTGCAATCGTCGCTCATGACAAAGCTTTGCCAGTGCCCGCATCGGATAACAGTACGGCGAGTTCGAATAAAATTAAAGTGGATGAACGTAGCCGGGATATCGTCGAAAGAAAACCCGGCGATACGACCGAAAGTCTTCTGCAACGCTGTAAGAATCTGGGTTCTTTGGAAGGTGGATTATGCCGTTCTCGTATATGCGCAGGGCGCTGGAGTTTAGATGCAGCGTGCGCCCCTTTTGGCAATGCAGCAAAGGTGTCTGAAGCGAATTAATTTAAATGCAAGTTAGTAGATTAATTTGTTCCGAGACATAACCCATACTAATTCTTTGATCGTTAATGTTTGCTGCTGCCAGTACGTCAAAAAATTATTGGGTATTCTAATTTAAAAGTTTATCAAACCAAATAAGGCTGAACCAGTTTCGTCAGCCATGTCATCCAGCTTTGTGTACGTTTGGGTAAATGGCGGCGGTTGGCGTAAAGCAGGGATAGCGGCATTGCTTTTGCCGTATAGTCACTAAGTACTTCGATCAAACGGCCTTGTTGAATTAATTCTCGTGTGCCGATTCCTGGTGCCTGAATGATGCCAAAACCAGCCAGGCAAGCTGCTTGATAGGCGTCGGTGTTGTTGACAGTGATGGTGCCCGACATTGCAATCGTTTTTGTTTTGCCGCCGTCCGTATACTCAAAACCAACTGGCTTGCCACCAAAGTTGCTGGTGTAGTGTATCAATTTGTGCTGCGCCAGATCGTCCGACCAGTCAAGCAGTCCCACAAGCGCATTAACAACCACAAAAATCGCTCTTATTACCGGCGGCAGTCGCGGCCTTGGCAGAAGCGCCGCCTTAAAACTGGCACAGCAAGGCGTCGATATCATCCTCACTTACCAAAGCAAACAAGCAGACGCCTTAGCTGTCGTCTCGCAGATTAAAGCAATGGGCCGTAATGCCGCCGCTTTGCCATTAGATGTGGGTAAAGCCTCGACGTTTGCTGCCTTCACAAATCAGGTCGAACAAACACTAGAACAACAATGGCAGCGCAAGCAGTTTGATTTTTTGCTCAACAACGCTGGCGTCGGCTCACATGCGACTATTGCAGATACTACCGAAGCGCAATTCGATAATCTGGTCAACATACACTTTAAAGGCGTATTTTTCTTGACCCAGCATTTACTACCGCTGATCGCTGACCACGGGCGCATACTCAACGTATCAACAGGTTTAACCAGATTTGCACTGCCAGGCTATGCCGCATATGCCTCGATGAAAGGCGCTATCGAAGTGCTGACTAAATATCTGGCAAAAGAACTGGGTGTGCGCGGCATCGCGGTCAACGTCATCGCCCCCGGCGCAATTGAAACCGATTTTAGCGGCGGTGCAGTCAGAGACAATGCGCAGCTAAACAGTTTTGTTGCTCGCCAAACTGCACTCGGAAGAGTGGGGCTGCCAGACGACATCGGCGGCGCAATCGCTGCGCTATTGTCTGAGAATAGTGGCTGGGTAAATGCACAGCGGATTGAGGCTTCTGGCGGGATGTTTTTGTAGGCGACTAAACACCTAGTCAAAAATCGAAAAGAATACCTAGTGTTTGTGGCTTATTGACTTGTTAATTTCCGCAAAAATTAACAAGCCAGTTTCGTATAATAAAAACGAAAGCTAAATACCATTTAGATCGACTATATTCAGTCTCTCTGAAAGTTATAGCATTTAAATGTAAGCTGGATTAAATGTCAGAGAGCAAAAAATTATGCCTGCCAACTAAAATCCATGACCCAGTTTGTCTCCCAAGTCTCGCTAGCGTCTACAGAAAATGCCTGCTCCCAGCGCGGCCTATCCGGTACGGGTTGAGTCCACAGAAATCTAAGTCGAATTGCTTTTCCGTTAAAAGTATCATCGGCGTAAAACCTGCCGATACCATTCTCAAATTGTCCGACCACTGGCACATCCAAATTGCCAGGATTACGTCCGTCTAGCCACCAGATTGACCATGTTCCGCTTGCTGGGTTATACGAACGTATCGTTGCTGCGTGATACGTTCCTTCTGGTAGACCTAGAATATTGTCGTCAAAATTACCTAGCCCGCCAAGAATTTTTTGAGTAATGCATGAGCCAGTAAATTCAAGCCATTCATTACTGCTTGCTAGTCGTTCTTTAAGGCGTCTATGCGCTTGACCGCATTAGTGCCGTAGAGCTTTTAAGCGATATTTTTCAACGACCTGTCAGCTTTAATGCATTGAACTATTTACGTGAATCTGTGGCGATAATACCGCGTACATTTTCTATTAATGTATTGCTGAAAACTGACTTAACAACAGCATGTGATCATTTGTTTGATGCGATTGGTTTATTGGAGCAGACTGACGTTGGCATCTTATTGCATAACCAGTCCGACGATTTAAATTGGTTCGCACGACAATTAATGTCGCTACCTTTTGAGTGGGACATCCAAACTCCAGTAGAGCTGCGTGAGGTGGTAATCGCGTTGGCGAAACACATATTGAAATCTGTTTAGTCACGACATAACCAGACAGTATGAATATCGCTAATAATTCGTGAGCATATGTCATTTAAGCTGATAAGTTTGTTTTCAATCAATCGATAAAAATTTTAAAAATGCTTTTTAATCAAACAAAATCCCTGCAAGCCATGCTAGCCCTGCACCTTGCCGTATTTTTATTCGGTAGTGCAGGCGTCTTGGGCAAGGCTTTGGCGGTGAGTTCTTTGTTGCTGGTTTTTGGACGTACTTTGTTTGCCGCCTTGAGTTTGCTGCCGGTATTGTTGGTGCAGCGGCAGTTGTCTTTACGCGGCATTCCTAAAGCCGTGATCTTGTGCGGGGTGTTACTGGCAGTGCATTGGCTGAGTTTTTTTGCGTCGCTGAAGGTGGCTCCGGTCGCTTATGGTTTGATGGGTTTTGCGAGTTTTCCCCTGTTTGTGGCTTGGCTAGAACCTTGGTTGTTTAAAGAAAAAAGGCTTGGTCGTGATTGGATCGCGGCGCTGGCGGTGGTGATCGGTATGGCGGTGATGGTGAGCGATACCAGACCGTTGGCAGATGGTTTGCCAGGGCAGGGCCATGCGGTGCTTGGTTTGTTATTGGGTGTGGTGTCGGGTTTGAGCTTTGCTTTACTGGCGCTGGTAAACCGGTGGCAGAGCGAAGACATTGCGCCTTTTAAACTGGCGTTTTTGCAAAACAGCGTGGCTTGTCTGAGCTTATTACCGTTTGTAATTTTTTATGACGCCGCCAGTCATGTATCGATGAATGTCTGGTGGGGATTGATTTTGCTTGGCGTGGTGTTCACCGCCTTATCGCATGGTTTGTTTATGTTTAGCTTACGTCATGTGTCTACCCGATTTGCGAGTTTAATGACTTCGCTGGAACCAGTGTATGGAATTGTGCTTGCATTTTTTATCTTGAATGAGGTGCCGTCAGTGCAGGCAATGATCGGTTGTGTGATCGTCTTGCTGGCGACGACGGTGGCAACTTATTGGCATTCTCGCGCAGATTTTTTTGACGCGAATAAGAATAGATTTTAATATACTCCCCATTAAATATTAAAAATATCGGCTCTAGGTCAATGATATTATGGACATTTAATATATACATACTGGGAGTATATTTTACCTATTGCGCAATTTAGATGCTGCTTGAAAAAAAGCGTGTCGCTCTTAATAGAGACGACACGCTTTTTGCAATATGCCTTCCGGCCTAATCACCTGATCAGTTGAGCAATTACGAACGAGTAATTGGCAAGCTCAATTCTTCGCCGGGCAGTGACATATGCTTTGCCAGTTCTAATTTGGCGATGGCATTGCGGTGCACTTCATCCGGGCCATCGGCCAGACGCAAGGTACGGTTACCTGCCCATTGCGCTGCCAGTGGGAAGTCACCCGATACACCGCCTGCGCCGTGCGCCTGAATTGCCCAGTCGAGTACTTGCTGAGTGACATTCGGTGCTAGTACTTTAATCATAGCGATTTCTGCCTGGGCAAACTTATTCCCAACGGTATCCATCAGGTACGCTGCTTTCATCGTCAACAAACGTGCTGTATCGATCTGAATACGGGATTCTGCTATCCGCTCACGCCAGATACTTTGCTCTGAGACTTTTTTGCCGAAAGCGACGCGGCTGTTCAGACGTTTGCACATGAGTTCCAATGCGCGTTCTGCGACGCCGATGGCGCGCATACAGTGGTGGATACGACCAGGGCCAAGACGACCTTGAGCGATTTCAAAACCACGACCTTCACCCAACAATAAATTGGATGCTGGCACCCGCACGTTTTCAAACAAGATTTCGCAATGACCATGTGGAGCGTCGTCATATCCAAAGACTGGCAGCGGACGCACTACAGTGATGCCCGGGGTTTTGGCATCGACCAGTATCATCGATTGTTGTGAATGACGTGCCGCATTGAAGTCGGTTTTGCCCATCAAAATATAGACGGAGCAGCGTGGATCGCCCGCGCCAGAGATCCACCATTTGTGACCATTGATCACATAATGATCGCCATCCCGGTCGATGCGGGTTTCAATATTAGTGGCGTCGGATGAGGCGACGCCAGGTTCTGTCATGGCGAATGCAGAACGAATTTCACCGCGTAACAAAGGCTCTAGCCATTGTTTTTTATGTTCTTCGGAGCCATAGCGTTCGATGGTTTCCATATTGCCGGTATCGGGTGCGGAACAATTGAATACTTCCGGCGCCCAGCTCACTTTACCCATGATTTCACATAAAGGGGCGTAATCCAGATTGGACAGACCTTCTGGCGCACGCGCCGATTTTGGCAAGAACAGATTCCACAAACCTTGTTCACGTGCTTTTGGCTTGAGGTCTTCAATGATTTTAGTAGCAATCCAGCGATTACCTTTTTCTGTGCCGTTGCGGTCGATTTCTTCTTTGTAGGCTTTCTCGTTCGGATAGATATGCTGATCCATGAACTTGAGTAATTTACTTTGTAGTTCCTTGCAACGGTCTGAGTATTCAAATTCCATGCTTGTCTCCTGATGGGTTTGTCTTGCTATTATTGCTGTTGATATGCATTTTTTAACTGCTTGCTTTGTTTCTTTAGGGTCGTTCAACATTTACCTTAAAGCCCATTACTTATTCACGTAACTCCAACCTAATTCCGCCATTGGCCGTGCGGCTTCGCCAGATTTTTTGGCTTGTGCGCTAGACGCCGTACCATCGACATAACGCTTCATAATGCCTTGCAAAATACCTGCCATGCGGAACATGTTGTAGGCGAGATAGAAGCTGAAATCCTCCTGACGTATCGTCTTACCCGTACGCTCGCAATATTTGGCAATATATTCTTGCTCGCTAGGAATGCCAAGCGCTTGATGATCCAGACCTTTAATGCCGCGGAACTGCCCAGCGGTAACATGCCAGCTCATGCAGTGATAAGAGAAGTCTGCCAGCGGATGGCCGAGGGTAGATAATTCCCAATCCAATACCGCCAAAATGCGGGGTTCAGTTTTGTGGAACATCATATTATCCAGACGATAATCGCCGTGCACGATGCTGGTGTCGTCGCCAGGCGGAATATTATTAGGTAGCCAGGCGATCAAATTGTCCATGGCTTCAATCTTTTCTGTTTCTGACGCTTTATATTGCTTGGTCCAGCGATCAATCTGGCGTGCAAAATAATTACCAGGTCGGCCATAGTCTGCCAAACCAATTGCGGCGTAATCAATAGTGTGCAATTGCGAGATTACATGGTTCATCTCGTCATAAATCTCGGCTCGTTGGGATGGCGTCATACCAGGCAAGGATTGATCCCATAGTACGCGGCCATCGACAAATTCCATGATATAAAAAGCGCGGCCAATGACGTCTTCATCGGTACATAATGCATATTGTTTAGCGGCGGGGAAACCCGCCTTATTCAACGCATTCATGACCTTGAACTCGCGTTCAATCGCATGCGCAGAGGGAAGTAATTTAGCGACCGGGCCAGGTTTGGCGCGCATCACATACTGTTGGCTGGGTTGATTACCAGCGGTGATTTTGAAAGTGGGATTGGACTGACCGCCTTTGAATTGCTCTACCGTCATGCCATCTGCGGCTTTTGCATCAAAGCCCTCTACATGCTGGCGCATGTAATCCGCCAGTGTAGCTACATCAAATTTTTGGCGATCGGCAACGGGCATTGTGCCCATAAATTCTTCAAACATCTTGTCTCCTGTTTTACTGCAGTTTGGTGTTTTTATTTTATGAGGAATTAAGTAAAACCGCGCCAGTTGCGTTGTAGCTCCAAGTCTTATTCACATCGGCAGGATGTGTACCGTCGTCGCTATGCTTTACTGGAACAATTTTACGTAAGTCTTACTTATAAAACTATTTTAGCTCAAAAAATCGTACGTCCGTACTATTTTTATTTCGTGTGCTGCTAAGGCAAAAAAATAGACCAAAAAAAGCCCGCTTAAAGACGGGCTATTTATTTTTTTTGGGTCAGCTGATTTTATTCCTGATGAAAAGCATGTAAGACATTCAGCATTCCATCCAGGCCCACAAAGTTAAGCGCCACATCTGCTTGTGCTCTGACGATAGATTTTGCGCGAAAGGCGACTGACATGCCTGAGATACTCATCATTTTCAAATCATTGGCACCATCACCCATAACGATGACTTGATCGGTGGTGATATCCATTTCGGCGGCGACACGTTCTACCGTATTTTGTTTTTCTATTGCGTCGACGATGCCACCAACGACCTTACCGGTCAGTTTGCCTTGATCAATTTCCAGCACGTTGGCATGGGTATAGTCCAGGTTCAAACGAGTCTTCATGCGGTCGGTAAAGAAGGTAAATCCACCAGAGACCAGCAAGGTTTTTAACCCGGCTTGCTGTACCGTCCTCAGCATCTTTTCTGCGCCTGACGACAACTGTAAGCGCTCGTCATAGACTTTTTGCAATGCGCCTGCATCCAGACCTTTTAATAGAGCAACCCGACGCGTCAGGCTTTCTTGAAATTCAATTTCACCACGCATGGCAGCTTCGGTAATTTCCGATACTTGTGGTTTCAGCCCTTGCATATCAGCGATTTCATCAATGCATTCAATCGTAATCAGTGTGGAATCCATATCCATCGCGACCAGCTTAAAGTCGGCTAAGGTGCGAGATACATCGCTAAAAGTCACATCAAGATGCGCTGCCAGACAATCTACTTCAATTTGCGCTTTCAGCACGTTAAGCTCTTTATCGCAGCGCAGATTGTCGAGTCGGACGGCATGCGTTCCAATCGCAAGAATGCGTTCTGCATGCGTGACGCTAGCGATATGCTTGATCAGAGCAAGATCACTTTTTAAAATTTGCCTTAAGCCTTGTATCGTTAAATGCATTTTTATTCTGAATTAATATGGATGGATTTTGGTTTATATTTTTAGCTTAATGCAATGCGCGTAAGGTTGCTTTGATTTGTGCAACCCGTGCTGCCAAGTCTGGCATATTGGCAGTAATGCGCAATTTGTCCTGACCATTAATTTTAATATGCTTATTTTTTTGCACCAATTCGATAATCTTCATCGCATCAATCGGTGGTTTTGGTTCGAATTGTAAGGTGGCTGCTTCGGTATGCGCATCAATTTTAATGATACCTAGAGGTTTAGCTGCGACACGCAGTCGGTGTGTTTCAAGCAGAGATTTGACCGGTTCTGGTAATTTACCAAAACGATCAATCATCTCTTCTTGCAAATTGTCGATGGCATCTTGCTTGGTGCAATTGGCGAGACGTTTATAGATCGATAGCCGCTCATTAACATCACCGCAAAAGTCATTTGGCAACAAGGCAGGGATGTGCAGATTGATTTCTGTAGTGCTAGATAGTGGCGCTGCCAGATCTGGCTCTTTACCATTTTTGAGCGAGCGTACTGCCTCATTGAGCATGTCTGAGTAAAGCTGGAAGCCGATTTCATGCATTTCGCCAGACTGGTTATCGCCCAAGACTTCACCGGCACCGCGGATTTCTAAATCGTGCATTGCCAGATAAAATCCGCTACCCAGTTCTTCCATCTGCTGAATCGCTTCCAGCCGGCGATCTGCTTGTTTGGTCAGGGTTTGTACGTCGTTCACCAGCAGGTAAGCATAAGCCTGATGATGTGAACGGCCCACACGTCCACGCAATTGATGCAGTTGTGCCAGACCAAATTTATCGGCCCGGTGCATGATGATGGTATTGGCTGTTGGGACGTCGATACCAGTCTCAATAATCGTGGTGCAGAGCAAAATATTATGTCGCTGGGCGACAAAATCACGCATCACTTTTTCCAGATCACGCTCATGCATTTGACCGTGAGCGACAACGACGCGCGCTTCTGGAATCAGGGCCTCTAGCATGGCTTTGCGGTTTTGTATGGTATCAACTTCGTTGTGCAGGAAATACACTTGTCCGCCGCGCTTTAGCTCGCGCAGACAGGCCTCGCGTATGACCGAATCGTTTTCGCTACGTACAAAGGTTTTGATCGCCAATCGTTTTTGCGGCGCCGTCGCGATGATGGAGAAATCACGCAAGCCTTCTAGCGCCATTCCCAAAGTACGTGGAATTGGTGTCGCCGTCAGTGTCAATACATCGACTTCTGCGCGTAACGATTTAAGTGCTTCTTTCTGACGCACACCAAAGCGATGTTCTTCATCAATGATCACTAGTCCCAAGCGTGAAAACTTGACGTCGTTGGACAGCAATTTGTGAGTGCCGATTACAATATCTAAAGTGCCGTCACCCATACCCTTAATCGCAAGAGCGATTTCTTTACCGGAGCGGAAACGCGACAACTCGGCGATTTTTACAGGCCAGTTAGCAAAACGATCGGCAAATGTCTGCGCATGTTGTTCCGCTAATAGCGTGGTTGGCGCGAGGATCGCCACTTGTTTGCCGCCCATGACCGCGACAAAGGCGGCACGTAAAGCGACTTCTGTTTTACCAAAACCAACGTCGCCGCAAATCAGTCTGTCCATTGGTTTGCCGGACGTCATATCACCGATGACGGCGGTGATGGCAGCGGCCTGATCAACGGTTTCTTCAAAGCCAAAGCTGTCGGCAAAGGCTTCGTAATCTTTGTGTGAATACTCGAACGCATGGCCTTGGCGCAAAGCGCGGCGCGCATATAAGTTGAGTAATTCTGCGGCAGTGTCACGGATTTGTTGCGCCGCTTTGCGTTTGGCTTTTTCCCATTGACCAGAACCCAGACTATGCAAAGGTGCATCATCGGGCGACGCGCCGGAGTAGCGGGAGATGACATGCAACTGAGATACAGGTACATACAGCTTAGTATCTTTGGCGTATTCCAGATGCAAAAACTCCGTTTCGCCTTCGCCCAAATCCATACTGATCAAGCCCATGTAGCGACCGATACCGTGATTGCTGTGTACCACCGGATCACCGATTTTGAGCTCCGACAAATCGCGCACCATGTGCTCGACCTGAGTGACGGCTTCTTGCTTTTTGCGACCAATGCGCTTGCCCGATCCGGCGTATAACTCGGCTTCAGTGATGAAGGCAACGCCATCGGCTAATATAAAGCCCGAATGCAAGGGCGCAACGCCCAGCATGAGTTTGTCGCTGCCGGTGATGAAGTCATCATAACCTTCACACAGCGTCAGGCGGATATCGTATTCATTGAAATATTGTTGCAGCGTCTCGCGTCGGCCCAAGGTTTCGGCACAAATCAGTACGCGTTTGTCAGTTTGCAGCAGAAAAGAGCGCAAATTGGTGAGCGGATCATCCGCGCGACGATTGACGGCAACATCGGGCAACAGACCAGAAATTTCTGAATTGGCTTTGGATGCAGCGTCACCAGTCGTGATCACCCAGCGTGACAGTAATTTCAACTCAGTAAAAAAATCTTCATCGCGCAAGAAAATCGATTCTGGCGGTAAGACCGGACGTTCGCGGTCGGATTTGAGAAATTGATAACGTGAGCGGGTATCACCCCAAAAACGCTGGATAGCCTCATCAATTTCGCCAATCAGTGTGAAGTGCGTCTGTTTTGGCAGATAGTCGAATAAGGTCGCGCTTTCTTCAAAAAACAGCGGCAGATAATATTCAATCCCAGCAGAGGCAATACCGTTGCCAATATCTTTGTACACCATGGAGCGCGAAGGGTCGCCTTCAAACGTCTCACGCCAGCGACCACGGAACGCCGTGCGAGCCGCTTCGTCCATCGGAAATTCACGCCCTGGCAATAAACGCACTTCACGCACCGGATACAAAGACCGCTGCGTATCGGCATCAAAGGTACGGATGGTTTCGATGCTGTCACCGAATAAATCCAGTCGATACGGCAGAACCGAACCCATAGGGAACAAATCGATCAAACCACCGCGCACCGAGTATTCACCCGGCGACATCACTTGCGATACGTGGGTGTAACCCGCCAGCGTTAATTGCGTTTTAAGCTTGGATTCATTTAGGGTTTCGCCCTGTTTGAAGAAAAACGTATAGGCGGCTAAAAAGGAGGGGGGCGCCATTCGTACCAGCGCTGTGGTGGCAGGTACCAGCAAGACATCACAATTGCCATTCTGAATTTCATGCAGGGTCGATAATCGTTCCGACACCAGATCTTGATGCGGTGAAAACGCATCGTAAGGCAAGGTCTCCCAATCAGGCAGCAGATGACAACGGAGCGTCGGCACAAACCAGGGTATTTCATCCAGCAGGCGTTGTGCATCTGCCGGATTGGCGACCACTACGCTGAGCATGCGCTGCTCTGCTTTGAGTGCAATTGCCGCTTGCGCTAATGCATAAGCGTCGGCGGAACCGTGTAATGTGGGAAGTACAAAGCGATTGCCCGCTTTAGGAAGCGACTTAACGAGATCAAATGACATTGCGGAATTGGTTGGCTATTCTGTGTGGCTGGGAGGTATCGCACTACAGGATGGGAATGTGCTGGCTATTGACAGGAACAAACCGTCAATGGCCAAACTATTACTGTTCACGCCCGTAAATGCGTTATGCCACCATGAGGTTGGAGGTTAAAATGTGTCCCAATTATAAACGAAGCTGAACCAGCTTTTTTGGAGCATCCTGCTTTGATGACATCTGTCCCGAAAATTACAACACCAACGGCTCCAGTGACTTACTTTGCGCTAATCCCCGCCGCAGGTATTGGCGCCCGCATGGGTGGCGCCGTGCCTAAACAGTACCTGACCGTCGCCGGTCAAACCATTTTGCGTCACACGGTGCAGGCATTTTTGGCTTCACCGCTGATCAGCCACACCTATGTAGTGGTCAGCGCGGAAGATGTTTATGTGGAAGAGGCGCTGGCCGGACTGGATAAGGTCAGCATCCTGCGCTGTGGCGGTGCGACACGGCGTGAAACCGTGCGGAACGGACTCGATGCTATAGAGTCACATAACAAGCTCAGTGGCAAAATCGGCGAACAAGATTGGGTATTGGTCCATGACGCGGCACGTCCGGGATTGACGCCGGCTCTGATTAGCAAGTTGATTGAGCAAGTCGGCAACCATACAACTGGCGGTTTGCTGGCGCTACCGGTGGTCGATACCGTCAAACGTATGGCAAATGGCAAAGTCACGACGATCAACAGAGACGGTTTGTGGCTGGCGCAAACGCCGCAAATGTTTCGGCACGCTGCACTGAGTGCTGCATTAGATGCAAGCTTACATGCCGCAGTCGAAATAACCGACGAATCCAGCGCGATGGAAGCTACCGGACAGGTTCCTATACTGGTAGAAGGGCATGCCTGCAATCTGAAGGTGACCTTGCCGAGTGATCTGGCTTTGCTTGAATCCTATCTGATTTCTTCTTAAAGCGTATATTTATACTGAGATACAGTATTATTTATTGTCCATGTAATATTTGGACATCAATGCCATTTACTGCCTATACTCCCCATAATTTGACATATTTTGTATTTTGAGAATGCTATGACTGAACCATCGAACAGAATTGAAGCTTCCGCTGAAACACCTGCCTTTCCGCCATTCAGAATCGGCCAGGGATACGATTGCCATGCCTTAGTAACAGGGCGTAAATTGATTATTGGCGGTGTCGATATTCCACATACAACCGGTTTGCTTGGACATTCAGACGCGGATGTGTTGCTGCATGCAATTACGGATGCATTGTTTGGGTCAGCTGCTTTGGGGGATATTGGCCGCCATTTTCCAGATACCGACAAACAATTTTCCGGTGCGGATTCGCGCGTGCTCTTGCGTGAAGCGGTTGCACGCCTGCGCAAGGCCGGCTATCAGGTGGGCAATCTTGATGCGACCATCATCGCTCAAGCACCTAAAATGGCCCCTCACATACCCAGTATGGTTGCCAATATTGCCGCAGACTTACAAATCAGTATTGCCCAAGTCAATATCAAAGCAAAAACCAACGAGCGTCTTGGCTACCTCGGCAGGGAAGAGGGCATCGCCGCCGAGGCAGTGGTGCTGGTGTTTCGTAACTGACGGGACTACACTGAATAAAGAATCATTGACTGGAGAACTAAAAATGGACAAACAAAACCTGAAAGATTTGCTGAAGCAATTACACGAAGGTTTGCAAGAAGGCGTTGAAGAGGGCGCACAAGTAGTGGATACGGCAGATGTCGAACTGAGATCGTTGTTAAAAGAACTCAGTAATGATATTCATCATGTTTTAGATAAAAATGACAGCCCGGACGATCCGGTCTTTGCCGCCTTAAGCGAAAGATCGCAAGAACTATCAGCAAAATTTGCAGCGCAACATCCTAAGCTGGAACCAGTCTTACGTGAGCTTGGTGGTATGTTAGAGAAAATTGGGATTTGATTTTTAACATCTGATTTTCGAAGTGAGTAAAAATAAAAAGCCCGAAGTCGATTCGGGCTTTTTATTTGAGGTATCGACATAAGGCGATGCAGATATCCGTAATCTGTCGCTGCCATTTTCTATTATTGGCATCGCTCATTTTTTTACAGAGTTAAGTGACAGATCTGTTGTTTTTAATGAACTTCCATAATCCACCAATTACTAGCGAACCAACTCCTGCACCAACACCCAGTAAAACAATCGCGTTGAGATGATTGTGAATCAATGGGATATTCCCAAAAAAATAGCCCCCCAACACCAGCGAAATGACCCAGATCGCAGCACCTGCAATATTAAATAGTTGAAATTTAGAAAAAGTCATATTCGAAACGCCGGCAATGAACGGTGCAAAGGTACGAACCACAGCTATGAACGGCGACATGATGAAGGTAACTCCGCCATGGTTCTCATAAAACGTATGAGTTTTTTGCAGCGCGGAACGATTGAGCCATTTATAATTTTTGGCAAATACTTTCTGTCCGATCGCATGACCGATCCAGTAGTTGATTGTGCTGCCAGTAACAGCGGCAATAAATAATAGTGGTATCAGTACGCCGGCATGCAATGTGCCGGTAGCGCAAAACGTGCCGCTGATGAAGAGTAAAGGGTCTCCTGGAAGAAAAAATAACGGTAGTACCGCCATTTCTAAAAATACGATGGCAAATATGACGCCATATACCAGTGCGCCATATTGATCGCTAATGGCTCCGAGGTAATGATCAAAGTGCAAGACGAGATCGCTCAATTGCGTGAAGTTCATTTTTTCCTTAAATTAATTATTCTGAATCAAGCTAAGTCACTCAGACTTAATGTTATTTCACCTTACTCACAATATTTTATGTAATCCCTTTTGTCCATATCCAATTGATCATGACCATCAATACAAGGAAGATTAAGTAACTGAATAAGTGACTGAATTAAGTTATCCTGAGTACATAACGATCATTTAATTTATTACAATTTCTGAGGGGAATTTGAATGGCTTCTTTATCTTTGCGTAACAAGCTCATTGCTATTTGCGTTTCTATCGTGATGTTGGGAATGTTTTCTATCGTCCTCGCCAACTTTTTCACGACCAAGTCCCGCATGCTGGAGTCATTGAATAGCCAGATGACTCAGTTATCACAGAATAATGCGTCAACGATTGCAGAATGGGTCAAATCTCAAAAAACCGTGGTGTCCTCTATTAAGCTCGCTGTAGATGCGCCTGATCCTATTCCGGCCTTAAAAGCGGCGCAGCAGGCTGGTGGTTTTGATCTTTCGTATATTGGCTACGCGGATAAACATCACGCCTTTTCTGAACAGCGTACTCGCGCTGCTGACTATGACCCAACGGCACGTCCTTGGTATGTTAAGGCTGCTCAGATCAGCGGCCCGGTAGTGACTTCTCCGTACACCAGCGCCAGTACCGGTAAATTATTAGTCACCTTTGCCGAGGCTATCGGCTCTGCCGGTCAAGTATCAGCGGTAGTGGCATCAGATGTATTACTAGACTCGGTAGTGAGCAACGTAAAAGCGATTAAGCCGACGCCAAACAGCTTTGCATTTTTGGTTGATAAGAGCAAGGGCAACATTATTGCGCATCCCAATCAAGATCTGATGCTTAAACCATTGGCGGATATGGATCCCTCACTGTCCGTCAAACGGCTGGAAGAAATCAATACATCAAAAGGCAGTAGTGAAGCGAATTTTGGTGGTCGTGAGGATTTGCTCTATGTGACCCAGATCGCTGGTACTGATTGGCTGTTGGCGATTGCACTCGATAAGTCAGAGGCGACCCAAGTGTTGAGTGCCTTGCTGGTATCGTCTGCGGTAACTGCAATTGTACTGACCGTATTAGCGGTGTTGCTATTGACGGTGCTGGTATCGCAGTCACTCAAACGGATGGCGCTTGTGCGTGATGCAATGACTGAGATCGCTTCAGGCGATGGCGATTTAACTCACCGTCTTGACACCGAAGGTGGTGACGAGCTGGCGCAAATTTCAAGCGCATTTAATCGTTTCGTCGATAAGATTGAATCGGTTTTAATCGAGATCAGGACTGCCAGCGAATCGGTCAAAGGTGCATCAGGCGAGATTGCTGCTGGCAATGCTGATTTATCCGCACGTACCGAAGCGCAGGCAGGGTCGCTGGAAGAAACCGCCAGCACGATGGAGGAATTAACCTCAACCGTCAAAATCAATGCTGAGAATGCGCATCAGGCAAACAAACTTGCGGTATCCGCATCTGATGTTGCCGCATCTGGTGGCAAGGTGGTGGCGCGCGTGGTGGAGACTATGGGCTCAATCAAAGATAGCTCACGCAAGGTGGTCGATATTATTGGCGTGATTGATGGCATTGCGTTTCAAACTAATATTTTGGCATTGAATGCAGCGGTCGAAGCAGCACGTGCTGGCGAGCAGGGGCGAGGCTTTGCCGTGGTCGCATCTGAGGTGCGTAATTTGGCACAACGATCAGCTAGTGCTGCAAAAGAAATTAAAGCCCTGATTGGTGACTCGGTTGATAAAGTCGACATTGGAAGTGCGCTGGTAGATGAAGCGGGCAAAACGATGCAAGAGATTGTGTCTTCGATTCAACGTGTTGCCGACATCATGAATGAGATTACCGCAGCAAGTCAGGAGCAAAGCACCGGGATTGAAGAAGTCAACGGTGCCATCACCCATATGGATGATATGACACAGCAAAATGCGGCTTTAGTAGAACAAGCGGCGGCGGCGGCACAAAGTCTGCAAGAACAGGCAGTCAATTTATCCAGAACAGTTGCGGTATTTAAACTGGGTAGCAATGAAGTTGTAAAACGGGTGGACTCACAGAGAAAATTAAATAGCAGTAAAAGTAAGCAGAAATTACTAATCAGATAGGTTTGAAAATTCAAACTAGCAACATTTGACTGGCAATATAGCCTGCAAATAAATTAAAAAAAATAAATCTAAAAATATTCAATTGGAGTGAGACATGAACATGAAATTGCGGCTTGATCGAAAGGTATTACTAGTTTCGCTGATGTTATTAAGTGCTGGCATCGCCGGTTGTGGAGAAATGCAACCGCGCGCGACAGATTCTGGTGCTCCTGTTGTTATCGCCAAGCCGATCAGCTGCGCAGAATTGGGCGCGCTGATAGTTTCACCCAAATCGATCTCGTTGCCAACGACGGGTGCCGTGATCACCAGTGCGATGACGATTGCGGCTGCCGGTTCTGGTGCAACTGCTTTGGGTGAATATTGCAAAATCATCGGTGCGATCAAGCCTGTTGACCCTGCTGCACCACAGATTAAATTTCAGCTAAATCTGCCGACAGTCTGGAACAAAAAAGCGATGATGTTTGGCGGCGGTGGCTATAACGGCACTCTTGCTACAGGTCTCGGTAATGTGCCAGCAGGACCCGTTGATAAATTGTTGCCCTTAGGACGTGGCTATGCGACCTACGGCAGCGATTCTGGTCATCAGGCCAATGCTAACGGAAGTCGTGATGGTACTTTTGGTGCCAACGACGAGGCTTTAAAGAATTTCTCCAGCGATGCGCTGAAAAAAACTCATGATGTAGCGACTTATTTAATTCAACAACGCTATGGCGTGGCGCCATCAAAAACCTATTTTGCCGGTGGCTCTACCGGAGGGCGCGAAGCACTCATCGCAGTAACAAATTGGCCGCAAGACTTTGATGGCGCGATTGTTTTATATCCGGCCTGGAATGCCGCTAGCCTGGATTTGCAGTTTGGACGCATCACCAGAGAGCTCGCCAAGCCGGGCGCCTATTCCAATCGAGTCAAACGGAAAGTGCTGTATGACGCAGCGATGGTAGCTTGCGATAATCTGGACGGGGTTGCTGACGGCCTGATTAGCAATATCGCCGCTTGTAACGTGACGTTTAATCCTGCTGTTGTGCGTTGCGTCGGAGGCGCTGATACGGGCGACACTTGCTTATCGGATGCGCAGATCGCCGCATTCAATGTCGTCAATACTCCGCTGACACTGAATTACAGACTGGCAACAGGCGAAACACAGTACCCTGGCTTTAATACCTGGGGCACAGACTTCGGCATCCCTAACAAAAGTCCGCTACAACCGACCGTCCTGACCTTAGCCTATGGTACTGAGCAACCTGCCAACCCCATGCCGCTAGTCACCGCCAGCACAAGCCCACCTTACGGAAGTACCTTCTGGGATCAATGGGTGAAGTATTTCGTCACTCGTGACGCTAGTTTTAACAGCTTGCTATTCGATCCGCAAAATCCGGGCGCTTACCAGTCACGCGTGATCGCACTAACTACAATTCAAGATGTGACTCAATTTGATCTCTCCGCATTTAGAGCTAGGGGCGGAAAAATATTGATGGCACATGGGATGGCAGACGCATTAGTCAGCACCAGAGCCACCGAACAATACTATGAGCATGTGAAACAAGTCATGGGTACAACAAAGGTCGATAGCTTCATGCGTTATTACGAAATCCCGGGTTATGGCCATGCTGTCAGTAGCGTATTCAATGCCTCATGGGATTCATTAACCACACTGGAGAACTGGGTTGAGCACAACACACCACCATCACCGCAAATAGTCGCTGACAGTGCCGGGGTGCCGGGTCGTACCCGTCCTTTGTGTGAGTATCCCAGCTGGCCAAAATATGCAGGGCAGGGCGATATGAATTTGGCGACAAACTATGTTTGTTCGGTCAAGTAGGGTCGGAATCGATCACCAAATCATGTTGAACATATTTTAATGTCTAATCTGGAGAACGATAATGAAAACTACAGCACTAGTAAATAGGTCAATTTTCTCTGGCTTGTTGGTCGCCTTATTTTGTTTTGGGGGACTCGCTGCACCTGCTGTCGCAGCAGAAGCTACGGTGAAAGTGACGCCCTTAGGCAGCCACGACGGTGAGTTCTGTGCGGCCGATCGTGCTTTGATTTTTGAAGACCCCGATGGCACTCGTATTCTTTACGATGCTGGTCGTACGGTGCGCGGTGGAACTGACACGCGATTAGGCAAAATTGATGGCGTCCTGCTGAGTCATGTGCATGGCGATCATCTAGGCGACATCCATCAGGCGACTGCGAATGCTGGATCATGCTCTGCCCCTGATTTCTCAGTAAAAAGTATTCCATCATCGGTGATGGAAGAGGTGGTCTTGAGCAAGAAGGCGAAACTATTTGTTGGCGGTGAGATGGCTAGCTTTTTCTCCCGCAGAATTAAAGAAGCCGGAGGTAGTACCGACCTTGTTCAGCTAGTCCGGTTCGGTGGGCAGAGCAAAATCGGCGGAGTCAAAATTGCGAGTGTCCCTGCCGCTCACTCTAACGGACTGGATTCTAAGTTCCTGGCAGCACCTCTTTCAGACACACTCTCCAGTAATGGCCTGACCGCGTATGTCGGCCCTGCTGGAGGTTACGTTCTCACATTTTCAAATGGACTCGTCGTGTACTTGTCGGGAGATACCGGCATCATCGCCGATCAGGAGGCCGTTGTGCGACGGTTTTATAAAGCCAAGCTGGCAGTATTAAATATTGGCGGCACTTTTTCAACTGGCCCTCAAGAAGCTGCCTATGTGATTAATGATCTGGTTAAACCGAATGCTGTGATCGCATCACACGCAAATGAGGCCGCGACTAAGGAGGGGAAATTAATCGAAGGAAGTAAAACTATGGAATTTAAAACTGCGGTAAAAGTGCCAACCTACGTTCCCTTAAGCGGAAAAACCATGGAGTTTGATAAAGAGGCTAAATGCGTCGCAGGTTGCTAATCTTCTATTACGTACTCAAGTAAAGAATAAAAATGGAGTGCTATACAGATACAGCACTCCATTTTTAATTTCAACGACAAAAAAAGAATTACAGACGTCCGCTAATCGTTACAAACAGTTGACGAGGAGCACCGGTCAGCAAGGTCTGGAAAGTGCCAGTTGGATCAGATGTAGTAAAACCATTTGAGCCTATCGTGCTGAAATACTGTTTGTCTAATAAGTTCTCAACATTGACTTGTACAGAGAAGTCTTTCAGTCCCATAAAGCTCTTTTGTTTGTAGCCAGCAGACAAATTCATGATCACGTATGACGGAACCTGTGCATCATTAGTGTAGGTATAGAAGCGCTTGTCTGTGAACTTACCGCCAAGTCGGGTAAACCAGACTGGATTCTCATACGACACTTCTGTCTTAAACATCACTTTTGGTGAGTCAACAACTTGCTTGCCTTCGATATTGACGACTTTTCCGTTGTCCAGATAGTTAGATTTATATTGCGAATTGTTGTACGTCAGAGAGTTAAACCATGACCAGTCTTTCATCAAAGTCCACATGGCCGCAGCTTCTACACCGCTAGTCTGAACTTTACCGACGTTGACGAAGGTGCTTGGGCAACCGACAATCCCCGCACAAGTTGCCACCTGCAACAGACGGTCATCGAAGTTAGCGTAATAAGCAGCGACAGAGCCAACCAGATTGTCGCGTTTAAAGCGATAGCCCAAGTCAAGTGTAGTAGAAGTCTCAGGTTTAATCGTTGCAGAACTTAAATTAAACGCAGTTTGAGTTTGCGAGAAAGGACCGTTGACGCCCGGTTGGTAAGCGCGCATATTTTGAGACAAGCTAGTGAACAGCTCGTCATTTTTATTCAGCGAGTAGCTCAAGCCCAATTGCGGTAAAAACGTCTTTTTCGCTACAATTTGACCTGCCGCACGTGTACCGATCAGACTAGTCGAATTAATCGTGACTTTCGGTGTTTTAAAACCAAAGTTCAGTTTTAACTGATCTGCCATTAAAGACACTGTATCTTGCGCATAGAACTGTGTCGTCGTCGTCGTAAAGTCTTGCTTGAATCCTGTACTGGTCGGATTGCTTAAGAAATAATTGGTATCTTGCGGTCCGCTGACATCATAAAAATTTCTGGTCAGAGTATGCAGGCTGCGCTCGCCCCAAAAACCAGCGTTCACTGAATGTTGGCCGACGTCCCATGTCACATCAGAGATCAATCCATCACGGCTGATTGAATACTCGGTGGTGCGAATAGAAATAGGAATACCGTTGGTAGATGGCGTGTACGGTGTGTACCAATGGCCTTGACCTTCATTGCTGTGATGGTAAACCGTGGTTTTTAAATACGTCGATTCACCTAATTTATTGTCTAAGGTCGCACCAAACAAATAATCTTTACGCAGGCCGCTACCAAGATAATACGCATCATCCAGACTATTTACGCCACCGGTAAAGATACCTTTTGCTGCGTTGACTGCACGCTGCCAATCAGGTTGGTAATTGTCCCACTTGTACCCAAGACGCTTAACCATTTCTATGGACATATCTTGATAGTCAGTCTCGCGACGATCAGAATAATTGAAAAAAGCCGTCAGTTTATTCTCGCCAAAAACATGTACCAATTTTGAGTTAAATTGGTCTTGATCTTGCGGACCTGCGCCTTTCCATTTGTCTGCACGTTGACGTGTTACGCTGAAATACGCTTTGGTTCCTGTGGATAACAAACCAGTATCAACACGGGCAAAGGTGCGGTAGGTGCTGTCACTGCCAACTGTTTGTGCTGCGCTGAAACCCATATCGTTCGTCGGGTCTGATGAGAAAAATTGAACCGTGCCACCTAAGTTACTGGTCGATGCTGTACCAACAGCACCCGCGCCTTGAGATAAAGTTACTCGGCCAATATTTTCAGAAGAAATCGCACGGCTGATATGAAGGCCGTTGTTATTGCCGTAGCTCATGTCGCCCAATGGCACATTGTCTAAGGTAAATCCCATTTGATTCTGATTGAATCCACGTACGCTGAAACGGGTCGACCATTCATACGCGCCAAAAGGATCGGCGGACTGGAATGAGACGCCAGGTAATTTGTCCAATGTCTTTAACGGGCTTGATCCTGGCAAAACCTTCATCAAATCATCTTTGGTAATGTCTTGTACTTGGCGTGTTTTACCTTGGCCAAAAATTGTGACATTGATAGGCTCATTTTGCGTTTCTTGCGCAAATGCGTTGCTGGCAAAAGCTTGCAACAAAATCAGATAAAGAGGCGTGTATCGAAAATTGCGAAAATTGTGTGACACAGTTCTATCCCTTCGGTGGATAAATAATTGATCTGAATTGATGTAATGGTGTTCGTGAAGTAGTAGACCAAAATTGACCTCAACGTAGCGCACTGTAGCGTGGTGATATGACGAAAAAATGACACTCGCAACAAATAGGCACCAATCAACTTTTTCACCACAGTTTGATGTTGGTTTGTAGTCTCGTCATTTCAGTGACATAAACTTAGGGTAAAAGATGCGGTAAAAATTTACGCTAGATGCAATGCTGTCGCCGCTAAAAATTTAGCTGGAAATGTGCGGCAATGATGTAGCTTAGTGACGCAAAACAGTAACGAAAGTAGTCCCTAAAATTGAGCCGTCAGATATAAAAATATTTTCAGATACGCTCACAGAATAAATGGGGAGTATTATTTATCGTCCATACAATCATTGGACGATAAGATATATTTATTGAAATAATGGGGGAGTATATTAAAATTCCTGCTTCCTCAATCCTTACAAACAAACTTGTACTGCTTTGCCCTGATGCCCGTCAAGCAGACATCGGAACTTCATTTCAAAAGGTCTAAAAGGTATATATGCTGAAATTTGGCTTAGTTGGATTTATGTTGTTATCGTGTCTCGCCATCGATGTGAGTGCTGAGGACAACCATATCGATACGATCCGCCCTGATGCGCCAGAGCTTGCACGCTACGGCAAGTTTTCTATCGGGGTAAAGACGTTTAATTTTACTAATCTACACCAGCTGGATATCGTCCATGCCAAGCCGGGATTACCAACACCGTATTACGACCGGCCAGTGACGGTAGAAGTCTGGTATCCAGCAAAGTTAGAGAAAGATCAGCCTAATTCGGGTGATTTACGCGCCATGACACGAGACGGTAAAACAGAAGTGACCTTGCATGGCAAAGCGGTACGCAATGCCGTAGCGGATCGTTCTGGCGGACCCTATCCTTTATTGATTGTGTCGCATGGCTATCCGGGCAATCGTTTTTTGCTAAGCCACTTAGCAGAAAATTTATCAAGCAAAGGCTATGTTGTTGCGTCGATTGATCATGCTGATAGTACCTATAGCGATCAAGGTACTTTTGGCAGCACACTATTAAATCGTTCACTGGATCAGTTGTTCGTACTTAATGCGATGGCAAAACTCAACAATGATTCGACCGATTCTCTCAAAGGCATGATCAATGCGGATATGACTGGATTGATCGGTTATTCCATGGGCGGGTATGGCGCGCTGAACACTATTGGTGCCGGAGTTACGGCTGCGAGTGTCGGTTTTTCTTGGGGTACACCGAACGGTGCTTTAGCGGTGCGTCAATCAGATAACGCCGACTATGTCGCTTCAATTGATACGCGCATTAAAGCGGCAGTGGTATTTGCCCCCTGGGGATGGAATGCCGGTTTCTGGGATGCATCAGGATTAGCGGGGATCAAAATCCCAGTATTTTTTGTTGCAGGTAGCGCAGATGATGTATCTGGTTATTCGCCGGGGGTGAGAAATATTTTTGAGGCCAGCGTCAATGCGCCACGTTATTTGCTCACCTATGAAAACGCTAACCACAATGCAGGTGCACCTATACCTGCCCCTAAAGAAACCTGGTTGCCGGTCCCTAATCTTAAAGTTATTCCGGCCGAACATTATATCGACGCAGTATGGGATAACACCCGGATGAATAATATTGCGCAGCATTTTAGTACGATTTTTTTGGGTAAATATTTGAAAAAAGAATCCTCTATGGATTCCTACCTGAGCCTGGTAGAGAACGCTAAAGACGGCAAATGGTCAGCTGAACCTAATGGCACGTTTAAAAGTGATCACACTTATTGGAAAGGTTTTCCGGCGCGCAGCGCGGTTGGTCTGCGCCTTGAACAACGTGCGCCAGCTGCCACCAAATAGTCCTCACACAAGCTTGTTAGTGCAGAAGTGCAAGGCACAACTTTAGGATTTCTTGACTCAACTCATTTGTACTGTATTGGAAAAAATTTGAATCCCTGGCTCCTACTCATGTTGACCATTTTGAGCGAAGTCATCGCGACGATTAATTTACGTCTATCAGATGGTTTTACCAAAATTATTCCGTCCTCGATTGTGGTGGTTGGCTATGGATTGGCGTTTTGGGGATTGTCAGTTGTCATGCGTCGTTTAGAAATCGGCATAGCCTATGCCGTCTGGTCTGGAGTAGGGACGGTAGCTACGTCCATTTTAGGCGTGTTCTTGTTTAATGAGGGTATCAGCATACCCAAAATCATCGGCATACTACTGATTATTGCCGGCGTCGTATTACTGCATTCCAGCACGAATACTTAGACATCGCATTAATAACCTGTTGATCTTAGCGTTCAATGTTGGCGCAACAAGACACGAGCTCACTTACAGATGGATAAAAAACCTTTTGGTCATCGTAAGGTCATATCTGTATGAAAAAATATTGGGTTATTTGCCGCTCTCTAGGGAAACATCCATGTATTTTGCCAATGTATTGACCGCTCGAAAAATATCGTTCGTCCTCGCTGCTGTCGCGATGTCTCTTTCTCAGGCGAGTGTCGCCGCAGAAAAGCTCCGCTTATTAACCTGGGCGGATTACGCTCCCAAAGAAATTACCGAGCAATTTACCAAAGAAACTGGAATCGTCGTCGAAGTCACTATCTCTAATAATGAGGAGATGATTTCGAAGTTACGTGCCACAGGTGGTGCCGGTTTTGATCTCGCTCAGCCAAGTCAGGACAGGATCATCGGGCCACTTTCAGAATTCGGAATGTATAAGCCGCTTGATCTCACAAAAATAAAAACAGATCGTTTTTTACCAGAAATGTTTGAGGCCTCAAAAAAGGTCACGATGTATCAAGGTAAATCCTATGGCGTACCATTTTTCTGGGGAACAGATGGATTAGTCGTAGCAACCAACAAAGCAAAAATTGTAGATTACCTCGATTTGTGCCGTCCTGAATATAGCGGAAAAGTCGCAGTGCGATTAAAACGCCCGAGCCTGATTGCAGCTGCATTTTCGATGGGACAGGACCCGTTTAAGGCCTATAACAACCCTAAACAATATGAACAAATCATGCAGGCAGCAGGCGAAAAAATGATGGCATGTAAGAAGAATTATAAATATTTTTGGGAAAGCAAAGATCAACTATTAAACGATCTGCGTAGCGGTGAACTGGTCGCAGCGCAAATGTGGGACAGCGGTGGATGGAAATTGAATCGCGAATTACCTACACTTAAATTCATTGCGCCAAAGTCAGGCGCGTTGGGCTGGATTGACGCCTATGCTATTCCTGCGAGGGGCAAAAATGATGCTGCGGCCTACGCATGGATTAATTTTGTGACTCGTCCAGAAATTGCCGCACGCATGGCGCAAATTTCAGGCAGTTTTACGGCGGTAAAAGGGGCTGATAGTTTTATGGATGCCAAGATGAAATCGCAATTGAATGATTCGTTTTCTCCAGATGCATTTAAAAATATTAAGTGGTATCCAGCTATTCCTGCAGGTCTAGAAGAAATCGACGGAAAAATCCTTGATCGTGTTAAAGCGAGTTTGTAGAAGATTATTTTAAGTATTTCTGATCGGTGCTTCTCCTAACCTGGCAGTCCACTTTTACAAGAGTACATGAGTCATATTTCTAATAAAAAAATCGATTTAGCGATCTCTAACGTCACTAAACAATATATCTATCAAAATCAGTTATTTACCGCAGTTGATAACGTCTCTCTTGAAGTTCCTAAAGGTAGTTTCTGTTCTATCTTAGGACCCTCAGGATGTGGAAAAACGACCTTACTCCGCATGATTGCTGGATTTATTCAGCCAGATCAAGGTGATATTCTGATTGATGGAAAAAGTATGCTGCAGGTCGCACCGAATGTTCGTCCGGTGAATATGATTTTTCAGCACTTGGCTTTATTTCCGATGATGACGGTAGGTGAAAACGTCGCCTATGGATTGGAACGGCGCTCGGTCAAGCGAGTAGAGATCAAACAAAAAGTCGCCGATATGTTGCGTCGAGTTGGCTTGCCTGATGCATCGGACAAGCGCATCGATCAGCTCTCAGGTGGCCAAAAACAACGAGTTGCCATCGCGCGCTCTTTGATCCTCGATCCGACCTTGCTGTTACTCGATGAACCCTTAGGCGCGCTTGACTTGAAGCTCAGAGAACACATGAAGCTGGAGCTTAAGCAATTACAAGCTGAAATAGGCACCACATTTATCTACATTACCCATGATCAGTCTGAGGCATTAGTCATGTCCGATTTTGTCGGTGTGATGAATAAAGGGAAGTTTGAACAGCTGGGATCGCCACAAGATTTGTATTATCGACCGCAAACTGCGTTCGTTGCCGGCTTCGTGGGGAATAGCAACCAACTGTCTGGTCAGGTCGCTAATGTGAACGACAAATTTCTGGAAATAAAGGTGGGAGAGAATACCGTTATTCGCTCTGCGAACGTGCAAAAAATGAACGCGGGCGTCTCTGCGGCATTATTTATTCGTCCTGAAAACATCGCTATGTCAATGAGACCGCCAACCGATATGGTGAGCGACAATCAGTTGGAAGGAAACATCGGCACTATATTGTTTGACGGTGCTAACTCGTCGGTTGAGGTCAAGATCATCAACACGGAATTGTCAGTCAAAGTGGCGATGCCCCACACAGGTTTGAGCACTGCGTTTCAACCCGGTGCGCAAGTTTATTTGAGCTTTAATGCAGAGCATGTGCATGCATTTGCTATCGATGTGACTCAGCACGGAAAACATTAAAACAGCCAATGATGAAAACCAATAATTCGCCCGTATTGCTCTGGGTTCTATTGGCACCAGCAGTGATCTGGTTGTCGATGCTGATTATATTTCCCCACCTTGAAATGCTGTTTCTCTCTTTGCAAACACGCGCCGGGCCACAGTCATTTCATTTCAGCTTAAAGCAATACCAGACGTTTATAGATGAACCTTTGTATTGGCATACCTTTCTGCGTACGGCACTGATGTCGTTATGTGCAACCGTGATTACTTTGGTACTGACATTCCCTGTCGCCTGGTATATCGCAAAAATAGCCGCTGGACGATCAAAGTTATTTTTAATGACGGTCATCGTTTTGCCATTTTGGGTCAGCGAAATGGTAAGAACATTGGGGTGGATGATTCTTCTACGCAGTAATGGTGTTATTCCGCAAGTGCTGTATCGGCTTGGTCTGACTGATCATCCTGTTGATCTGCTGTATAGCGATGGAACGGTGATGCTCGGTTTGGTCTATTCATCCTTACTCTTTATGCTGATCCCATTGGTCAATGCCTTAGAAACATTGGATAACAGCTTGGTAGAGGCGGCATACGATCTGGGCGGAAGCCGTCTTAATATTTTGAGACAGATACTCATCCCGCATGCGGCACCGGGGATTGTGGCCGGATGCATCATGGTGTTTATGCTGACCTTGGGTAATTATTTAACACCGGTGCTGTTGGGCGGCAAAAACTCCATGTGGTTCACAGAGCAGATTTATACGCAGTTCATTACCCGTTTTAATTGGGAGCAGGGAGCAGCACTTGCTTTTATTCTCTTAGGATTGTCCAGCTGTTTTGTTTGGTTAGGGCTGAAATTGAGCGGCCAATCATTTGATGAAGTAATGAGGCGCTCATGATCCCAAGCATTCGACAATCGCGTTTTACGCAATTCATCAGAAGCAGTTATCTGGTTTATTTTTTCATTTTTCTGTTCCTGCCTTTATCAATTGTTGCGGTCTTTTCGTTTAATGACGCTCCTTACCCGTTGCCCCCTTGGAAAGGTTTTACCTGTGACTGGTTTTTCGCCAACGGAGCCGGTGAGCGAACGGGTCTCTTTTTTGACCAAGAGATTCTAGATAGTCTGATTAATAGTGGCAAGGTCGCTTTGGGCGTGACATTTTTTAGTGCTCTTGTGGGCACCGGAAATGCGTTTCTATTGGAGCGATTTCGATTCCGTGGACAGCAATTGTTATCGCAGATGATGTTGATCCCGCTGGTTATCCCTGGCGTCATTTTAGGAATTTCCATCTTATCGCTGATGAGCAAGCTTGCTCAGTTTGCTGATGATATATTTGGCTGGGAGCTCGATTTTTTAAGGCCCGGTTTGTTTCTGGTCGCGTTAGGGCAATTCTCTTATATCGTCGCCATCGCAACACTGACGATCAGCGCCCGCCTAAAGCGCCTGGATATGAGCCTAGAAGAAGCTGCGATGAACTTAGGAGCCAACAAACGCGCCATCTTTTTAACCATTACGCTGCCCTATTTAAAACCAGCGATTTGGGGCGCTGTATTGATGTCATTCCTACTGTCTTTTGAAAACTTCAATACGACATACATGCTTGCCGGAAGTGACGCACCGCTCACTATCCTAATGTATGGACGAATGAAGGAGGGCGCAACTCCGGTAGTCAATGCCATTAGCTTGATGATGATGTTGCTGTCTGGTGTCATTGCAATGACACTATATTTTGGTGGAAGGAAGAAAACCTGACCGCCCTAACGACGTATCAAGGACAAATGAGGAGGCTAAGCAACGATAAAATCTCCTGAGATCGCAATGCTCCTCCTATCAAATAATAATGAGATCCAAGCAATGCTCATAAATTGCAGACTGGTAAGCGTTAATTGTCCTGGTCAAGACTAGATAGACGCGTCGCGAATCTAATTAGCCATACCCCATCGCTTAAAATGCGGTATCCAATGGGCATTAACAATTTTATTAAAACCACTCGGTGTTGGGTGCAATTCGTTTGCCCAATCCTCTTGATATCCGTCACCCGTGCGTAGCGTCCCTGGCGAACTCACAAATACAACATCATTTTCCCAATCGTTGAAGCTCGCGAGCGTTGTGTTCAGTCGAACAATCAGCTCTTTGATTACTGCGATACGATAAATTAAATCAGGATTCACTTTCGATTGATCTAGCGCCGGCTTTAGCCATGGTCCGTTGAATTGAACACCGGCTAACGTAAAACCTCGGCCATCAGGTACAGGATAATCATAACCGTTGATGAAAATGGGGCGAGGCTGTGCAGGAAGGTCTTTATATGCCCATCGTATTTCATGGATCAGTCCACCCATTGCAGTCACGATGATGCGTAACAGATTATCGATACCGTCAGGATCAATACAATCCTTAGGATCAGGAATGTTAGAGCAATTGCTGCGCAGAGCAAGATGATAGTCAACGGCGTCGTTGCCGGCACCGCTAATCATAAATATGTTGAAAAAACCTCGGTTTGCTGATTTTAAATACTCTTCTACAAACGGCGCGTATTTACCGGCCCCGACGTATTGCTGGAGTAGGGCGCCGTTATAACCTACCGCTTGTATATTTTTATAGGCGGGTAGCATTAATGGATGGTTTGAGATCGACTCGAGGATATTGTTGTTTGGGTACCAGAACCAACTGTCACCTATTGCTAATATCGAGGGATAGTTCCCCTCTACCCACTGATCTACTGTTCGATATACCGCCATATTAATCTCCCGCAATTTAAATGATGACCATTCGTTTTTCATTCATTTTTCGTAGTCTGAATCCATTGAGTTGACCAGTTCGCGGACCAATATCAATGCTCATACAAGAAAATACGATCAACACATTGACCGGTTAACAAAAATATCAAAGCCTTCACTGCAACCTCGATTATTGAACGGTGGCAGTCAAGCCTTCTCTCTTACCCCACCGTAACATTAACTCTGCCAGAGTCTTCACGCTATTGTTAACGCCCAGCCCGTGTGGTGGAATATCAACTACACGGCTACCAACGGCAACACATCCTCTCAACTGGAAGGGCCAATTGGCATTATGAATCTCGCAGAGACTTCTACCCTGTTTGCCAGAGGGGATCATTGCCGGTGTACCAAAAATGCTTAAGCTAGGATTATGGAAAACAACCGTCGCACCATGTGCGGGCGAATCATAAGGAATGAGTTGATAGTTCCCGACAGGGATGCAGAATGCATTAGGAAGATTGTTATTCCACGGCTGTTCGCAAGTTGCACAAAATTGTTTGCCATCGACAAACATTATTCCAAACGTTCCCTCGGCGCCAGAAAGAGTTTGGTCACGAACAATGAGGATCTGCATAGGTGCTTTCTGGTATCTGGACTATCGCATTGGGCAGCATACAAATAACCGAATATGCTTGTTTATGAAAAAAGGGGATCAAGCATGTTTGATATCAAAAATATAGTCTATTTTCAAAAAAGTGCAAATTTATTATCTTTTATGAGACTAGCTGCTTACGACAAGTCTTTTAGATAAGATCAGAACTTAACATTAATAGTGGCTCGCAAAAATTACAGCGCTATCTTTAATAATCGCCCAATTCGTGGTGAATCAAAACATCCATCAACTCATTCCTGGGGAATTGCAATCGATTTGGGAGCAGACAAGTACCCACTAGGAAGTACTCAACGCTTTCCTGACAACGTTGTGAAAGCATTCGAAGATGCCGGATTTTTTTATGGGGGCAATTTCGTATCAAGAAAAGATCCAATGCATTTTCAGCTTTGCAAAGGATGTTAAAAAAGAGTGCTATGAGTTTTTGTTCGCTCCCATTTAAGCCGTTTGTGAATGTTATGTTTCAACCTGAAGTTTGGGTTAAACGATGACTAAGAGTTACTCACCTGATGAATAATTTCTTGTTTTTTCGATAAAGTGCTCTAAAGTGAATTTAGTGTTAAAAAATACATAAATTAATAAGAAAATACTTTAGAAGCTTTACATACCCAGTCTTATTTAGCTAAATAAAAGGTGTTAATCATGACAGCGCGCCAGAGAATATTTATTGCAGGTCTCGGAGCACTTTTACCAATTTTGATCTTATTGCTTACATTTGACCCTGAGTCTATGGGGACAAAAATAGAAACTTTAAGTATTTATAATATTTTGGGATGGGTGATGCGTGCACTCGCCTTATTTGTTGCCGGTGCGTTAGTGGGTTGGCTCAATGCGAATGAAAATAGACCGATTACTGTGTTTCAAATAGGTATCTCAGCACCTGCTCTGCTCGCATCATTTGTAGTTGGAAGTGCATATAAGCAACCAGAAAATAAGGTTTCGCAAGCGCAAACTTTATCTCCAATATCGATGCCTCAAAAAGAGAGAATAGAAACCAGTAGTATCACTTCGTTTTTTATCAGCAGTGCGCAAGCCCAATCTCCTGTCAGTAACATAACTGCGCCGCAGAAATCCCCGAGCATAATGCAACAAATCTATCAAGGATTTACTGGTCAATATGCTGCAACGCCAATAAAGACTCTAAGCGCAGCTCCTCCCCAAGCTCAGGTATTGTTGGTATGGGAAAATGCCTCTCAAGGTAATGTTCCTGCCAAAGCTTTTCAAGCTGGAACAGAAAAAATCGGCAAAGAAGATCTGCCTATTTACATTTGTCGTGCTGAACATATGGATGGGGTTCATCCAGGCAAAATAAGGAAAGGTCTGGCTGGTTGTAATATCACTTTCGGCCACCATGAACTATCGATACCGGTGTATCAAGTTCTAATTAGCAGCGCATCGTTAAAATGGACGGCATCTCTTAACGGTGCAGTTCCAGAGAATGCCGTTGTTGGAGGAAAAGATATTCCACCTGCTAGTGAAGACCTTTATCTTTGCAGAGGATCCTATCCCAATGAAAACGGAGTCCATCCAGGAAAAATAAGAAAAAACTTTGGTGGCTGTAGCATTGGCTGGGGAAGGCACATTGCTATCGTAAAGCAGTATGAGGTACTCACTGAGTAAATCAGAGCCCACCGTATGAATATAGCTGCGGCTAAGAATTATCAAATATTGAAGCGCATCAGAGCAATAGATTCCGATTTGCGGACTTAACTACAGCTAAAGCTTTGGCGTTGGCTCTGTGCGGGGCCGGATAAAACTAGATCTTTTCCATTGCTATCAGTTTCAGCGTGATAGTCGAAGGTATTCCAGCTGAAAGCGGCGACGATGCCATATTTTTTTCCTGTGTTTTGCAGGGCACACCACTGATTTTTTAAATCCTCTTCCAAAATCATGTAGTCCGCTATCGCTGCGCGTGGACTGGCTCCAAGAATGGCATCAAGTTCGGCGGGTGAGCCTATATTTTTTAGTAATAACTTAATGGTATTGTTAGCTGACTTACCATTGTTGAAGCGAACAATGAAATCCGATATCGGTTTAGCGCCATCGCCATATCCGGCTCGGTATAAATTATCTACTTCTACCGATTCAACACCTAAAGGCTGTAGATCGATTAATTGTTGTTGCAACTGTTTAAAAAAGCCGGTCTGGTTCCATTCCTTCATCCAATTGGCATTATCGTCTTGGCAGTGATCGCCAACCGGTACAGAATTGCTAACATAGAGCTTGGCTGCGTTTTGCACACGTAAGCATTCATCTGCACTCCAGCTATTGCCAGTTGGTCCGCCCGGTCCTTCCAAATAAACGTGCAGGCGCCACCCCTGGGCGCGTAAATTTTGTACTCGGCTCAAAAATTCAGTTGAGCTAGTATTCCCACCCGCATCTATTCCTGCAATCACGTTAGTGTATTTTGCCAGCGTAGTCTTGGCTTGGCTTGTAGTTAAAACTGTCAGTGGGTCGTGGCCAGAACTGAAGTAAAAATAGGTTTGATTGCTGGATGTAGGTGTTGGAACAGGTGTTGGTGTTTGGGCTGGCGTTGTAGAAGGTGCGCCGCCGCCACAGGCAAGTAGTAAGCTGCACAAAATTAAACTAAAGACAGCACGAGTACTTATACTTGACATAATAATATTATTAACATTAGAAGTGGAACGAATTATTTAGCTTTAAAGAGAACACCAAAGTATGATTTTTTCAAATTGTGCAGCAGCGTGGAAAGCGTTTCTCGAATCACTAGCCTTGGCGAAGTACGCCTGGACACGTTATGTATTGTAGACTGGTTTGTGACATGATGAGTAACCGATGTTGCGTTCATTATTATGAAAACTCTTCACACAATGGCTTTCAATTAGTGATTTTACTAACATCACTCCAGATGCTTAGTTTTTCGCATAATTTATATTATGTTAAATTAAGAATTAATATCTGAAGGTGGTATAGCTTGAATGCTGATTCATATTGATATATATTCTCATTATCATTTAGTTTTTTCTACACGCAGGATTAATCATGAGCAGTTTGTTGGCTACATCGTCTAACTCCACAACCTTGGATAAGCTTCAGGTTGGTGATTCTGCTTTAGTGACTGAAGTTTCTGAAAATATCATTGCCAGCGCAAAATCTAGTTTCGATGTGGTTCGTCGCTTGAAGGAATTGGGCTTTGTCAAAGGCG
>JANXTO010000147.1 GCA_025352365.1 Undibacterium sp. | reverse complement strand
GCGTACTGCATCGGCACTGCGGCTGGCTGCATTTTTGACAGTTTGTGCTTCATCGAGTATCAGTAAATGGAATTGCTGTACCTCAAGATAGGCAAGATCACGCCACAACAGCGGGTAGGTGGTCAGGACGATATCCGCCTTTGACATTTGCTCAAATCCGTCGGCACGCTCCGCACCTTGCAAAGTCAGTACGCGCAGCCCAGGTGTCATACGCCGCGCCTCCGCCTGCCAGTTAAAAATCAGCGAGGTAGGTAGTACGATGAGGGCAGGGCAATCAAGACGCCCGGCTTGCTTTTCTATCAGGATATGTGCCAGTGCCTGCGCTGTCTTGCCCAACCCCATATCGTCTGCCAAAATCCCTGCCAGGTGATGGGTACGTAAATATTGTAGCCACGCCACGCCATGTAATTGATAAGGCCGCAGCGTAATCGTTAAGCCTTCTGGCGCGGCCACGGCTTGCGGACTTCCCGCTGTTGTTAAGCGGTTTGCCAGCGCACGCAGTCCCAAGTCACCTTGCAGTTGCCAGCAGCCATGCACGCCGGCGCGGCTGGCCTGACTGTCTAACAAACTCTGGCGTAGGGCATTCAGCCTCTGAGTGTCCCAGGCAGACAAATGCAAAGCGGTTGAGGCTGGATTGTTCAGGCGAGTATCGTCAGTGAGCAAATCCAGCATATGCATGACGATGGCTTTTAAAGGTGCGGCTACAGCGTCAATCCGTTTGCCGCCTGGTGCCCTTAGCTGTATCACTTCCAGATCGTCAATCGCCATGACTTGCTTGATGTTTAACCAGCGTTTGTCGCGTTGGAGCAGATTGGCAAGCAAAGGTACCAGATCGAGGATTTGTCCATCGATCTCGATCCCCAGACTGAGTAGCCACGAGCCTTCGCGTGCGGGCAACCCGAGCCGGCTAATTTTGGCAAGAGCACTACTATCGATACCGTTAGTGCCGTGAAGGCGGGCAGTCTGGCCTTCATTGCCATCGTTACCCTCATTACTTATGAGTTCTCCGCTATCCTGCTTGATCATCAGATGCCAGGCCTCAACTGGTACGCTCTGATGCGCAAAGCCAGGGCGTATCACCACCGACCAGCCCAGCGCCTGTAACACTGGTAACTGCTCAGCCCAAAAGTCGGCAAAAAAATGTTCTTGCTGCAAACTCCAGAAGAGGCCGGACTCGATTACGGTTGCCTTATCGCGCCATTGCAAACACGCAGCGGGTAGCGGCTGCAAGTTGAGTTCCCAGACCTTGTCCAGCGCATCAGCTTCTGCACCCAGATCGCGTAACAACAGAAAGGGCTTCGCTTGCGCATCCAGCAGCTCTTGAGTGGAATGTGGGCGGCGGTTCAGCAGACTGGTTGGCGCAGGTGTTTGCCAGGTAGTGCTGATTTTGGTGGAGGGATCGACGAGATGGTCGACTTTATACAGCCAATCAATCTGTACTACGGTCACGCTGCCGCCACGCGGACCAAAAGTGTCCGTCGGCTTCATTCCCAACAAGCCATCGCCGCGCCCCAGAGTGTGCAAGGTGATTCTTGGGCGAAATATGCCGGGCAGAGTGGGTACAGGTGCTTGTGACATTCTGGCTTAGTTCAGGAGCTTAGTTCAGGAGGATGGACGCCTTGCATCTTAAGCGAAAAGCAGCGCCGCAAGAGAAGTCTGGGAATCTGGCACAGCAGGCTATTGCACTTCAAGCTGTAAAAATGGCACTTCATCCGTCCAAAACTGCAACTCGCCACTTCGCCTCTTGAAGCCAAACTGGTGCTTGCTCATACTGCGGCATCATTCCCCCCATTCCTCTTGCCTCAGGGATTCATCATGTTACGACAAACGGTTCTCGTATTCGCCACCACAATTGCTATCGCATCTGGTCTGGTTGCATGCAGTAAAGATAAAAAAGATACGGCGAGTGCTGACGCGTCCGCTTCTAGCAGCGCAACGGCAAGTTCAGCTTCCAGTTCGGCGTCCGACAAAACTAGCGCGGGCGATAAAAAGGATGCTAAGCCACCAGTCAAACTTGTCATTGCGCCAGAAGATGTCATGACCGTACAAAGCAATGCGCTGGCGTCAGGGCCGGTCGTCACCGGATCGATACAGCCAGAGCGTAAGGCAGATTTACGTGCCGAAGTTTCTGCCGTGGTATTGCAGGTACTAAAAGAAAATGGCGATGTCGTTAAGCACGGCGATATTCTGGTCAAACTGGACGAAATCTCGATTCGCGATAATCTGGCCTCGGCTGAAGACAACGCCCGTAATGCGGCGTCGGCGCTGGATCAGGCGGATCGTGCCTTACAACGCTTAAAAACCTTACGTGCCTCAGGCATGACGTCGATGCAAGCGATGGATGATGCGGAGGTACGTCGCAATAGCGCACAAAGCGAATTATCCGCCTCCAAAGCGCGTGCGGTCGTTGCACGCCAGCAGTTGCAGCGCACGGTTGTGCGGGCACCGTTTGATGGTGTGGTTAGTGAACGCAAGGTATCGGCAGGTGATACGGCATCCATCGGTAAAGAACTGGTTAAAGTGATTGACCCAACCAGCATGCGATTTGCAGGTCGCGTCTCTGCCGACAAAATTGCTATGGTAAAAACTGGTCAGGCGGTCAGCTTCCGCATCAATGGTTATGGCGGACAAGAGTTCCGTGGCAAAGTCAGCCGGGTTGATCCGGCTGCCAATGATGTGACGCGCCAGGTGGAAGTGCTGGTTACTTTTGCTGATACCAATCAGCCACGTGTCTCTGGGCTGTATGCCGAAGGGAATATCGAGGCCGCGACTGTCAGCGCCTTAATGTTGCCAGAAGCTGCGGTAGTCAAGTCGGGTGACAAATCCTATGCATGGAAGATTGCAGGTAAAACGTTGAGTAAGGTCGATCTGCAAATCGGTAAGCGCGATCAGCGTACCGGCAACTATGAGGTGCGTAGTGGTCTGAGTGCAGGCGACATCATCATGCGTAATCCAAGCTCTAATTTTAAAGACGGTCAGTCGATAGAAATGGCAGTGGCCAAAGTAGCGATTGCGGCAGCGACAAGTTCTGCTACTGGTAATGCGAATGCCACTTCCAACGCGACTTCGGAAGGAAACTGATTATGTTTTTATCCGACTTCAGTATCAAACGACCTACCGCGACGATCGTCTTGATTGTTGCTCTGATGGCGATGGGTTTGCTAGCCATCACCAAGCTCAAGGTCAATCAAAATCCTGATGTAGAGGTACCCGGCCTATCGGTTGTGATTGCCTACCCGGGCGCATCACCCGATACGGTAGAGCGCGAAATCATCAACCGGATTGAGAAATCTTTGCTCAGCGTGTCCGGTGCGAGCCAAGTCTATGCCAGCGCAAAAGAGGGCACTGCGCAATTCGACGTGGAATTCGTGTTTAAGAAAAACATGATTGAAGCCAGTGATGAAGTGCGTAACGTCATCGCTAGTGTCCGCTATAAATTACCGACAGAAATGCGGGAGCCGATCATCGAACGCTGGGACCCCGCTGCGCAACCTATTTTGAACCTGGCACTTTCTTCCAGCAAGCAAACCCATGCCGAAATTTCTCGCTTGGCAGAAGATCAGTTGGCTGACAAATTGCGGGGTGTCAGCGGTGTCGCTACCGTCGAGGTCAATGGCTCTTTAAAGCGTGAACTGTCCGTCTTGTTGCGCGCAGAAAAACTACGCGAATTTAATGTCTCTGCTGGAGAAGTCGTCAACGCGCTACGTAACCAGAACACCAATGCGCCAGTCGGTAAACTTCGCGGTACTTTAGAAGAAGAAAGCATCCGTCTGGTCGGTCGTATTGAATCGCCAGAAGAATTCCAGAATATTGTGGTGAAACGCAATGGCGATCAAATTGTGCGTCTGGCGCAGGTCGCCACGATTGAAGACGGTTTTGCTGATGTCAATGGATTGAGTATCCGTAGCGGCAAGCCCAACGTCGGTTTATTGATCACCCGCTCGCATGATGCCAGCACCGTCAGCGTCGCCAAAGCGGTACGCGACATCGTTAAAGAAATTAATACCGATCTGGATAAAACTCATCCCGGTACAAAGCTGGAAATCACGCGTGATGGCGGTAAAGATGCACAAAACAGTTTGAATAACGTGATCGAATCGCTGGTCTTGGGTGCCGGTTTAACGATTTTTGTGGTGTACGCCTTCCTCAACTCCTGGCGCTCAACGCTGATCACCGCATTGAGTTTGCCAACCTCGGTGATTGCCGCATTTATCGCAGTCTGGTTGTGTGGCTTTACCCTCAACTTCATGACTTTGCTGGGACTGTCGCTAGCGATTGGCGTACTGATCGATGATGCGATCGTGGTGCGGGAAAATATCGTGCGTCACATGCAGCGTGGCTCGGATCGCCGTACTGCGGCACTAGAAGGTACCGCTGAGATCGGTATGGCCGTTGCCGCGACCACTTTCTCCATCATCGCCGTATTTATTCCTGTGGCGTTTATGCCGGGTATGCCGGGCGAATGGTTCCGTCCGTTTGCCTTGACGGTAACTTGTTCCGTTCTTGTCAGCCTGGGTATTTCTTTTACGCTCGATCCGATGTTGTCTGCGTATTGGGGTGATCCTGTCGATCATCACACCGCACCTAAAAAAGGGATTAGCAAAATTCTCGCGCGTTTTAACGACTGGTTTGATCATCAGTCCGACCGTTATAGCCAGGTAATCGCCTGGGCTTTGCATCATCGCCGCTGGATGGGGACGATTGCGCTGGTGACCTTGATCGCGGCTTTAGGTTTGCAAATTAAATGGGGTGGTACGAGCTTTTTGCCGACAGCGGATTCAGGCAACTTGATGATACAAGTACGGACACCGGCATCCTCCTCACTGGAATATGCACGTTTAAAAATGGAACGTGCAGCAGAAATTGCACGTAGCATTCCTGAGACCAAGGAAACCAACAGCACAATCAATCCAGCTGGTGGACGTATCTATGTGGACATCGGAAAACGTACCGAACGTAAGCGCAGCGCCAAAGAAATTGCGGTTGAATTGCGTGAAAAAGTCCGTGGCCTGGTTGGCGCAGAATACGTGGTGTTGGATGATCTGAACAACGGCGCCCGCAAGCCGGTACAAATTGATTTTACCGGCCCGGATTCGCGTAAATTACTTGAAATCACTAGCGCCTACATGGATAAGTTGCGTGAAGTTCCTGGTGCCGTAGATATTGGATTGTCTGAGCAAGATCCTAAGAAAGAATTGAAGATAGAGTTAAATCGGGGCTTGGCGAATTCGATGGGCATTTCATCGAATGATGCGGCGCAAGCGTTACGGGTAGCGTTTGCCGGCATTGAGGTGGGTGACTGGGTTGATCCAACTGGTGAAACCCGTGATGTGGCCGTACGTTTGCATCCCGATGACCGTGTCAGCAAAGAGAATATTGAACGTCTGCCGATTTCTGTCACCGGTACAAATCAAATGGTACCGCTGGATCAGATTGCGACGATTTCGATGGGCAAAGGTCCTTCTGGTATCGAACATGCTAATGGCAAGCGTACGATTACCGTGTCTGCCAACGCCCAGGGCCGGTCAAATGGGGAAGTGATTGATGATGCTTTGAAGCTGGCAAAGTCATTTAACTACCCTCCTGGCTATGGTTTGTCACTGGGTGGTTCCGGTCAGGATCAGCAAGAAGTATTTAGTGCGATGTTGATCGCTTTGTTATCAGGGATCGGTTTGATGTATCTGATTCTGGTGATTCAGTTCGGTTCTTTTACCGCACCTTTGGGAGTGATGTTGTCTTTGCCATTGTCATTGATCGGCGTGGTTGTCGCTCTATTGATCACAGGCAGCACACTCAATCTAATGAGTTTTATCGGCATCATTATGCTGATGGGACTGGTAGCAAAAAATGCCATCTTGTTACTCGATGCAGCACGCAAAAATGAGAAAGAAGGCATGAACCGTGAAGATGCTTTGATGCATGCTGGCCGCATCCGTTTGCGTCCTATCTTGATGACGACCTTTGCACTGATTGCAGGCATGATGCCGGTCGCATTAGGCTTGGGTGAAGGCGGCGAGTTTTATCGTCCGCTAGCAATCGCGATTATCGGCGGCACGATTACTTCTACGATTTTGACGCTGCTAGTCGTCCCCACTTTTTACGACAGTATTGAGATTGCACGTGATCGTATGATGGTCAAGATGCATCGCCGCATGGAGCGCTATAACTCGCTGCTTGGATTTGCGATGACCATGCTGGAGGCTCTGTTCACGCTGCTATTCTTGCGCTTGATTTATCGCTTGCTGAAAAAAATGGTCATGTTGGTGTCAGGTCGCGGCAAACAAGTCAAAGAGAGCAAACAGCAAGCTGCACCGATCCTGTAAACAATAAGTTGCGTGCTTGTAGGTTCAATCGCTCAGTCAGCGACTGAACCTACAACTGCTTAATACTTAGTATTTAGTACTTTGTATTTTTATTGATTCATTATTTGACTTGATAAGCCGCATCCGCAAACGAGCTGATTGGCAACAGATCGGCATATTCGGTAGGGCGTCCTTGTTGCTTCGCCATAAATGCTTCCATCAAATTACTGTTTTGCCAGATACCGGATTGCAGCCAGCCCATTTGTTGCAAGGCGTCATGCGTAGAATGGTCGCGGGCGTAGTGAATCGCTTGCTTGCTGCCCCAGATCGCCACCGGTGGTTTCTCCGCGATTTCAGCCGCCATTTGCAGCGCGGCGGCGAGCATGTTTTCTTGCGTATCAAATAGCTCATTGACCAGGCCAACCGCTAAGGCGCGTTGTGCTGGCAAGCGGCGACCCGTGTAAGCCATTTCGTGGACGATGCCTTCGGGGATCAGTTTTGGCAAGCGTTGCAAGGTACCAAGGTCGGCGGTCATGCCGATATTAATTTCTTGTATGCAGAAAAAAGCATCCGTTGTCGCCAGACGGATGTCACTGGCGCATACCATATCCACACCGCCACCGATGCAACCACCCTGAATCGCGCTGATCACTGGCATGCGCAATTGCTCAATCAGATTAAATGCTTGATGCATGTCTTGCAGCGCTAGCACAATATTGGCGCGACCTACTGCCGTCAGATCATCCATGGTCATGCCACCGCTAGAAAAAACATCCAGCGACATGCCGGCCGTGAAGTGTTTTCCGGTGGATGAAATGACCAAGGCTCTGGCACTGGCTTCGCGTTGCAGGGTTTGCAGTATCTCGGTCAGTTCACGCCAAAACACCGGTTGCATGGTGTTCATACTGGCAGGGCGGTTCAGTTGCAGATGAGCGACTTTATTACTGATGTTGAAGGAAAAACAGTGGTAAGTCATGGTGTCTCCGATGTGGATTTTTCAATTTTAATCGTACGAATTGTTTATGCTTCAGGATGTTTGAGCGATTGCAATACGGCATTCACGGCTGCGCGATATAGTTCATCCGAATGCTCTTTTTTTAAGTAATACCCTTTGAGTTCCAGACTGATCACGCCATGCATTGCCGCCCACAACAGACGCGCGGCATTGGTCGATTTAGTCGTCGTGGGCAGACTGCCTTCTTGTATGCAATGTTCAAACTCATTGATCAGCGGTGTGAAAGATTCCCAGGCGGCGACTCGTGATTCTAGCGGTGGCACAAAGCCCGCAATCGCATCACCAAACATCACCATGTAATAGCTAGGATTACGGCGGGCGTACTGATGATAATTGGTGGCATACATCCACAATCGATCGAGGCCATGTGTCTTTTCGGCAAGCGGCAGGCTAGCTTCGTAGGTAGCAAAGTCTTGTTTAAGCCGGCTAAAACCCTCCAGATACAGGGCATTGGATAAGCCATCTTTGCCACCGAATAAAGAATACAACAAGGTTGTCGAACAATTGACCGCCTCGGCTACTTTACGTACCGTCAGCGCGGCTGCGCCTTCTTCCACCAGCAAACGGCTGGCGGCATCCAGCATGCCTTGGCGCAAGGTGCTGCGCAGTTCTTCCTGCCCCTGTTTAAAATCAATCACTTTGGGTTTTTGTGTTGGCATAATGACCCGCAAATTTTTTATGAAAAACAACGTTTTTCCTGATAACATCATATCAGTATCATTAATAAATACCAAAATAATTTCTAAAATCAGTACAAACGTCAGCAAAAACATTAGTACAAACAGCAACACCGAGTTCAGACCAGACAAACCACAATAGAGACAGGATTATGACCACTTCTCATCTACCTAAAGCCTTACAAAATCTCTCGCTGCCAGTGATAGGTTCACCGCTCTTTATCGCCAGCGGACCTAAGCTGGTCGCCGCGCAATGCAAGGCGGGCATCGTCGGCTCTTTCCCCGCTCTCAACGCTCGTCCGGCAGAATTACTAGACACTTGGCTGACCGATCTAAAAGCAGAACTGGCCGACTATCAAGCCGCCAATCCGACCGCTAAAGTCGGGCCGATTGCGGTCAATCAGATCGTGCATCAATCCAATGATCGCCTCGCCCATGACGTAGAAATGTGCGTCAAGCATCAAATTCCCATCATCATTTCTTCTCTGCGCGCACCGCCAAAAGAGATGCTGGATGCGATTCACAGCTACGGTGGTATCGTCATGCATGACGTGATTTCTATCCGTCACTCTGAAAAAGCCTTGGAAGCCGGTGTCGATGGTTTGATACTGGTCGCTGCCGGTGCGGGCGGCCATGCCGGTGGTTTGTCGCCCTTTGCACTGGTGGGCGAAGTGCGCAAGTTCTTTAAAGGCCCGATTGCGCTGTCTGGTTCGATTGCCTCCGGTGATGCGATTTTGGCGTCGCAAGCCATGGGGGCTGATTTTGCCTACATCGGCTCACGCTGGTTGGCAACGCAAGAATCGAATGTGGATGACGGCTACCGCAACGCGATTATTGAATCCTCCGCAGCGGATATCGTCTACACCAACTTGTTCACCGGTGTGCACGGCAACTACCTGAAAAAATCCATCGTCGCCGCTGGTCTCGACCCGGACAATTTGCCAGTCGCCGATAAAACCGCCATGAATTTCGGCTCAGGTAGCAGCAGTAAAGCCAAAGCCTGGCGCGACATCTGGGGTGCAGGCCAAGGTGTCGGCCTGATGGAAGATGCCCCGAGTGTAGCGGAAGTGGTTGCGCGGTTTAAGCTGGAATACGATGCGGCGAAAGCGCGTTTGATGGCGCTGTAATGCTGGTGTGCATGGCCCTAGTGAGTTGCTGAACAATCTCATAGGCGTGCTCAAAACATACTAAAAATATGTTCAAAAAAGCATCCAGTCTGGATGCTTTTTTATCTTGATCAGGTGCGTTATCGCTTTCCAGTCATATATTTGTCACAACAAACATCGCTGGATTTCGGCTAAAACCACACTGGAATGACGTTTCAGTTTTTTTGAGCATCAATGTGATGATGATTAATATTTAATCTGAATATAACGGTCAATCTACTATACTCCCCCTCATTTTTACAAAAAATGACTTATTGTCCAATGATTATATGGACAATAAAATATACTACCTATAAGTATATTTATATTGTCCATATAATCATTGGACAATAAGTCATTTTTTGTAAAAATGAGGGGGAGTATAGTAGATTGACCGTTATATTCAGATTAAATATTAATCATCATCACATT
>JANXTO010000103.1 GCA_025352365.1 Undibacterium sp. | reverse complement strand
TTGCTGTCGATTTATGCTGAAGTCGTAAAAGTAGGTAAGACCTCCATCACGATCTCGGTTGAAGTATTTGCAGAACGCAATCGTCTGCAAGCTACGACGGTTAAGGTGACTGAAGCTCTTCTGACCTACGTAGCGACCGGTGAAGATAGAAAGCCTCGCACGATTCCACCAGTAGAATATATCGATGCATTGAGCCAATCTGCGCGCTAAATTAAATAAAAATCTAAACATAAATCGGACAGAAAATTGGACGCGACATTAGATCTGAAACGTCGCAGATTCTTACATCAGACTGCAAGACTGAGCGCGTTAGCTACGCTGTCGTCCAGCACATTTAGCAGTTTTGCTGCGGATAAAGTTAGCGGGTACCCGTTCACGCTGGGCGTTGCATCTGGCTCACCACGCTCAGATAGCGTGGTGCTATGGACACGCCTGTTGCCAGATCCGCTCAATGCACTTGCCTTGGCACCTATCGGCTATAAAGTACGCTGGGAAATATCTGAAGACGAGAGCTTTCATCACATCATCGGCAGAGGTGAACATACCGCTTTACCAGAGCTAGCGCATAGCGTGCATGTCGATGTCGTTGGCTTGCAACCCGAACGTAATTATTGGTACCGGTTTATGTTGGGTGATGCGGTTAGTCCGGTTGGCCGTACCTGCACGGCGCCGATTGCCGATGCCATGCCATCGAGTTTGCGGCTAGCTGTAGCGTCATGCCAGCATTGGGAATTTGGGGAGTACGCCGGGCATAAACATATCGCAGCAGCCTACCCCGATCTGGTGATTTTTTTAGGCGATTATATTTATGAATGGGGTCCATACGATTTAACTCATCCGCTTAAACCACGTCGGCGGGATATTGAGAGCGTGACGCTGAGCGGTTATCGTAATCGGTATGCGCAGTACAAAACCGATCTACATTTACAAGCAGCCCACCAGGTTGCACCCTGGATTGTGACTTGGGACGACCATGAGGTCAGCAATGATTATGGCAATGACAGAGACGAGCGTTTGTCACCGGATTTTTTACTGCGACGCGCGGCTGCTTATCAAGCTTTTTATGAACATATGCCGGTGCGCCTGCCTAATTTAAACAGCCTGTTAAGTGAGGCTGGCCGCTTTGCTGCGATGCGTATTTATGAGCGTTATGATTGGGGGCGATTGACACGCTTCCATGTATTAGATGATCGCCAATACCGCTCGCATCATGCCTGCCCCAAACCTGGTATGGGGGGATCTAACGTTGTAAGCAATGCAGAGTGTAAAGAATTACTCGATCCGAATCGCACTTTGCTTGGGGCAGATCAAGAGAAATGGCTGGCGCAAGGTTTTGCTACTTCTGCCGCAAAATGGAACGTGCTGACACAACAAACTTTAATGGCGCAATCAAGCCAGATACCGGTAACAAAAGAAGGTGATGGCAAGTTCTGGACCGATGGTTGGGACGGTTATCCTGTCGCACGCCAGCGGCTGTTTAGCGATTTGCAACGGTATCAAATAGCAAATCCTGTCGTCATCTCTGGCGACGTACATACGTTTTATGCAGCCAATCTAAAGCGTGATTTTTACAGCAAAGCATCGGCGAGTAATCCTATTTTAGCGACCGAATTTTGTGGTACATCGATCACCTCCAGCTCGCGTCCGCAAGAACGGACAGACCAGTTGGTAGCACAGAATCCGCATATCAAATTTGGACGCAGCGATAAGCGTGGTTATATGCTGCTGGAATTAACACCCAAGCAAATGACTACGCATTTTATGGCACTAGACGATGTTAGCCGGATTGACTCTGGTATCACCAAGCTTGCTAGTTTTGTGGTGGAGGATGGAAGAATTGGCGTAGTACCGAGCTAGTCATACGGATCGCAATGGCAAGCGATGTAGATACGGGCTATGCTTGATTCTTGCAAAAGCTCAAATAAAGCTGAAGGAAAAATGACAGAGAGGATCATATACTCCCCATTTTTTTCTTTAAAAACCCTTGATTGTCCATATAATAATTGGACAACTACAATATACACCTATGAGTATCTTATGCGGGGTGGTGGCATATTGCGTAAAAATACAACTTTCAGGTGCGACAGACCATCGTGAATGTGCCGTAATTATCAAACGTCAATTTGAAAAAAAACGCATACGACACTGGTATTGCAGAGAAATTAAACTTCATCAACAGAAAACAAACGCCGGTGCTCCAGCATGGCGTAACGATCCGTCATCCCGGCGATGTAATCAGCAATCTTGCGCGCCTGCTGTAGATCATCTTGTTGCTGATTTTTGTCAGTAAGTTTCATCTGGTAATCGGGCGGCAACAGAATCGGCTCATCCATCATGGCATTAAATAAATCCGTCACGACTCTGCGTGCCTTGCTTGCCATGCGATTGACCATGTAATGGCGATATAAATTGTGGTGCAAAAACTGCTTGAGCACCGTTGCCTGTTTTTGCATCGCCTCCGAAAAAGCAATTAAGGGATCAGCATGCCGCACATCATCCACAGACTGCGGTGCGCAATCCCGGATACGCTGCTCCGAGGTAGTAATCAAATCGACGATCAAAGCATTAATCATACGCCGTATGGTTTCTGAGATCGCACGACGTCCGGCAATACCAGGATAAGTTGTAGCGACTTCGGCACGAAATCTGCCATAAAAATCTAACTCAATCAATTGTGATTCCACCAGCAAACCCGAGCGCAAACCATCGTCAATATCATGATTGTTATAGGCAATTTCGTCTGCCAAGTTGGTTAACTGCGCCTCAAGATTCGCTTGTTTTTTTTCTAAAAACCGCTGCCCGACATCCCCTAATTTGCTGGCGTTATTGAGGGAGCAATGCTTGAGAATACCTTCACGAGTTTCGAATGTGAGATTTAATCCGTCAAAAGCGCCATAGCGCTCTTCCAAGGTATCGACCACTCGCAGACTTTGCAGATTATGCTCAAATCCGCCGAACTCTTTCATACAAGCGTTGAGCGCGTCTTGTCCTGCATGCCCAAAGGGCGTATGACCCAAATCGTGGGCGAGTGAAATCGCTTCTACCAAGTCTTCATTCAAACGTAAATTGCGGGCAGTGGAGCGGGCTATTTGCGCCACTTCCAGACTGTGTGTCAGGCGAGTTCGGAATAAATCGCCTTCATGATTAACAAATACTTGAGTTTTATATTCCAGACGGCGGAATGCGGTGCAATGGATGATGCGATCACGGTCGCGCTGGTATTCAGAGCGTGAACTGGATGCAGCTTCGTTATGACGTCGCCCGCGGGAAGTCGCAGATTGTGCGGCGTAAGGTGCGAGTTGGGCGTCTGAGAACATAGTTAATTATTGAATACAGTAACGTAAGGTTTCTAATAATTTTTCTTTTGGTACCGTCGTAATCAACGGCGACCCTAGTGGTTTAAGTAGAATGAATTTGATCTTACCACCTTCATTTTTTTTATCCACTTCCATCAACTCTAACCAGCGCTCTTCGCCCAAGTCAGGTGCGACGGTAGGCAAGCCCGCTGCTTCAATCAAATTAATAATCCTCACTTTGCTGACGTAATCGATTAATCCAAGCCGGCAAGATAAGTCCGCCGCCATCACCATGCCACAACCAACCGCTTCACCATGCAACCACGTACCAAAGCCTAAGCCTGATTCAATCGCATGTCCAAAAGTGTGGCCGAAATTGAGAATGGCACGCAAACCGCCTTCGCGCTCGTCCTGCCGCACGACGTCTGCTTTGATCTCACATGAGCGCGAAATCGCATAAGCAAGCGCGACCGGATCTTTAGCCCGCAGCTTTTCAATATTCGATTCTATCCAGGTAAAAAATACCGCGTCGATAATCGCGCCATGCTTGATCACTTCCGCCAAACCTGCCGACAATTCTTTATCCGGCAAGGTAGTTAATGTAGATGTGTCGGCAATCACGGCTTGTGGCTGATAAAAAGCGCCAATCATGTTTTTGCCAAGTGGATGATTAATCCCTGTTTTACCGCCGACAGAAGAATCCACCTGAGACAATAAGGTTGTCGGGATTTGAATAAACGGCACACCGCGCATATACGAGGATGCCGCAAACCCGGTCAAGTCACCTATCACACCGCCGCCAAGAGCAATCATTGTTGTCTTGCGATCACACTTTGCCTCCAGTAAAGCGTCATACACCAGCATTAAGCTAGCCCAGGTTTTGTGCTCTTCGCCATCCGGCAGAATAATGCTGATAAATTGCTTACCCAAATCACGTAAATGTTGCTCGATTTTTGCTAAATAAAGAGGCGCGACCACCGTGTTAGTCACAATCGCAACGCGATCACCGGGTATATGCTGAGACAAAATTGAGCGGTCAGACAAAACCGATTGCCCGATCAATATGGGATAGCTACGTTCAGCCAAATTGACATTCAGCGTTTGGAATTGTTGTTGATGCTGCATAGAGAAGCTAGATTGATTGGATGAGGCGGCACTCTGCTCAAGCTGAGTCAGAATCGATTGCACAAGGAACTGTACGTTGGGACGCCCGGTTTCTACCACCAGATGGGCGATCTCTTTGTATAAAGGCTCACGCTGAGCCTCAAGTTCTTCGAGTTTTTTACGAGGGTCGACCGTTCTCAACAAAGGTCGATTTTTGTCGTGACGGGTACGCTGCAAAATACTATTGATACCAGCGCGTAGATAAATGACTGTTCCGCGCTCTTGCAGGTATTTACGGCTGGCAGGATCTAATATGGCACCACCACCTGTAGCCAATACAATGCCATCTTGCGCAGTCAGATCCCGAATAACATCCGCTTCACGCTGCCGAAAACTAAGCTCACCTTCTATCTCAAAAATAACCGGAATCGAGACGCCGGTACGCGCCTCGATTTCATGGTCAGAATCAATGAATATTTTGTTGAGCTTTTTTGCAAGGACCCGGCCAACTGTAGTTTTGCCCGAGCCCATTAGTCCTACTAGAAATATATTTTTTGACACATTACAACTTCATAAAAATAGGGTACCTGCAATATATTAATTAACAACCGGCTCCACCGTTTTTGTCTTTGATTGTCATATTGCTTGTTGCAGATTGACCTTGGCTATCTTTTACGACAATGGAAATTACCGTATCGGAGGGCACACAACGAGTTCCCTGCGAGCCTACCGCTACACCTACCGTTGTTCCATCAAACGTTAACACGTTTGATGCCTGAGGTAAGGTACCAGATACACTTGAGAGTGTTGTGTTAGTTGTAAATACTTGGAATGGCCCGTTACCACCTTTAATAGCTAAATTGACGGTACTGTTATTTGTTTCATTAATCGACCAATCACTAGGACTAAGGAACATATTACTAATCCCTGCATTGACTGTAATGTTAATAGTTTGTGTCAATCCAGTGGCGTCTGCAACTATGATATTGACAGATCCTGGCTTAGCTAAGAAGGCGGTGAACGTCCCGCCACTAGCAGAAACTGAATTATTGGGAACAGTCGCTATTGCCGAATTATTAGAGGTAACACTATAAGGTGCTGAGCCACCGTCTATTCTAAAAGCTAAGGTATCACCTGCATATGCAGTTACTGTCAATGGAGAAACTGTTAATGTATTACTGGTTGTCGCAATTACCGTGACAACAATAGGCACTGTTGCACCAACGTTATCTGTAACCACAATATTTGCTGTACCTGGTGAAACACCATTAATCACCAAAGAAGATCCCGCCAAAGTAACAGTCGCAACAGCCACATTACTACTACCAGCTGTGTAAGGCGCTGTGCCACCACCAATTGTGTAATTAGGCGACGCTCCCTGACCGATCGTTATGCTACTTGGAGCGGATGTGAATAATGTAACTGGAACTCCTTTACCTACAGAAACGTTAATACTAATCGTCAAACCGCTAGAATCTCTGATAGAGACTTTTCCAGTTCCAGCTAATAACCCATTAATTACTAGAGTAGATCCGTTAACACTTGGCACAACAACAGATGTATTACTACTGCTAGCGAAGTAAGGAGCCAAACCGCCACTAATTGCATAAGTAGATGAACTATTAATTGCAACCACAATATCAGATGCGGCTGTAGTGACCAATGGTTGCGTAGTGCTGGTAACAGATACATTAATGGTAGCAACAGAGCCGTTTGCGTCTGTTACGACAACTTTGGACGTACCAGCAATCAATCCATTGATAGTCAATGCGCTGCCACTTACACTAGCACTAGCCACAGACGGCGCGCTGCTACTCACTAAGTAAGGACCTAAACCACCACCAATAGTAAAGTTTGAAGTTCCATTAGCAAATATAACAATGTCAGAAGCTGCAGTAGTAAATAAAGGCACCGTAGCTCCAGAACTTCCAACAGTCACTGTAATTGTTACAGTTGCGCCAGCAGTATCACTTACAACAATTTTTGCGGTTCCTGAACTAAATCCATTAATGGTTAAATTAGTTCCGCTTATTGCAGCGTTCGCAACCGCCACATTACTGCTGCTAACTAAGTAAGGAGCGGTACCACCGCCAACAGTGAACGACGACGAACTATTTGTTGCTACAGAAATTGTTGGCACTGCAGAGGTGAACAAAGGTATTGAAGGAACTGAACTACCGACAGTTACCGCAATACTCACCGGAGTACCTGTAAAGTCGGTTACTAAAACAGTTGCAGTACCTGCCGATGATCCTTTAAGGGTCAAAGTAGTTCCAGTCAGACTTACATTTAAAACTGAACTATTGCTACTACTTGCAAGATAAGGAGCAGTACCGCCACCGACTGTAAAGGTCGACGTTGCACTGATTCCCACCACAATGGTAGAGGGTGCCGTTGTAAAGAGTGGAATAATAGGGCCGATATTCCCTACAGTTACTTTTATAGAAACAGAGGCGCCTGCATCATCATATACAACAATTATTGCAGTACCTGCCAAAAATCCGTTGATTGTTAAAGTTGTTCCGTTCACGCTGGCGGTTGCAACTGATGGAATGCTGCTACTTACCACATATGGACCCTTGCCGCCGCCAATTGTAAAAGCAGTAACCGCAGTACTCGCAAGTGTTATAGCCGAAGGCGCGGTAGTAAATAGTGGCGGTACAACACCACCGTTACCAACAGTTACAGTTATTGTTACAGCATTACCAGCAGCATCGCTGACAACAATCTTGGCGCTTCCTGCTGTAAGTCCGTTCACAGTTAAAGTCGTACCACTAACAGTAGCCGTTGCAATCGCTGAATTACTACTGCTAGCAAAATACGGCGCGGATCCACCACCAATCGTAAAAGTAGTGACTGCGTTAGTTGATAGGTTTATCGCGGAAGGTGCAGTGGTAAAAAGTGCTGCTACCACCCCACCATTACCAACAGTGATCCCTATTTTTACCGGGGTACCAGCGTTATCACTAACTACAACGGTAGCACTCCCAGCAGCCAATCCATTAATTGTTAAATTATTACCACTGATATTAATAGTTGCAACGGCAGTATTGCTACTACTAGCGAAATAGGGGGCCGTTCCACCACCGATAGAAAATGTGGACACACTATTCGTCTGAACAACAATCGCGGACGCAGCGGTAGTAAATAATGGTGTAACCGTACCAGTAGTCCCAACAGTTACAGTAATAGTAACCACTGCACCAAGTGAGTCAACTACAGAAACAGTTGCAGTACCAGCCGACACTCCGATAATTACAAATTGACTATTATTACGGTTAGTTACTGCAATTGCTGCTACACCTGTATTACTACTAGTTACTGCATAAACTAAGCTACCACCGCCAATTGAATATGATGATGACGTAGCACCATGTTCACCTACAGCTACTGCTGCCGGTGCCGTTGTAAACAGAGCTAGTCCAGATCCGACAGTGACGTCAAACGATACAGAAGCCCCTTTTGCATCCTTTACCACAACTGTCGCTTTCCCTCCGCCAACGTTTCCTGTCACATTCAACGCATTACCATTTACAGAAACACTCACCGCACCGGACGTTGTGGTTGCCGTGTAAGAGGGCACTCCACCACCGATTGTGTATGTTTGGCTCTGTCCGGGGAAAATCAGAACAGTTGTTCCCGCGGATACAAATAATGCTGCGCCTCCACTAGTGTTACCAGCAGATCCTCCACCTCCTCCACATGCGGATAAGATGGTCAGTGAAAGGAATATAAAAATTGTGCGAATTAACTTCGTCATGTAACACCCTTGTTTTTAATGACTTTGAACGAAAATCTATGTGGGAAAACTTACCGCGATGTTAGTTACTAACTATTTGTTACTGGTACGTTCAGCAAGTACCTTTGGAGTAATAAATACTAGTAATTCAGTTTTATTGTTAGTGCGTCCTGTGGTTTTGAAGAGGTTTCCCAGCAACGGAATATCTCCCAAAAACGGTATTTTAGTAATCGCATCACGTTCCTCTTGGGTAAAAATGCCACCTAGAACAACCGTACCACCATTCTCAACAAGGACCATCGTCTTTACTTGTTTAGTATTAATTACGATACCATTTCTGGTTTCTGTTCCTGGACTATCTTTGTGAACATCGACGTTTAAAATAATATTCCCATCCGGAGTAATCTGAGGAGTGACGTCCAGACTTAGCGTAGCCTTTCTGAAAAAGATCGAGGTCGCACCACTACTGGTTGCCACTTGATATGGAATTTCGGTACCTTGTTCGATATGAGCAGGTAATTGGTCGGCAGTCACAATGCGTGGGCTAGATATAATTTTGCCGTTGCCATCTGCCTCTAAAGCGGATAATTCTAAGTTTAAGAAACGATTCGCGGCTGAAGAAAATAAGCTAATAGCTAAACTACCTGGGTTCAAACCATTAATTCCTGCCGCTGGCAAACTAACGAATTGTGAATTAGGAACGAAACTTTGGTCAGTGATTTTAGCCTGACCTGTTTGCTCGCCAACACCCAAATAGTTACCAGTCAGTGCAACTCTTTGATTACCGCTTAACTGGTAGCCTGCATCTCCCCCGTTTAAACCTCGTAAATCGGTAAAGCCTAATTTGGCACCTAAATTTTTACTAAACGTGTCATCAGCTTCGACTATGCGTGCCTCAATTAGAACTTGCCTAGAGGCAATGTCTGTTTTTTGAATTAATTTGCGAACTTCCTCAATTTTACTAGCAGTATCAGTCACAAATAATTGGTTCGTCCGAGGCTCTATAACAGCACTTCCTCGTTTTGATAAAAGTCGGTTAGTACTAGAACCGTCAACGCCGAAAACTAATTTAAAGGCTTCTGCTTTTTGATAATTGAGTTGGAAAGATTCCGTTTTCAATGGCTCTAATTCTGCAATTTGCGCTTTTTGCTCCAATTCCAACTTTTCCTTAGTGAGTAGTTCATCTTTTGGTGCGATCCACATCACTGAACCATTTTTACGCATATCAAGACCTTTAGATTGCATAATAATGTCCAAAGCCTGATCCCAAGGAACATCTTTCAATCTCAAAGTTGCACTACCATTTACGGTGTCGCTTGCAATAATATTTAAACCACTAAATTCGGCAATAATTTGTAATAACGCTCGAACTTCAATATTTTGGAAATTAAACGATAGCCGCTCACCACGATAACCTTGAGTTCCCTGAGTGAGTTTATTTGGATCCTCTTTAATTGGCTTGATCTCAACTACTAATTGCGTATCGCTTTGATAAGCACTCTGCTCCCAAAGACCTTTCGGCTCAATGGTGATACGGACGTTCTCTCCCTCAGTTGCAGCGGTGACTGTTTGAACAGGTGAACCAAAATCACCAACGTCTAGGCGCCTACGCAATATCTCAGGCAATCCCACTTTATACAAATCAACAACAATTTTCTGCCCCTGCTGACGCGTGTCTACTGCGACTTGATTACTTGGCAAATCAATTACGATTCTTCCCTCACCGTTACTACCCCGACGAAAATCAATATCTCGAATATTTTGTCTAGCCACAACTGAAGGAGCGGATGCAACAGGAAGCCCACTAGAATTTACTGCTGTCGCAATTCCACCAGAGCCATCTATTGTTACTATAACAATATTTCCTTCGACTGTAGTGGCGTAGTTAAGCGGCTTATTCATATTAAAAACCAATCGCGAACGCCCCCCGACTTCGACAATATTGATATTGCGAAGCTCACCCAGGTTGACATCAACTATAGACTTGCCAGTTGTATTAGTTGTATCCGCAAAATCGAGCGCAATACGCGCCGGGTTTGTGACAGAAAACCCCAAAGGAGATTTGATTACCGGACTCTTTAACCCAATTTTAACGATAGTATTAATTCCTTGCCGATTAGCAGAAACGGATTCAATGCTATTTGATTGAGCGAAAGCTACCTGACTAACTGACAGTAGGCTTATTAGAAACAATTTGACAAGCATACGACTCCTTTTACTTGCATTTATAACGTCCATTAAGGCGTTCATTTTTTTGCCTCCTGCAACTCTAGCTTGGCTTGGCGTTCTGTCCACTCACCTGCAGCATCTTGAACAATTTCCTTAATGTCAATCTCCGTCTCCGTCACTTTAGTAATCATGCCAAAATCCTGACCAATATAATTACCAATTTTTGCCTGGAAAACAGTTTTATCAACTTGAATTAAGGCGTATCGCAAATTAGGTTTTTCTATGAAACCGACCATTTTGAGTGTGTCTAAAGGGTACGATTCCAACACCTCTCTGCGCCTTTCCATGTCTGGTTTTAATCCGCTACTAGATTCTGCTTTTAATCTGGCTAATACCACCAGTAATTTTGCAGGGTTAAATGGATCAATGTTGCTTTTTCCAGTATAAAAAAATGGTACATAAACCTTTGGGGGAGCAATCTTAGAAACTCCACTACGAGTTTCTTTCTTGATCTGCTCCATCCAATCTTGTGTTTCAGCAATCCCGCCGTTCCCACATCCAGTTAAAGTAAATACTGGTAACAAAAGAAGAATAAATTTTGAAGACACGTTTATCATTTCTTCGCACCTTTTTTCAAAGCTGCTTGATTGGAGACTTCCTCCGGATCCAAATAACGAAAAGTTTTAGCAACAACATCCAACACTAGGACATTATCTTTGCCAGTAGAAATTGCTAGATTGTTTAAAGTGATAATCCTTGGCAACTTGGCTATATCACTCACAAACTCTCCCATCTCATGATAATTCCCGAGCAGCTTTATATCGATTGGGAGCTCCGCGTAATAATCTTTGACGGTAGGCTGACCTGGCTTAAAGACATCAATCTGCAAACCTTTACCAATTGCGGCCTGATTTATATCAGATACCAAGGCATCCATTTCAGCCTTACTTGGCAATTGTTTTTCCATGGCAGCAACATATTGCAACACTAATTTTCTCTGTTCTTTAAGCGCTTCTAAGCTAATAGATTGCTGTATTTTTTGCTTATATGCATCTTTAAGTTTTTGCTCTTCTTGCTGCCCTTTGTCTATGTCTTCGAGCTGACCATCCCAGTAGCCAAACCAACCAACAAATATTAAAAAAATAACCAGTCCTAGCGCTAATAGTACTCGAGGTATCAATGGCCACAATCCTGGATGAAGACCATTTAAGTCACGGAATTGTGAATTAGCCAACTCGCTTAATTCATTAAAATTTGCCATATTAATTCTATTCGCTTGTTATCGAGGCTTCTTAGTGTCTGGATTCGAGACTTCTGCACCTGAAGCTGCAACGGAATCGATCTCTCGAGCTCTTTTAATTCCAACAGTAATGGTGAAATCAACCACTCTTTTTGCATCTCGTCCCTGCCCTAACGCTGCCGATTTAATTTCTATCAAATCAGGCTTGTCCATCCAAAGTGAATTATTACCAAGGCTACGAAGAAATTCCGATACGCGCTGATTTGATTGAGCATAACCATTTAACAAAATACGCTGCCCGTCTTGCTTTAACGCTTTCAAATAGACACCTTCAGGCGTCAATTTCACCAACTCATCAAACATGAATACAGGTTGATTTCTATCGCCTTGCAGATCTTCAACTGCTTGCTGGCGTGCCTTTAAACCATCAATTTCTTGTTTTAGGCTAGCAACTTCTTTAATTTTTTCATCCAACTTGCCATTTTCCGTTTTGATGAAATTATTTTTATCAGTCTGCTGTGAAATTCTCATGGAAAAAAAAGCACCTACCGACATTACAATTAAGGCTGCAACGATGCCGGCCAACAACAACAAGGTATAAAAATCATGTTTTAACTGTTTACGTTTTGCTTCGCGATGAGGTAGAAGATTGATTTTTATCATTACCCGAATCTCCGCATAGCAAGACCGCATGCAACCAAATAAGATGGGGCATCACTACGCAACGCCTTCTCGTTGACATTAGAAGACATTTCCATGCCTTTGAACGGACTAATAACTGTTGTGGAAATTTTTGTTCGCTCGGCGATCATATCGACCAAGCCAGGAATCACAGCGCAGCCACCGGCTAGAAATATTTGATCAACTCTTGTATAAGGAGTCGATGTGAAGAAAAATTGAATAGAGCGAGTAACTTCTAACGCGGCACTTTCTAAGAAGGGTTCCAACAGCTCCATCTCATAGCTGTCGGGCAAATCTGATTGCTTCTTCTTAATCTCTGCCTCTTCAAACGCCAATCCATAATTTCTGACAATATCCTGAGTCAGCTGGTTCCCGCCAAACTGCTGATCGCGCTCATAAATAATTTCGCCGTTTAACAAAATGGAAATGTAGGTTACTTTGGCACCAATTTGAAACAACGCATAAATTTGGTCTTGTCCAGCGTTCGGCTGCTGCCCGATTAATCTTGCAATTGCTGCTCTGGCGGCATAGGACTCAATGTCCATTACCTTTGCCTGCAAACCCGCTGCCTCAGCTACAGCAACTCTATCCTCAATTTTTTCCTTACGCGATGCGGCCAGCATGACTTCTATATCATCTTCGGGGTTGCTTGAGGATGAACCAATCACGCAAAAATCGAGACTGACCTCATCCATTGCAAAGGGAATATATTGGTTTGCTTCGGCTTCAACCTGTAACTCCAAGGCCTGTTCACTAAGATTTCCCGAGAGCATAATTTTTTTGGTGATTACCGCTGATGCAGGCATTGCCAGCGCCACATTCTTGACACTAGCACCACTTTTTTTAATTACTCTACGAATGGCTTCTGAGACCTGTTCAATATTTTCGATATTACCCGCCACCACCGCACCCTTAGGCAACAGCTCTGAGCCATAACGTTCTAGTTTGAACATTTTATTGCTTCCCTCAGAAATCTCCACTAGCTTGACGTCAGAAGTGCTGATATCTAAGCCGATTAAAGGCGGATTTTTTCTACCGAGCAATGATGCTAGATCTAAAGCCAAGGATATCCCCTAAAAAATTACTATTTACATTGCTTTTAGCACAAGGCTATTGCCACATTTTAAGGCAGATGTCGCACGCACTAAACACAAATTTTCTTTTAAAAACCGCTATTTAGAAGACAATCATCTGAGCTTACATGAAATCCTAGCAATAAGCCCTTCATTGTGTAAAGCATTTTCCGCATAGCATCACTGTTATCCGTTGCCAAATTCCCACTACTGGCAAAAAACTCCCCTCCTTTTCCAACTTATGGGTACGGAGCGCCAGAGTGCTGGAGGCTGAGGATATAATACTTGTTACGATTTCTATTGAAAATTCATTCCATGTCCGAGACACCAGCACCTGCCAGCAATATACCAAATACAACTGAACAGAGTTCAAACAAACCGCGTCATTGGGCGTTGCGTATTTTGCTGGGGACTGGTGGAATTTTAATTGGACTGGTTCTAGCCGGAGTGCTTATTCTTGGCTTTGCGCTAACGATGGCTTACCCCAATTTGCCAGAACTGGATTCGATTACCAGCTACCGGCCGAAGATGCCATTGCGGGTATTTTCGGCGGACAACATGTTAATTGCAGAGTTTGGAGAAGAACGGCGCAATGTCGTGCACTTCAACGAAATCCCCGAAATCATGAAAAAGGCCGTGCTGGCGATCGAAGATGATCGTTTTTATGAGCATGGCGGCGTCGACTATCTGGGTATTACCCGCGCCGCGTTACATAATTTGACCGGTGGCACTAAGCAAGGTGCATCGACGATTACGCAACAAGTGGCGCGCAATTTCTTTTTGTCCAGCGAACAAACCTTTAAACGAAAAATTTATGAAATCTTGCTCGCATGGAAAATTGAGCAAAACCTCACTAAAGATCAGATCTTAGAGGTGTACATGAACCAGATTTATCTGGGGCAACGTGCCTACGGTTTTTCCTCAGCAGCACAGATTTACTTTGGCAAAAGTCTGAAAGAACTTACCATTGCAGAGGCCGCGATGCTGGCAGGTTTGCCAAAAGCGCCCTCCGCCTACAATCCGGTTGCAAACCCAAAACGCGCTACCGTTCGCCAGCAATATATTTTGCAGAGGATGAAGCAACTTGGCTACATTACAGAGGCGCAGTTCGAGCAAGCAAAAACCGAGGTCTTCCACACAAAGACGGACAGCAGCGAATTTGGCATTCATGCCGAATATGTCGCAGAAATGGCGCGTCAGTTGGTCTACGAGCAATTTAAGGACGAAACCTATACCCGCGGCTTAAACGTCTATACCACTATTACAAAGTCAGACCAGGATGCCGCTTATCTGGCCTTGCGCCGTGGCGTCATGGATTATGAAAAACGTCATGGCTATCGCGGTCCAGAGGCGATCATTGAGATCCCGACAAATAAAGATGCCGCTGACGATGCAATCGAAAAAGAATTAGCGGAACATGCAGTCAGCGACGACCTAGTGGTGGCGATGGTTCTTGAAGCTAGCCCTAAGCTGGTCAAAGCGGTGTTGGTATCGGGTGAGGAAATCCAGATCACAGGCCCGGGACTGACCTTTGCTGCCAGCGGCCTGAGCGCAACAGCGCCAGCCAACAAACGCGTCCAGCGCGGTGCTGTTATCCGCGTTGTGCAAGAGGGCACCAACTGGACAATTACCCAGATACCTGAAGTGCAATCGGCCTTTGTCGCTGCCAGCACTACTGATGGCGCGATCCACGCTCTGGTTGGCGGCTTTGATTACAACATCAACAAGTTTAACCACGTCACCCAAGCCTGGCGCCAGCCTGGATCTAGCTTTAAGCCTTTCATTTATTCATCGTCACTGGAGAAAGGACTCTCTCCGGCAACGATTATCAATGATTCTCCGATCAGTTTTGATGCAGGGCAAACGGGCGGACAAGCTTGGGAACCCAAGAACTACGACGGTAAATACGAAGGTCCTATGACCATGCGTAAAGGCTTGACCAAATCGAAAAATATGATTTCTATCCGTATTTTGCATAAAGTCGGTGCCAAGTACGGTCAGGAATACACAACACGCTTTGGCTTTCTGCCAGAGAAAAATCCGCCGTACCTGACTCTTGCGTTAGGCGCTGGCGCAGTCACACCTTTGCAAATGGCCGGTGCCTATGCGGTGTTTGCTAACGGTGGCTACAAAATCAATCCTTATCTGATCTCCAAAATCACCGACAGTACCGGCAAAGTATTGTCACAGGCCAATCCTGACAAGGCAGGCGATGAAAACAATCGCGTGATTGATGAACGCAATGCATTTTTGATGGATAGCATGTTGAAGGATGTAGTTCGCTATGGCACCGCTACTAAAGCCTTATCTCTCAAGCGTCCTGACATTGCAGGTAAAACCGGTACCACGAATGACTCATTCGACGCGTGGTTCGCTGGCTATCAGGCAAAATTGGTGGGGATTGCATGGATCGGTTTTGATCAGCCCAAGAACTTGGGTAATCGGGAGACCGGTGGCGGGCTGGCACTGCCTATCTGGATTGGCTATATGCAAAGAGCCTTAAAAGATATCCCGATTGAAGAGCGCGCTGTACCAAACGGGATTATTGCAGCGAATGGGGACTATTACTATGTCGAAAATCCACCTGGCGCTGGCATTCAAAGTTTAGAAGCAGAACCGCCACCGATGATAGAAGAATAGCCGTCTATAAAAGCGCATCAGCCAATCGGTTACTGCGCGCTTTGTGCCTGAGCTAATGCCGCTAACGTCGCGAAAAACTCAGCGCCATCGCGCGTATTGCGCCAAAGTTGGCCGTCGTATTTATAGTGGTAACCACCCGCTTTGGCAGCGAGCCACATTTCTTGCATAGGCGCCTGACTGTTGATGATGATCTTGCTGCCGTTATTGACGAATTCAACTTCCAACACGTTGCCGCTGCGACTGCACTCAACATCCATTTCATCATTCTCAAAGGCTTGCTCAAACACCTGCTCGACTTGTTTGATGCAAGTGTCGGCCAAGGTCAAAAATTCTGTTTCGGTCATGCTACACTCCAGCGAATTCATAAACCGCCATTTTATACGCTAATGCAACTTCCAATTGAAACGGAAACAAAGCAGGCTGATGGCGAATTTTTGCAAACGCCTCATTAGTTTTGAATTAGTTTTAATTTGGATAGGAATCACGATGTTTAAGACACGCATTTTATTATTGGCAAGTGTAGGTTTAGTCGTTTTGCTTACAGCTTGCGGACAAAAAGGGCCTTTATTCATGCCGAACAAGTCTGCGCAATTAATACCAACAACTCAGACAGTGCCCGGTGTTCAGACAGTAAGTAAATCAGCAGCAAGCTAAGTTCAGCTTGGCTGCAAAGCCCTGAAGAGGTCAAAAGATGTCAAATATTGACTTAATATACTGGGATAGAGTATTTTTAATCGTCCAATGATTCTCTGGACAATATGTATATTTTTGGCCGATACTCCCCTTTTTTCCTATAAAAAAACGCGCTCATAGCGCGTTTTTCTTTATCGGGCTGCGGCAGAAGTAAGTGCCGCCCTGCTCTGCCAGCGCCAATACACTCGTATCAACAATAAGGCCGCAACGATCGTGCCAAAAATGATAGGCTGAAAAAAATCATGCTTACCCGCCTTCATCCAGAAATAATGCAATATCCCCAGCGGCACAATCACATATACCATGCGATGCAACCACTGCCAGCGCTTGCCGCCTAAACGTTTGATCATGCCATTGGTACTAGTCAGCGCCAACGGCAATAGCAAAACAAACGCGATAAAGCCGACTGTGATAAACGGACGCTTAATTACATCAGCCCACATTTCAGCCAGATCAAAAAAGTGATCGAACCACAAGAACGTGGTGAAATGCAGTAAGGCATAAAAGAAGGCAAACAAACCCGTCATGCGCCGCAAGCGGATAAGCCAGTTCCATTGCATCAATTTACGTAGCGGCGTCACCGACAAGGTGATGCAAAGCAGATATAGCGTCCAGTCGCCGGTATTGCGGGTAATAAACTCCACCGGATTCGCACCCAGCTTATCGAGAAAGGTGAATGCGACCAAACGGACAAATGGCAGCAAACCGATCACAAACAAGACTGCTTTAATCAGACTCAACTGTTTTGGTGAGGGCTGAAATGAAGGCAATTTCATACCTTAGTAAAACTTCTTCAAGTCCATGCCGGCGTACAAAGAAGCCACTTCGCTGTAGCCGTTAAACATCAGCGTTTTGCGCTTTCTGGACAAAATCCCGTCTTCACCGATACGACGCTCAGAGGCTTGTGACCAACGCGGATGATCAACCTCTGGATTCACGTTGGAATAGAAACCATACTCGCTAGGTGCAGCAATATTCCAGGCAGTTTTTGGCTGCTCTTTGGTGAAGCGAATTTTGACGATGGATTTGGCCGATTTAAAACCATACTTCCAAGGCAACACCATCCGCACTGGCGCACCGTTCTGGTTTGGCAATACTTCGCCATACATACCCAGACTTAACAGAGCTAGCGGGTGCATCGCCTCATCCATACGCAGACCCTCGACATATGGCCACTCCAACACGGGACGACGTAGCCCAGGCATTTGTTTTTTATCATCCAACGTTGTGAATTCAACAAACTTGGCATTGCCCGTTGGCTCCACCTTTTTGATCAGATTCGACAAAGAATAACCGGTCCAAGGTATTACCATCGACCAGCCTTCGACGCAGCGCATACGATAGATACGCTCTTCCAGTGGAGCCAGTTTAAGCAAAGCATCCAAGTCCAGTGTCATCGGCTTTTTCACTTCGCCCTCAATCGTCACGGTCCAGGGACGTGGCTTGAGCGAGCCAGCGTTCATCGCGGGCTCTGATTTATCGGTGCCGAACTCATAAAAATTATTGTAGGTCGTCGCATCTTTATAACTAGTCTTTTTTTCGACCAGCGCATAAGCGGGATTAAGGGTTGCAGCCAGTTTTTGCGCTGTCGCCGATTGCGCAAACGCTTCTCGCTGTGCCATTTCAAACAAGGCAGTGCCAGCGACCGAGCCCACCGCCATTTGACGAATAAAATCACGGCGCGATTCAAAAATAGAGCGAGGTGTGATTTCGGATGAAAATGGCAAGTCGATGCCGTTTGGACTACGTTTGATCAACATGGTGACTCCCTATGCGACGAGATGAAAATGCAAGAACAACAATTTTTTATTACTGGTTTGAGTCTTTAGATTGCAAATAGTTTCTCATGAGTCGCCAGAGTCTGCTGAACCTTACATTTTTTACAGAAACAAAGAAAAAAAGCCTCGCAAAATAAGTTTGCGAGGCTTTGAATTTGTGTAAGAGCTTTAGAAGCGAATTGTGCTCGTGGATTTATAAAGTTCCGTAAGAATGCAAGCCCGACAAAAACATATTCACACCGAGGAAAGCAAAAGTCGTTACCAGCAAGCCAATCAAAGCCCACCATGCGGCAATCTGACCACGCAAGCCTTTCATCAGGCGCATATGCAACCAGGCGGCATAGTTCAGCCATACAATCAGCGCCCAAGTTTCTTTCGGGTCCCAAGACCAGTAACCACCCCAGGCCTCTGCAGCCCACAACGCACCTAAAATGGTGGCAATCGTGAAGAAAGCAAAACCGACCGTAATGGCTTTATACATCACGTCGTCCAGCACTTCCAAAGAGGGCAAGCGGTCTTGCAAATAACCTTTAGATTTCAACAAATACGCCACCCCAACCATCGCTGCCAGCGAGAATGTACCGTAGCCGATAAAGTTGGCGGGTACATGGATTTTCATCCACCAGCTTTGTAGCGCCGGAACCAGCGGCTGAATCTCTGCGGCGTCACGCTTAACCGTGTACCACAACAAAAATCCGACTGCCGCAGAAATCACGATCAATACAAACGGCCCCAACTGACGGGTTTTATATTGCTGCTCGTAATACAGGTAAAACAAAGCCGTGATCATGGAAAACAGAATGAATACTTCGTACAAATTGGATACCGGAATATGACCAATATCTGCACCGATCAGATACGACTCATACCAGCGCACCAGCATGCCAGTAAAACCCATAATCACGGCAGCCCAACACAAAGTCGAGCCGATAGAAGATCCAAAATCAGAGCGGGCAACCAAACCACCCCAATAAAATAGGGTAGATAAAAAGAACAAAGTGCTCATCCACAAAATCGCGGATTGACTAGAAAACAGATATTTGAGGAAAAATTTTTGATTGGCCATCTCCAGCGAACCTGCGTACAGGTGAATAGCAAACAGAGAAATCAACGTCAGTACAACCAGCAGCCAGCGCACGGGCTTCCAATGCCAGCCTAGCCATGCAAATGCGGGCACGGCAAAGAGTAAAATCCCTTTTTCATAGCCATCCATATACATGCCAAAACGACTTAATGCGAATAAAGCACCTACGCTAAGAGCCAGGGCATAAAACCAGTCGATCGCACTTAGCCGCTTAAAGAAGCCTTGGTAGGGCGTATAGTTTTGTGTCATTTCCATCATATTTCCGATATCTAAACAATCTACTGCTAAAGCACTTCAAAGAACAGTGTAGTCGATTACAACTGCGAAGGTGGATCGTTTGCTGGTTTAGTTACTTGTGGCAATTCTGCCTTCAACTGATCGAACTCTTTCTCAAAATCGAGGGTTTTGCGCTGGGAACTGAGGGCAATTAATATTTTGGTTGCTGGCTTGCCCTCAGGATCAGCACCAACATCGGCATCTTTCAACCAAATCCAAAGACGGCGTTCACGAATATAAAACATCGAAAACACACCAATCACTAAAAACAGGCAGCCCAGATAGACGATGTTTTTTCCGGGTGAGCGAGTCACTTGCAAGATAGAAGCTTTTACCTCGTCAAAACCGCTCAATTGTAAATAAAATGGAGCGCCATAGAAAAACGAATCCGACAAAGCACTGGTCGCCAATTGCAAAAACTTTACATGCTTTTCATTTAGCTCAATCTCTGGCTGTCCCGCTTTTTCGCGCGCAACTTGCCACAGATCCCACATGCTGCCATTTAAAATTTTCATAAATACATCGGCAGCCTTGGCTTGCTCAGCCGCAGGAATTTGTTCCAAAAATTGAGAAATAGCGACAAAACCCGACGGTTGATTTGATTTCTGATTTACTTTACCAGCGTCACCAGGTTGGCCTGCAAAAATCGATAAGCCTTTGAAGGCAGACATACCTAGTTGCTCTTGTAACTTTGCGTCATTATTGGGCAAAGCGCGTTTGGCATAGCGCTGTGCCGCTATTTGGCGCCATTCAGGATTGGCCAATGCTGCCCGCAAACGCATCCACTCAATGACGGTGTCATCATCATCCGCTGGAATCCGCAGGTAGCGAAAAGCATCATCAGGATTATCACGCATGCCTGCTAAAAAAATCGACGCGCCATCCAACTCTACCGGTTGCATATAGTTGGAGAACTCTTTAGCCTGACCATTTTTATCGCGCAATTTGTATTGCACGCTAGGGCCAACATTTTTCAGATTTTTGCTGTTGGCACTTTTTCCTGCTGATCCAGTATGTTTATCCAGATCGGAGGCCAGTTGCTGATTAAAACTCTGATTCAAATTAACCGCCCGGACGTCCTGCGTGTTGTTAGCCATGTTCTCTACATTAGCCACGCGAAAACCAGTCCACTCTACTGTGTAGTCATTACCGCTGGCAGATGGCAAAGGTGTCGTGCCATTGACATCACCAGATATGGCAATACTCGTCATTGCATCACCGGACATGGGATATGCGGCCAGCGACAAATGACTACCGCCGTCCTCAATACCGGACTGGTAAACCGCAACGCCTTTATAAATCAGCGGCTCATTCACTTTGATAGTGGCTGAAAAAGTTTTACCTGTCTCATGATCTTTCACCATCACTTCGCTGGCAAAAAGTTTGGGCATGCCCGTTGAGTAGTAGTCGATGATGAATTTATTCAGTTTGATCGTAAATGGCAAATCCTGAATCAGTACACCTGTTTGTTGCTGAATAATTGCAGTACTGCTTGTAGCGCCTTCTGGAATAGTGGTATTACCGCGGAAGGTGGGAGTACCTAGCGCCAATCGATGTTGCGCCGGAATTTTGGCAATGATGCCACTGCCATCAAAAGGAACTTTGCCCATCATCCATTGCTGATAACGGATAGATAAATCAGAATCAAGTAAGCCACCCACCATGATGATCACGATTGCACTGTGCGCAAAAATATATCCCCACTTATTTGCTGCACCTTGTTTAGCTGCGATCAAAGTCGCATGATCTTTTTCTACTACTTTGAACTTGTAGCCAAGACGAGTGATATGCGCCGTTACTTGTTGCACAGTTAAAGGTCGCGTATTGGTCGCTTGCCATTCTGCCTTGTGATGAAAATTACGCAGAGATTGCTCGCGTACATTCTCGCGCCAGCTACGCATGTCTTTTAGCATTTTTGGCGCATTACGAATTAAACATAAGCTGGTAGACAACACCAAAAACGCCATAATTAGTAAAAACCACCAAGCGGAATATAGCGAATACATGCCCATCTTATGAAACACATCAAACCAGAATGGTCCAAATTGATTCACATAATTCGGCATAGGCTCGTTTTGCTTTAATACGGTACCGATAATAGAAGTGACTGCAATCAATACCAACAAACTAATGGCAAATCGCATAGATGAGAGTAGCTCTATGCCATCGGCTAACCTGCGGCGCTCGGTCTGGAGTTGCAATCCGGCGGTATCAGTTTCCACAATTATTTTCCATAATTAATTTATTCTAAAATAGGACTTATGCAAAAATGCCATAACAGCGTTGTAGCTTCTAGCCGTAAAAAATGCGCATTGTTGGGATAGTTTTGGCGTAGTTTTGCTTAAGTCCTACAAAATAAAAAAGGGGATGGCTTTTGCCACCCCCTCCGTTTATTCTATAATTTGTTTCTTTTTTTGTATCGCTGTATTTATTTCAGGCCAGCGATGTAATCAGAAACTGCTTTCATTTCATCATCTGACATACGTTTGGCGATGGTTGTCATTTGTATGCCGTTTTTACGTGTACCAGTACGGAAATTAGTCAACTGGGCGACCGTGTAGTCCTGATGCTGACCCGCAATACGTGGGAATTGCGCAGGGATACCAGCGCCGTTGGGGCTATGGCAACCCGCACAGGCAGGTACGTTTTTCTCAGCGATACCGCCACGATAAATTTGTTTGCCGAGCTCGACGATGTCTTTATTTTTGGCCGCGCCTGGTTTTGGTTTCTGTGTGCTTAAGTAGGCCGCGACGTTTTTCATATCGTCTTCTGTCATTGCTTTTGCAAATGTGGTCATGACTGGATTATTGCGGTCTGGACCAGTGAAATTTGACAACTGTTTGGCGATGTAAGCCTCATGTTGTCCAGCTAACTTTGGATTGACCGAAATAGTCGAATTACCCGCTGCGCCGTGGCAAGATACGCAAGCGACAATCCCACGTGCTGCATCACCGTTCGTAAAAAGCGCCTCACCTTTGGCTGCATCCGCTTTTGCAGGCGCCTTCGCTTCTTCGTTGGCATATGCCACAGAGGTGATTGCAGACATCGCTAACATGGCGACACAGATGGACTTTAAAAAAGGTAAAAAAGCACGGTTCATTCAAACACCTTGAGACTAATTTATGGAATCTGCCCTATTGGCAACGCACGTTTTCTACGGCTAAAACCCAGATCAAAGCTAAGTCAAGCGCACAAGCAAAACACAAGTAAAACAATAAGCACAAAATACAGGATTGGAAACATGCAGCCCAATACCTAACCCCTTATTGTACAATAGCTTTAAGCGATTCTCTTTCTTCTGTTGCATTTTTCCATGCAATTTCCATGTACCGAGCACGTAGGCATGTAAGCACCTAAGCAATAATTAAGCACTTATTTAGTACTTATCAAGCACTCACTCACCTTTACAAGCAACTTCTATGTCTATCCTTTGGCAAGCCCGTTTTTTTACAACGGTCAATCATTTACGCGATTTGCCCAATTCATCCGTACCGGAAATCGCCTTTGCAGGCCGTTCCAACGCAGGCAAATCAACTGCCATTAACATTCTGTGTAATCAGAAAAAACTATGCTTTGCCTCTAAAACACCAGGGCGCACTCAGCATATTAATTACTTTTCCATCGGTGGTGCGCATGTCGGCCAACATCGCAAGGATGAAACCCGTGCCGATGAAATCCGCGCCATGATGGTCGATCTGCCGGGTTACGGCTATGCCGAGGTACCTGGCGCAGCCAAGCATCACTGGAACCAGCTGCTGGGATCATATGTGCAAAACCGCGACCAGTTATCTGCACTAATCTTGATTATGGATGCGCGCCGCCCTTTTACTGATCTGGATACGCAGATGCTGCAATGGTTCGCACCTACCGGACGTCCAGTGCATTGCCTGTTGACGAAAGCCGATAAACTCAATCGCAATGATTCCACCAACGCCTTGCGTCTGACGCAAACCGTGCTGGCGAGCTATACCGATGCGGAAGGTAAGCCCTTCCCGTTTACTGCTCAACTATTCTCGTCGTTAAAACGAACCGGTATTGAAGAAGCGGATGCAAAACTGCAATCTTTATTAGGTTTGGATATGCCTTATACGCCACCATCGCGTCTTGCTAATGACAACGATAATAATGAGGGTGACGATGGTAGCGTCTCGGCCCAGCAACATCAGTCACAACAGTCATAATAAGTACACGAATAAAAAAGCCCCGGCAGAACTAAATCATGCCGAGGCAATAACGCCCGTCATACAGGGACGACAGGCGCCCGCTCAGGGATGAGAAGCGGTAAGCTGAAGATGAGTTTGACGCTGGGATTTACAATTTTAATTACACTTTCAAATTAAAATTGAATATCCCGGCTTAGAACACTATTTACAACCTGCTTGTCTGAGCCTGCATCTTGCGAAAAGTTTCACTAACCTAAATATAAATTTTGGTAACCATCATGCCTAATTCAATCAAACCGTTCCAATTTCCCGCTGTTCGTATGCGTCGCATGCGTAAAGATATGTTCTCCCGCGCACTGATGCGCGAAAACAGTGTGACGGTATCCGATTTAATTTATCCCGTGTTTGTGATTGAAGGCACTAATCAATCAGAAAAAGTTGCATCGATGCCTGGTGTAGAACGCGTTACAGTCGATGTATTACTTGGTGTAGCAGAGGATTGCGTAGCGCTTGGCATCCCCGTATTAGCATTGTTTCCAGCGATCAGCCCGAGTTTAAAAACCGCTGATGGCATTGAAGCGACTAATCCTAAAGGTTTAATTCCACGTGCTATCCGCGAATTAAAAAGCCGCTTTCCTGAATTGGGCATTTTGACCGACGTCGCGCTCGATCCCTACACCAGCCATGGTCAAGATGGTTTGCTGGATGCGAATGGTTATGTACTCAATGATGAAACCACCACGATGCTTGTACGTCAGGCCTTGACTCAGGCGGAGGCTGGAGCCGATATCGTCGCACCAAGCGACATGATGGATGGCCGTATTGGCGCCATCCGTCAGGCGCTGGAATCGAATGGCTACATCCATACCCGCATCATGGCCTACTCAGCCAAATATGCGTCAGCATTTTATGGCCCTTTCCGCGACGCGGTTGGCTCAGCCAGCAATCTGGGGAAAAGTGATAAAGCCAATTATCAGATGGACCCCGCAAATAGCGACGAAGCCTTACGTGAAGTCGCCCTCGATTTAGCCGAAGGTGCCGACATGGTGATGGTCAAACCCGGCATGCCTTACCTGGACATCGTCCGTCGTGTCAAAGATGAATTTAAAGTCCCTACTTTCGCCTATCAGGTCAGCGGTGAGTACGCGATGATCAAAGCTGCCGCACAAAATGGCTGGCTCGATCACAACAAAACCATGATGGAAACCATGCTGTCTTTCAAGCGCGCTGGTGCTGATGGGATTCTCACTTACTTTGCCCGTGACGTTGCCCGTCTGCTCAAGCACAATGCATAAAGTCTTATGCTAAAGCTGTCTCTCATCGTCCTTGCCGCAGCACTAACTATATTTGGTGCTATGGAACACATTATAGGCCAAACAGACCAGCTGATCTGGCTGCACTATGTGTTTAAACCGCTCACCACTTTACTGATTTTTTGGGTCGCTTTTGGTGTTCGGCATTTCAATGTGAGGTACCGCAAAGCGATTTTGATCGGCATCCTCTTTTCACTCATGGGTGATGTTTTTCTGATGCTGCCACTGACGCTGTTCAAGTCTGGATTTTTACTCGGTCTGGCCAGCTTCTTATTAGCGCATCTATGTTTTTTACGGGCGTTTATCAGCGACACACGGCTGGTGTCACGGCCCTGGATTTTTTTAGTCATCGGCATGATCGGTGTAATTAATCTCATTATTTTATGGCCAGGTATTCCGGGTGAGTTACGGGTCCCCGTGGTCGTCTATGTTATCTGCTTGCTCTGCATGACATCGCAAGCACTGGCGCGGCATTTGGTCTTAAAAACCAAGGCCAGTAAACTTGCCATGGCGGGCGGTCTGGCATTTATGTTGTCCGACACGCTGTTGGCATACAATAAGTTTAATGCCCCGCTGGCGCATGCAGCGCTATTGATACTGGCGACCTATTATCTGGCGCTTTACCTGATTGCACGCTCGGTTAAAACTTACTAAATCCTGCATCAAACTAAAACTACCTGCCAACTACCTACCATCATGCAAGAAAAAATCATTACCTTTGCGAGTCCTGTTTTTTTCTTGCTAATCGCAATTGAATTTATCGTCGCACGGCGCCGACAACGACACCTGTACCGTATTAATGATGCGATCAATAGTCTGAGTCTGGGCGTGATGAGCCAAATCATCGGTGTGTTTTTAAAAGTCCTGGCAATCGGCATTTATGCCTGGGTAGCGCAACATTTTGCACTTTTTGACTTATCCGATAACAGTGTATGGGTGTGGGTTTCTGGCCTGCTACTGTATGATTTTTTGTACTACTGGCTACACAGAATGGGACACGAAACCAATCTACTCTGGGCAGCACATGTGGTACACCATCAAAGTGAATCCTATAACCTGACGACCGCGCTGCGGCAAACCAGTAGTGGTGCTTTATTTGGCTGGATTTTTTATTTGCCGATGGCTGTGCTCGGTTTTCCGGTTCATGTATTTATCATCATTGCGCTGATCGATTTGTTATACCAATTTTGGATACATACCGAGCAAATCGATAAGATGGGCTGGTTTGATCGAGTGTTCGTGTCACCATCCAATCACCGCGTGCATCACGGCGTGAATGATCTGTATCTGGATAAAAACTATGGTGGTATTTTAATTTTATGGGATCGCTTGTTCGGTACTTTTATTGAAGAACAAGATGCACATCCTGTCGTCTTTGGTACCCGTAGCCCGCTGCGTAGCTGGAATCCTTTATGGGCAAATGTAGAGGTGTACAAAGCCGTTGCCTCAGATGCGTGGCATACACAAAATTGGTGGGATAAATGTCGCATCTGGTTTATGCCACCCGGCTGGCGTCCCGCCGATATTGTCGCAACATCACCTTCCAAATCATTCGACCTGCAACGCCCCGAATTTAACCCGCCGTTGACTGGCGCAAAGATGTGGTATTGCCTTGTGCAGTTTGTTATTACGCTGCAAGCAGGTACGCATTTTTTGACGATTGCTCCCAACACAGCATTTAGTAGCTTGCTACCGTATGCGATCTGGCTGGTCGCTGGATTATGGATCGTTGGTGGTTTAATGGAGCGGCAAAAACTCTATGTCAAACTGGAAGCGGTTCGCCTTCTGGTAACGCTACTGATGGTACTCATTGGCGGTACTTGGTTTGCGCTTGTCAGCTTAACTTTCATTGCGCAAATAACGATAGCATCGACCTGTATTATTTCACTTGCCGCGCTGTGGCTGATTTTTAAAAAGTAATCATTCGTATGGATATTTTTCACATCAATGACACGCAAGTTTTACTTAATCCTGATGTCTCCAATAAGCCGACAGGATTTGTCTGGCTAGATGCGACGCATGATGAAGTGAACCTTGATCCCGAAGCCTGGCGCGAAGAAGTCACTCGCATCACCGGCACGCAAATTTATGATTTGCATTTAAAAGACGCTGTCAACTTGACGCATCCGTCCTACTTCGATGCGACACAAGATTATGAGATGGTGGTATTCCGTAAACTTGCACTCAATGGTGAAGCAGCGGTAATCTCTAATGCAGAAACAAACGAGATTCAAAAGCGCAAAATCCCTGCTGTACTCAACAAGCTATTGACGGTGCCGGTATCGTTTTTCTTGATGGGGAATGCTTTAGTCACCGTGCGCTCAGTCAAAAGTCGCACCATCGACAATGCCCGTAGCCGTTTGCTCAATTACAAACATAAGGCAGAAGGTAATGGTCACTCCAGCCGCCTGCCTTGCTCGCCAGAAGATTTAATGCTGCGCATACTCAATGCGATGGTTGATCAATATCTGGAACTGCGTCAACCGCTGACACAGCAGCTTGACCGCTGGCAACATGCCTTGCTCGATCCGCGTAGGCCTTTTAAAAATTGGTTTGCGTTGCTGGATTCCCGTATTGAATTGCGCAAACTCGACAGCCTGTGCGAGGAGCAGCGTGACGCCTTACAAGAGCTGCGCGATCACATTGTAGATACGCATGACGGCAGCGATAGTGGCGACGGTCGCGCCAAAGATTTGCTACTGGTGCGCACCAACGACGTGATGGAACACATCAGCCGTGTTCTGAACCATGCGCGGCGGCTGGAGGCATCTTTAGAGTCAGCAGTGCAAATCCACTTCTCTGCAATGGCCCACCGCACCAGCGAAATCATGCGCACGCTGACCGTCATCACCGCCTTGTTTATGCCGTTGACCTTAATCACCGGCATTTTTGGGATGAACTTTGTTGAGATGCCTTTGCTGAAACATGCTGCAGGATTCTGGATCACTATGGGTATGATGCTAGCGATTGTGATTATTTTATTGCTGTATTTCCGTAGCCAGCGCTATCTGGAAGACAAAGCCAGCAAACGGCGAGATTAATCCAATTGGCGTTCTATAGCTATATACTGGGTAGGTGTACGCCAATAATATGCTCTATTGTCCATACTTTCTCTGAACAATAAAATATACTCCCCTTATTCTTAAATTTTGTTCACATTTTTTGTACTGATAAAAGCGACCAATGCAAGAAACCACCTTCCTCTGGCACGATTACGAAACCTTTGGCGCGCAAGCAAGGCGTGATCGTCCCGCCCAGTTTGCCGCAATCCGGACCGATGCTGAGTTAAATGAAATTAGCCAGCCCATGATGTGGTACTGCCAGCCAGCGAATGATTTTTTGCCTGACCCGCAGTCCTGTCTGATCACTCATATCACGCCGCAAACCTGTCTGGAGCGCGGCATCCCTGAATACGAGTTTGCAGCAAAAATAGAGGCAGAACTCGCGCAAACTGGCACCATCGGTGTTGGCTATAACACGATCCGTTTTGATGACGAGATCACGCGCTTTATGTTCTGGCGCAATCTGATCGATCCTTACGCGCGCGAATGGCAAAACCAGTGCGGGCGCTGGGACATTATGGACATGCTGCGTACGACCTATGCGCTGCGACCAGAGGGCATACACTGGCCGACCAATGACGATGGCAAGCCGAGTTTCCGTTTAGAACACCTGACCGCTGCGAATGGGATTGCGCATGAATCAGCGCATGACGCCTTATCCGATGTGCGCGCAACCATCGCCCTCGCCCGCCTGGTGCGCCAGCATCAGCCTAAGTTATTTGAGTTTTGTCTGGCGCTGCATAAAAAAGAAAAAGCAGCGAGTGAGATCGGCATACCGCTGCTAGGCAAACCTTTTCTGCACGTATCCGGCATGTTTCCTACCGAACGCGGTTGCCTTGCTGTGATGTGGCCGTTAGCGATCCATCCCGAAAATAAAAATGAAGTGATCGCCTGGGATCTGGCGCATGATCCGTCTGAATTGGCGACGCTCGATGCAGCCAGCATACAACTACGCATGTTCAGCAAAACTGACGATCTGCCTGAGGGCGTCACACGCTTGCCAGTCAAGACAATTCATCTGAACAAATCCCCCATCGTGATCGGCAACTTAAAAACTTTACCCGCGCCAATGGCAGAGCGCTGGCAAATCGATCTGACGCAAGTCCACCAGCATGCACAAAAAGCGGCTACGTTAATGGCAGATCAAGCTGATACCATGCGTACGCTGTGGGAGCAAGTCTATTCACACCCACAGCACGAGGCGGCGGATGTTGATGAGGATCTTTATGGCGGATTCATAGGCGCGGGTGACAGGCGCCTGCTGAATGAACTACGTAGTATGAGTCCTGCACAACTCGCGAAGACACATCCTAATTTTCAAGATAGTCGTTTGGCAGAATTAGTATTTCGTTATCGCGCCCGCAACTTCCCGGATAGCTTAAGCGAAGCTGAACAAGCACAGTGGGAAGAACACCGCATCGCCCGTATGTTAGACGGTGCTGGCAAAGCACGGACGGTGGATGATTTTTTCAATCAGATTGATCAGTTGTCCGACACTGCTAGTGAAAATGATGAAGAAATTCTGGGTTCCTTATACGATTACGCGGAGATGGTTGTGCCAGTAAGATAGTAGCGCTATCAGCGCAAACCACAATAAAAAATGCCCCGCAATTTCGGGGCATTTTCGTTGAGAGTATCGACACAATCACTTATTCGGCTGCGGCGTAATCCGTAAATACGGCACTGGCGATGTATATCCTTTTGGATATTTTTGCTTAATCACTTCTTCATCTTTAATCGATAAAGGGATGATGACATCATCACCGTCACGCCAATTACCAGGCGTTGCTACGGTATAGCCATCCGTCAATTGCAAGGCATCAATTACACGCAAAACTTCGTCAAAGTTGCGACCCGTCGTCAGCGGATAAGTGATGATCAGACGAACTTTTTTCTTAGGATCGATGACAAACAACGAGCGTACTGTAACCGTTTCAGATTGATTCGGATGAATCATGTCATACAGCGCCGCAACTTTGCGATCCGCATCGGCAACGATAGGAAAGCCGACGACCGTCTTTTGCGTCTCTTCAATATCCTTGATCCATTTCAAATGAGATTCTGCGCCATCTACTGATAACGCAATCGCTTTTACGTTGCGCTTATCAAACTCGGGCTTCAGCTTGGCGGTTAGTCCTAGTTCGGTAGTGCAGACCGGGGTAAAATCGGCAGGGTGTGAAAAAAGTACCACCCAAGAATCACCTGCCCAGGCATGGAAATTCAATTTCCCTATCGAAGAATCTTGTTCAAAATCAGGAGCGGTATCACCTAAACGTAAAGTCATTTCATTCTCCATTTAACTGTTAAGTTAAAGACTATAGAACTTGTACGCTCCCGTTTCAAGGACAGAGTAGTTGCTTGCTTATATCTCAGCTGTTATATCGACGTTATTCAAACGCATTACTTTGCTCTAAAGACTTAACGCGATGCTTCAAAAGCAGTAATCGACTTTAGAAATTTCTCGGCATTCTGGTAACCAATCACACGACCACCAGTAATTTCTTCTCCGCGCTGATTAAAGAAAATAATCCCAGGTGGACCAAACAAACCAAAGCGTTTCAGTAATGCTTTGTCATCCGCATTATTGGCGGTGACATCGACTTGCAGTAATAACATCTGGTCCATTTTCTCTTTCACTTTATCATCGGTGAAAGTCAATTTCTCCATCTCTTTACAAGAGACGCACCATTCAGCATAAAAATCTAATAGCGCCGCTTTACCTTTTGATTGCGCCAAAGCAGCATCTAATTCTGCGACAGAGCGCACACGGGTGAAAGTCACGCCATGCTTTTCACTACCGGTCAAATGCGACAATGGCGCAAATACGTCACGACCACCTGTGAGCACCCCAACCAACTGAATCAGCCCCAGAACAGCAAAGATCACAGCAAATACTTTGGAATACAAATTACCGTTGTGCAAGAACAATAAGAAAATTGCATAGCCAAGCAACAGCACCGCCCACGCAATCATCTGCACCCATACTGGGATCACAGGCGAAACCATCCACAACGCCATCGCCAGCATCAGCACACCAAAGAACCGTTTGATGCTTTCCATCCACGCACCCGCACGTGGCAATAAACTACCTGCAGATAAGCCAACCAGCAATAGCGGGACACTCATGCCAATTGCCATTGCAAACAGAGCAGAACCGCCCACCACGACGTCGCGGGTCTGACTAATATAAACCAAGGCACCTGCCAGCGGCGCAGCCACACAAGGACCAACGATCAATGCAGAAATTGCCCCCATAACGAATACACCGAATAACTTACCGTTACGCTGGCCTTCAGAAGCTACGGTGAGCTTAGTTTGCAAAGCCGCCGGCACTTGCAATTGATAAACCCCAAACATCGACAAAGACAAAACTACCATCAGCAATGCAAACGTACCCAGCACCCAAGGATTCTGCAGTGTTGCCGCAAGACCTTCACCTACCAAACCAGCACCAATACCTAATGCGGTGTAAACCAGAGCCATCCCCAATGAATACACTAAGGACAGCAAAAAGCCACGGCTGCGGCGGACTGAGGTGCCCTCGCCGACAATAATGAACGACAAAATTGGCACCATCGGCAGTACGCAAGGCGTAAATGAGAGACCAAGCCCAAGTAATAAAAATAAAGGAAGGATAACGATCAGCTTGCCACTTTTTAGCGCTGCACTAATGCTGTGGATTTCAGTATCATCGCTATGATCAGCTGTAGTATTTACGACGTCCAGTTTGGCCGGAGCATCGGCGATCGACAACTTAATTAAAGCCTCTTGCGGTGGATAACATAGACCTTGGTCAGCACAACCTTGGCTCGTGACTTTGAGCGTAAAGTCACCGGAAGCTTGTACGGGAACTTTGACGACTAAGCTATGACGATAAGTTTCAACCTCTTTTTGAAAGGTCTCATCAAACTTAACTTTACCTTTAGGTATCACGATATCGCCCAGCTTTGCATCCTCCGAAGCAAACTTGAAGCGTTCGCGGTACAAGTAATATCCATCAGCAATGTTGAAGTTGATTTCTGCTACGCCAGGCTCAATCATTTTACCGCTGACTTTGAAGGCGACTTGGGGATCTAAAAATTCATCCGCAATCGCAACAGATGAAAAACCAAAGCAAAGCAATATCATCGCTGCAACATAAGCAAATTGAATACGTAACTGATTAAAATAGCGATTAAACGTGTTCTTCTCGTTGGAATATTGAATCTTCATGCAAGTCCTATTTCTTGGATGATCCATCGCACACAAACAGGTGATTCGTGCGCAATTGAAGGTGGTGATAATTTGCGGTATTTCCTGCTGATGTGATCTTTAAATAATCGCTAATAACTCATCGCAATCTGCATTGGTTAATTTGATCAAAAATCCAAACACAATGGATAATTGTTGTGCCAAATACTGACGATGTCCAAGTAGTATTTTTGATATGAGGTTCACAGATACTGCCTTCATATTTATAAACACAAAATATTTGGCGTTACCGCTCTCTCATCAAAAACTGGGTAATCACCAGCAAGACGATCGTTTTTATTTCTCAAAATAAAAATTAGTCTTGCATTTTAACAAGCAATTAGAATACCTGCCCAAATCGATAGAGAGAATAAAAAAAGCCAGGCTTAGCCTGGCTTTCTATATTTTGATGCAAACAACAAATTACTCTGCTGTTGGAGCTGCATCTACGTCCGTGATTTCTGGACGATCTAACAGTTCTACGTAGGCCATGGGCGCGTTGTCGCCAACACGGAAACCCATTTTCAAAATACGCAGATAACCACCATTACGATTTGCATAACGTGGGCCTAATTCAGCAAACAATTTCAAGACCATTTCGCGATCGCGCAAACGAGAAAACGCCAGACGCTTGTTCGCTAATGTATCTGTTTTACCCAAAGTCAGAATCGGCTCAATAACGCGGCGCAATTCTTTTGCTTTTGGCAAAGTTGTTTTGATGGCTTCGTGGCGCAGCAACGATACTGTCATGTTGCGCAACATAGCCAAACGGTGGGAAGAAGTACGATTCAGCTTACGTAAGCCGTGACGATGACGCATGATATTTCCTTTCAGATTTTTAAAAAAATTCCAGCTCTTCTATCACTGCATTGTGCAGCGCGGGCCGGTAATTGCTTGGCACTTCAAATTACAAAAACTATCTATTACAGTTAATCTACTAATACGACAGCGCGGCAAAGTATTAATTAGACATTTGCCACACTACCGTTACAACCAATTATTTTTCCAAGCCGGCAGGCGGCCAGTTTTCCAACTTCATACCTAAAGACAGACCACGGGACGCCAATACTTCTTTGATTTCGTTCAAAGATTTGCGACCCAGATTTGGCGTCTTCAACAGTTCGTTTTCGCTACGCTGGATCAAATCACCAATATAATAAATATTTTCTGCTTTCAGGCAATTTGCTGAACGAACCGTCAATTCCAAATCATCAACTGGACGTAACAATACTGGATCAACAGCCGGCGCACGGGATGGCGCTTCAGCAGCAGCTTCGGTACCTTCCAGAGCTGCGAATACATTCAATTGGTCAACTAATACGCGTGCTGATTGGCGAATCGCTTCTTCAGGTGTAATCACACCGTTAGTCTCAATGTTAATGACCAGCTTATCCAAATCGGTACGCTGCTCAACACGAGCTGACTCTACTGCGTAAGAAACACGGCGCACTGGAGAAAACGATGCATCCAAAATCATACGACCAATTGTTTTATTCGCATCTTCGGACAAACGACGAACGTTACCTGGCACGTAACCACGGCCTTTTTCGACTTTAATTTGCATCTCTAACTTGCCACCGGCAGTCAGATTCGCAATAACGTGATCTGGATTAATCAGCTCTACATCATGCGGCAAATCGATGTCAGAAGCCAATACAGCGCCTTCAGTATCCTTCTTTAATGTCAGCGTAACTTCATCACGATTATGTAATTTGAATACGATACCCTTCAAATTCAACAACATATCAACTACGTCTTCTTGAACGCCATCCAAAGATGAATATTCATGAACTACGCCAGCGATAGTTACCTCAGTAGGGGCATAACCAACCATAGAGGATAACAAAACACGACGCAATGAATTACCCAATGTATGACCATAGCCACGTTCAAACGGCTCCATAGTCACTTTTGCATGACCAGCACCCAACATTTCCACATCAATAATACGTGGCTTCAACAGATTGTTTTGCATTGCAATGTCCTTTTCAATACCCTCGGCTCGTTACACCGATAAGGCTGATGGCATTAAAGAAAAAAGCCTGCCTATCAGAAATAGGCAGGCAGTGAAACTT
>JANXTO010000258.1 GCA_025352365.1 Undibacterium sp. | reverse complement strand
ACCTGAGCGGTCAGCCCGGTGAGCCCGATGGATCAACTATCGACGCAGAGGGATATTTGTGGAACGCGCAATGGGGCGGACGACGTGTGGTGCGCTATGCACCGGATGGACAAATAGATCGAGTGCTTGATCTGCCAGTATCACAACCGAGTTGCGTTACTTTTGGCGGGCTGGCGTTAACTGCGCTTTACGTCAGTACGGCGCGTATTTCACTTTCCGATACTGAGTTGGCATTGCAGCCACAAGCGGGAGGTATTTTTCATGCTGAGCTGTACGATGCTCGCGGCATTCCAGAGCAACGATTTTTAGGCAGACGTTTTTAGCTAGACATTCTTAAAACTGCCCAGCTAGTTTTGTACTTTACTACCCTCTCTCGCAGATCATCGGTTATTGATCCGGCTTACTTTGATATCACTGTTCAAAAATTCTAATTTCAGGGTCGAATGATAATAAGGCTTTCCAGCCATTTTTGCCTTGCAGGCCACATTATCATTGGACGTCGGTATGGTGCTTTTAATTCTCTTGATCACTTTATTGATACCAAATCGAATATCAATAGTAAATAAAAAGTGATTGGAAAGGCATCGATGAACTCCGTATTATTTCTATATCGCTACCCAGCCGGATGAGACACATTGGGCTGGCAATATAAAAATAAGGAGTATGCATGTCAGAGACAAAAAAGAAGGTCGCGCTACGCTCGGCCGAGTGGTTCGGCACCCAAGATAAAAATGGTTTTATGTATCGCAGCTGGATGAAAAATCAGGGCATTCCTGATCATGAATTTCAGGGTAAGCCGATCATCGGTATTTGCAATACATGGTCAGAATTAACCCCTTGCAACGCCCATTTCCGCCAGCTGGCAGAGCATGTCAAAAAAGGGATACTGGAGGCGGGCGGTTTCCCCGTGGAATTCCCTGTCTTCTCGAATGGCGAATCCAATTTGCGCCCCACGGCGATGTTGACCCGTAATCTTGCCAGCATGGATGTAGAAGAATCTATCCGCGGCAATCCTATGGATGCGGTAGTGCTGTTGGTCGGCTGTGATAAGACGACTCCTGCCTTACTTATGAGCGCGGCAAGTTGCGATATCCCCACCATCGTTGTAAGCGGCGGGCCTATGCTCAACGGCAAGCTTAATGGTAAAAATATTGGCTCAGGTACGGCGGTCTGGCAATTGCATGAAGCCGTCAAGGCTGGCGACATCACGATGCATCAGTTCATGGCGGCAGAGTCCGGCATGTCGCGTTCTGCAGGGACCTGCAATACCATGGGGACAGCATCGACGATGGCCTGCATGGCCGAGGCTCTGGGTACCTCGCTGCCGCATAATGCCGCAATCCCTGCAGTCGATTCACGTCGTTATGTATTGGCACATATGTCCGGCATCCGCATTGTAGAAATGGTGTGGGAGGATTTGCGTTTATCCAAGGTATTGACTCGCGCTGCATTTGAGAATGCTATCCGGGTGAATGCTGCCATCGGCGGCTCAACCAATGCCGTCATCCATTTGAAAGCCATTGCTGGACGTATCGGTGTTGATCTGGAGTTAGAGGACTGGACAACGATAGGCAAGGGCACGCCAACGATTGTTGATTTATTGCCGTCGGGGCGATTTTTGATGGAGGAGTTCTATTACGCGGGTGGTTTGCCCGGTGCGATACGGCGCTTAGGTGAAGGTAACTTACTACCGCATAAAGATGCCTTAACCGTCAACGGAAAATCTCTTTGGGAAAATTGCCAAGATGCTCCGGTATATGACGACGAAGTGATCAGACCGTTGGTAAATCCTTTGATTGCCGATGGTGGAATTTGTATTTTGCGTGGCAATCTGGCACCACGTGGTGCTGTCTTAAAACCTTCAGCTGCATCGCCGCATCTGATGCAACATCGTGGTCAGGCAGTAGTATTTGAGGATTTTGATCACTATAAAACACGCATCGTTGATCCCGATCTTGAGGTCGATGCAAATTCAATTTTGGTGATGAAGAACTGTGGTCCTAAGGGCTACCCTGGTATGGCCGAAGTGGGCAATATGGGTTTGCCGCCGAAGTTGCTGGCCCAAGGTGTGAAAGACATGGTGCGTATTTCAGACGCTCGTATGAGCGGTACTGCATATGGCACAGTCGTATTGCACGTGGCACCGGAGGCAATGGCGGGTGGGCCTTTGGGCATCGTTCAGGATGGGGATTGGATTTCGCTCGATTGCAGCAAAGGTAGTTTGAACTTAGATATATCTGAATCTGAAATGACGGAACGTTTAGCGAGCCGTGCCACAAACCAGGTCCCCACTGCCAAGAGCGGTTATCAGAAGCTCTATATTGATCATGTATTGCAGGCCGATGAGGGGTGTGACTTTGACTTTTTGCTGGGTAGTCGTGGCTCTGCCGTACCTAAGCATTCTCATTAGCATTCACACCAAGCATTCAAATAAAGCGTAGTTTTTAGCTATTCGCACTACGCTTTTTATCTCACTTTTCATCTCGGAATTCACATGTTACTCATTCAATTTATTACCGAATCCACTACCGGAGCCGGGATACGACATATTGGTATTCTGGATCAATCCAGCATTCGTGTGATTGATGGCTATTCGTCAACCTATGCGCTGGCACAGAGCGCCATCCGGCAGCAGATTGGGCTTGAGCAATTGGCTAATTCGGCTATTGGTAATGTGGTCTATCAGTATGAGGATATTGCAAAAGCAGGCCGTATTTTGCCGCCGCTAGATCATGCAGATCCAGCGCATTGCTATGTCACCGGGACGGGTTTAACCCATCTGGGCAGTGCCGATGCACGTGATGCCATGCATAAAAAAATCGGTGGCGATGTGGATACGCTGAGCGACAGTATGAAAATGTTTCGCCTTGGCGTTGAAGGTGGAAAGCCAAAGCAAGGTCAGATTGGAGCACAACCAGAATGGTTTTATAAAGGAGACGGCTCCGTTGTCAGCGCTAGTGGACAGACATTGAACATGCCTGATTTTGCGTTGGATGGTGGTGAAGAGCCAGAGATTGCCGGTCTATATGTGATCGGCGATGACGGCGCGCCATATCGTGTTGGTTATGCGATTGGAAATGAATTTTCAGATCATATTACCGAGCGCCAGAATTATCTTTATCTGGCCCATTCAAAATTACGCCCATGCAGTATCGGCCCTGCTTTGCTTGTGGGTGAGTTGCCATCCCATATTGCCGGAACATCGCGCATTATTGATAAACAGGGCCAAGTACGATGGGAAAAATCCTTCGTCAGTGGCGAACAAAATATGTCCCATACGATTGCGAATTTAGAATATCACCATTTTAAATATGCCTTGTTCAATCGTCCTGGTGATGTGCATATTCATTTTTTTGGCACCGCTACACTGAGTTTTGCAGACAATGTCAGCGTGCAGGAAGGTGAAACTTTTGAGATCGAAGCACCGGCATTTGGTCCGGCTTTAAGAAATAAACTGGAAGTGGCAAAAACTGCTTTTACGAAAGTACACGCATTATGATTATTACAGGAAAAGCGCTGATCGGTGGCGTTAGCGTGAAGGGAAACGGTAGCGCGTTTCTGGCATTCGATCCAACAAAAAAAGAATCGATAGAGCCTGCTTTTTACGCCGTTGATACGGCTCAAATTGATGAAGCTTGCCATCTGGCACAAGCTGCATTTGATCCCTTCCGTGCGACTAGCGATCAACAACGTGCCCAGTTTTTAGAAACTATTGCGCAACAAATTATAGAGCTGGGTGATGCTTTAATTGAGCGCGCGATGGCGGAGAGCGGTTTGCCAAGGGTGCGCTTAGAAGGCGAACGTGGCCGTACAGTGACGCAGTTAAAGCTGTTTGCCGATCTGCTGCGGGAAGGTTCCTGGCGTGATGTTCGTATTGATGCAGCTTTACCCGAGCGGCAACCGCCAAGACCTGATTTACGTATGCAGTTGATTGGTCTGGGGCCAGTAGCGGTATTTGCTGCCAGCAATTTTCCTTTAGCGTTCTCGGTCGCTGGTGGCGATACTGCATCGGCATTTGCTGCTGGTTGCCCCGTCGTTCTCAAAGCGCATTTTGCACATCCGGGTACGTCGGAACTGGTGGCGCAGGCGATTACTAAAGCGCTGAAATTATGTCAATTGCCCGCCGGTGTATTTTCAATGTTGAGTGGTATTGGTAATGAGCTCGGGCAAGCGCTAGTACGTCATCCAGCGATACAGGCAGTCGGCTTTACCGGATCGCGACAGGGTGGCATCGCATTGATGCAGACGGCGGCTGCCAGAGTACAACCGATTCCGGTCTATGCAGAAATGAGTAGCATCAATCCGGTATTTTTATTACCCCATGCATTGGCAAACCGGGGTAATGAGATTGCTGCAGGATTGGCCACTGCGCTCACCATGGGCGTGGGACAATTTTGTACTAATCCAGGTTTGGTATTAGGACTTGAGGGTGCTGATTTTGATCACTTTGCTGCGCAGGCTGCGCAGGCGTTAGTAACTGTCCAGTCTGGCACGATGCTGACACCGGGTATCGCATCGAATTATCAGACTGGTGTCGCCAATATGGTGCAGCAAGCCGACGTTACTACGGTAATTAATACGCCGACTGAGCAGGGCAAAGGTGGTCCAGCTTTGTTCACCACGAGTGGTAAAGTGTTTCTGGAGCGAGCTGAATTGCATCACGAGATTTTTGGCCCTGCTTCACTATTCGTCGCTTGTAAAGATGTAGATGAAATGCGTCAGGTCGCTGAGAGTTTGGAGGGGCAATTAACTGCCACCTTGCAAATGGATGAGGAAGATACAATCGTCGTCGCCCAGTTATTACTAGTGCTTGAGCGCAAAGTAGGGCGTATTTTAGTCAATGGGTTCCCGACTGGAGTCGAGGTGGTGTCGTCTATGGTGCATGGTGGCCCATTCCCGGCAACTTCGGACGGTCGCAGCACTTCGGTCGGTACTGCTGCGATCCATCGATTTTTAAGGCCGGTGTCGTATCAAAATATGCCGCAAGCCTTATTGCCGCAAGCTTTACAGGAGGATAATCCTCTTGGAATCTGGCGTCGTCGTGATGGTGCTCTGACCAGGCAGTGAATGTAATCAGCGGGCGCATACAATGAGCAAAAAAAGTAACTATAAAGTACGCTCACTAACAAAAAAATAGGAGACAAAAATGAGTCAGTTAGCCAAATTCGGCAGCCTTGAGGGCAAGCGCGTTTTCGTTACCGGTGGCGGCAGTGGTATTGGTGAGGAAATCGTAGCTGCCTTTGCAGCGCAGGGTGCGCAGGTTGCCTTTGTCGATATTGCCGAAGACGCTAGCCGGGCGCTTTGCAGTCGCATCGCAGCTGCCGGCGATCTTGAACCATTATTTAGCCATTGCGATATCACCGATATCCCGGCTCTGCAAAAAGTGATGGTCGCATTCGCAGCCGAAATTGGGGATTTTGATGTGTTGGTCAACAACGCCGCCAACGATCAGCGTCATGAAACCGAAAATGTCACGCTGGACTATTGGGATGAGCGCATCGCCATTAATCAGCGCCCGATGTTTTTTACCTGTCAGTCCGTACTGCCAGGCATGAAGCGTAAAGGCGGCGGGTCTATTATTAATATCAGCTCCATCTCCTGGCATATCAAAGGCGCGGGCTATCCGGTATATGCCACCTCAAAAGCAGCCGTCGTCGGGCTTACTCGCGGTTTGGCACGCGATCTTGGGTCGCATGGTATCAGGGTGAATACCGTGACGCCTGGATGGGTTATGACGCAACGTCAAATCGATTTATGGGTGGATGATGCTGCTGAAATTGAGATCAAAAAGAATCAATGTCTGCCTGGCAAATTAATGCCTCAGCATATCGCGTCCATGGTGCTATTTTTAGCGGCGGATGACAGTGCTATGTGTACCTCACAAGAATTTATTGTCGATGCCGGCTGGGTGTGATTTGAATGCGGCTAAACTATATTCAATGTGGTTTGCCGGTTAGTTCGTAAGTTAGTCAGTGATTTGAGGACTTCATGATATCTAGTTTATTCCGCACCCTTGCCGCTATATGTGGTTTTGTGTTGATGTTGCATGTCCATGCACAGCAAATCCAGCCATCACAACTAGTTACGCAAGTCAGCGTGCATGATCCAGTGATGGCGAAAGAGGGCGATACCTATTACGTATTTAGTACGGGACCTGGCATCACATTTTATAGTTCATCGAACATGAGGGACTGGCAGTTGGAGGGAGGTATTTTTGCAGATGCACCGACCTGGGCACATGCCGTTGCACCTGACTTCAACGATCATATTTGGGCACCGGATATTCAGTTTCATCATGGCCAATATTACTTATATTATTCCGTATCCGGCTTTGGGAAGAATGCATCTGGTATTGGCGTAACCACTAACAAAACCCTGAATCCGCGTTCGCCAAATTACCACTGGGAAGATCAGGGTATGGTGTTGCAATCTGTACCTGGTCGTGATGAGTGGAATGCGATTGATCCAAATATTATCGCCGATAGTAAAGGAACCGGATGGATGGCTTTTGGTTCATTTTGGAGCGGTATTAAACTAGTGAAGCTCAATGACAACTGGACTCAATTAGCACAGCCGCAAGAATGGCGTTCTATCGCTCAACGCGAGCAACCTGCCTTGGGAGTCAACCAATCCGCTCCTCCGGCAGAAATAGAAGCACCTTTCATCTTTAAAAAA
>JANXTO010000031.1 GCA_025352365.1 Undibacterium sp. | reverse complement strand
AAAATACAGGATTCTTACATGTTTGGTTTTTTTCGCAGTTATTTCTCTAATGACTTGGCAATTGATTTGGGTACCGCAAACACGCTGATTTATGTGCGTAACCAAGGTATCGTATTGGATGAGCCATCCGTTGTTGCAATTCGTCAGGAGGGTGGTCCTAACGGTAAAAAAACCATCCAGGCGGTCGGTCGAGAAGCCAAGCAAATGTTGGGCAAAGTACCTGGCAATATCGAGGCTATTCGCCCGATGAAAGACGGCGTCATTGCTGACTTCACGGTGACTGAGCAAATGCTCAAGCAGTTTATCCGCATGGTGCATGACACTAAATTTTTTAAGCCTTCTCCACGTATCATCATTTGTGTGCCTTGCGGTTCTACTCAGGTAGAGCGCCGCGCGATTCGTGAATCAGCTTTAGGTGCCGGTGCTTCGCAGGTGTACTTGATTGAAGAGCCTATGGCGGCGGCGATCGGTGCTGGTTTGCCTGTTTCTGAGGCAACTGGCTCTATGGTTGTTGATATTGGCGGTGGTACGACTGAAGTTGGCATTATTTCTTTGGGTGGCATGGTGTACAAAGGTTCAGTACGGGTCGGCGGTGATAAATTTGATGAGGCCATTGTCAATTACATCCGTCGCAATTACGGTATGTTGATTGGCGAACAAACTGCTGAGGCGATCAAGAAGGCAATTGGTTCTGCGTTCCCTGGTTCTGAAGTTAAAGAGATGGAAGTTAAAGGACGCAATCTTTCAGAAGGTATTCCACGGTCATTTACTATTTCCAGTAATGAAATCTTAGAAGCGTTGACTGATCCCTTAAACAATATCGTCTCCGCTGTGAAAAACGCATTAGAACAAACTCCGCCAGAACTAGGTGCTGATATTGCTGAAAAGGGCATGATGCTGACAGGCGGTGGCGCATTACTGCGTGACTTGGATCGTTTGCTAATGGAAGAAACAGGTTTGCCAGTAATTGTCGCCGAAGATCCACTCACTTGCGTAGTGCGTGGCTCAGGAATGGCGTTAGAGCGCATGGATAAGCTGGGATCTATTTTCTCTTACGAATAATTTCCCTAAGTGGTGCGAGACTAGGTGCAATTTGCGCGTTGCTTGATGTCGACATTTTATCGACGAGTTTTAGTCCGAACTTTTATCTAATTTATGCAATACAGTCCACCACCACTTTTCAAACAAGGCGCTTCTGCCCGCGCCAAAGTGGTGTTCTTCGCTATTTTGGCGATTTTTTTGCTAGTCGTTGATTCTCGTCTAAATACATTAATCTTTGCCAGACAGATGTTGGGAACGGTTTTGTATCCCATCCAAATGCTTGCTGTGGTTCCGCGCGATGCCGCAACGAAGCTTTCTGCCTACCTCACATCTACCAGCGTTTTAGAAAAAGAAAACGTTCAGCTGAAGCGCCAGCAAATTTCCAATGCCGAGGCACTGCAACAAAATGGCCAGCTATCAGCTGAAAATATGCATTTACGGAAAATGCTGGATGCACGTGAAAAATTAACGGTGAAATCCGTTCTGGGCGAGATTATTTACGATGCTCGCGATAGCACTACTCGTAAAATTATTCTGGATCGTGGAAGCCAAAATGGTGTCGCTCTCAGCCAGCCAGTGATTGATGATCTAGGTGTTGTGGGTCAGGTCACACGGGTTTTTCCTTTGACGTCAGAGGTGACATTGTTGACCGATAAAAACCAGGCTATTCCAGTCGAAATTCTCCGTAACGGGCTGCGTAGCGTCGTGTACGGACGAGGTCAATCGGGCTACCTGGATATGCGGATGACGTCTAACGCAGATGTTCACAACGGAGATGTGTTGGTAACATCAGGTATTGATGGCGTATATCCTGCTGGTTTGGCAGTAGCTAGGGTAGTTAAGGTGGAGAACAAAGCAACAACTCAGTTTGAGAATATTCTTTGTACACCCTCAGCAGGTATTGATAGAAATAAGCAATTGCTGATCTTGCTAGTGTCGTCTAATAATTTGCCGCGCCCCGACACCGAAGATATCCGCGTAAAAAAAGAAAAATTAAATCGCAAGGTAACTCGAGATGCCGCCAGAGAGGCTCCGCCGGATACACAATCCATGATGCCGCAAAAATCAGTTGATACCGTTATTCCAGCGCCACTTGTGACGCCTGCAAAGGATTCCAGTAAAAATTCTGGCAAAGACAATGGAAAAGAAGTCGTTAAGGAGATCGCAAAATGAATAGCCCACATTACATTTTGCTGCCTGTTAGTTCGACTTTCATAGCTGTTAGTCTGGTATGTGCTTTTTTCTTGAATTTTCTTCCTTGGGGTAATTGGATTGGTGTTCCCGATTTTGTTGCTTTAGTGTTGGTATTCTGGAGTATCCATCAACCTCGCAAAGTGGGCATTGGCGTTGCATTTACGATGGGATTATTGATGGATGTACATGACGCAATTTACCTTGGTGAAAATGCGCTGGCGTACACTTTATTATCTTACTTTGCAATAACCATTCACAGGCGCGTGCTGTGGTTTAATCCATTGACGCAATCATTGCACGTGCTACCTTTATTTCTGGTGGTGCAAGCGGTACAGATTGCGATACGCTTAATGGTTGCTCCGAGCGGACAATTTCCCGGGATATTGTATTTTTCCGAAAGCTTTATCACAACCTTGCTTTGGCCAGTCGTTACATGGTTGTTACTCGCACCTCAGCGTCGTGCAATTGATAAAGACGATACCCGCCCCATTTGATCTAGCAACTTGAGCTTGACAGAGTAGATATGACCGAACTCAAGAATACCGAACGCGAACTTTATCTTTTCAGAATGCGCTTATTTTTTATAGGCGTTTTTGTTTTTGTTTGCTTTATTTTGTTGATCTCCCGTTTTGTCTGGTTGCAAATTGTAAAGCATGACCAGTACGCTTTACAGGCTGACGAAAACCGTATCTCTATCGTTCCGGTAGTGCCTAATCGTGGATTGATCTTAGATCGAAACGGCGCAGTTTTAGCGCGAAATTTTTCTGCATATACTTTAGAAATAACTCCATCAAAAATTACTACTGATTTAGATGTCGTGATTGATGAGTTAGCACTACTTATTGATATTCAACCAAAGCATCGTAAGCAATTTCGTAAGTTAATCGAAGAGTCAAAAAGTTTTGAGAGTTTGCCAATCAGAACCAAGTTAACTGACGAGGAAGTCGCTCGGTTCACTGCACAACGGTTTCGTTTTCCCGGGGTTGATATTCAAGCCCGATTATTCAGACAATATCCGCTTGGAGATGTCGCATCACATGTGATTGGTTACATTGGACGCATCAGTCAAAAAGATGCAGAAATAATTGATGATAGTGAAGATGACGCCAATTACAACGGCACTAGCTATATCGGTAAAGAAGGTCTGGAGAAAAGTTACGAAAAACTTCTCCATGGCACTACGGGTTTTGAGGAGGTCGAAGTATCAGCCGGTGGCCGTGCAGTGCGTACGCTCTCTCGCACCGCACCTACTTCTGGTAAAAACCTAATTCTTTCGGTAGACATAGAACTGCAAAAAGTCATCGAAGACGCATTTGGTGATCGACGCGGTGCTCTGGTCGCAATTGAACCAGCCACCGGTGATGTGCTTGCTTTCGTTTCCAAGCCAACTTACGACCCCAATCTATTTGTTGAAGGTATAGATCAGCAAAGCTGGAATGAGCTCAACACGTCTGAAGATAAGCCCTTGCTTAACCGGCCTTTGACCGGAGCTTATCCTCCTGGTTCTACCTATAAGCCGTTTATGGCACTAGCTGCGCTTGAGTTAGGGAAACGTACCACGACACAGGCGATCGCTGATCCGGGTTATTTTGTTTTTGGTAATCACCGCTTCAATGATGACAAAGTTGGTGGTCATGGCATGGTGGATATGTATCGGTCTATCGTTCAATCTTGTGACACTTATTACTACATGCTTGCCAACGATCTGGGCGTTGACACAATGCATGATTTTATGATGCCTTTTGGTTTTGGCCAAATTACAGGTATTGATCTTGAGCATGAAAGAAAAGGCTTGTTACCTTCCACCGCATGGAAACGTAGCGCCTTTAAAAAGCCAGCGCAGCAACGCTGGGTATTAGGTGACACTATTTCGCTTGGAATTGGCCAGGGACAAAATACTTTTACACCTTTGCAGATGGCACATGCAGTTGCTACGCTTGCGAATAACGGGGTAGTGATGAAACCCCATTTAGTTAAAATTATAGAAGACCCACAAACCCATGACCGTACTTTGACTGTGCCAAAAGAAAGTTTTCGGATCTCATTGAAGCAAGAAAATATCGATTTTGTAAAACAGGCGATGGTTGGCGTGACACGGGAAGGTACCTCAAGTGCATCATTCCTTAATGCCGGCTATGTATCTGGTGGTAAAACAGGAACTGCACAAGTAGTCGGCTTAAGAAAAGGTGAGAAATATGATGCGAAGCGTGTTGCAGAACGCCATAAAGATCACTCTTTATATATCGCATTTGCACCTGCTGATCATCCTAAGATTGCTATCGCAATTATTGTCGAGAATGGCGGTATGGGCTCTGCCGCTGCCGCGCCGATAGTGCGTAAAGCACTTGACTATTATTTGCTGGGTAAGCGGCCGCAGGATAAAGATAAAACACCTGCACTCAAGCCTGATCAGGCCTTGTATCGTACCGACGAAGATATTAAAGCCGCTGCAGAAATGAGTAACGAACTTAAGCCTGGCGGTGAAACCGAAGGGAACAAGGATTAATCATGAACAACAGAGCGTTCAGCTGGCGAGCAATCCGATCCCGAATCATGGTTTTTGACGCCGCGTTGTCTATCATCATTTTTTTGATTATGTCGATAGGCATCATTACATTGTATTCCGCTGGAATTGATTTCCCGGGACGCGTTGAAGATCAGTTGCGTAATATTGTGATCTCGTTTGTAGTGATGTGGATTATGGCAAATATCCCTCCACAAACGCTAATGCGTTTTGCCATACCAATTTACGCATTTGGCGTGGCCTTATTAATAGCTGTTGCTGCATTTGGGATGGTGAAAAAAGGTGCTCGTCGATGGATCAACATTGGTACCCCAGTTCAACCTTCTGAAATGATGAAAATTGCTGTGCCATTGATGCTGGCTTGGTATTTTCAAAAGCGTGAAGGCACGCTGCGTATGCAGGATTTTGTAATTGCTATTGTGATTTTGGCTGTTCCTGTTGGATTGATCGCTAAGCAGCCCGATCTTGGTACCGCTTTGCTTGTGGTCGCTGCAGGTTTTGCTGTTATTTTTCTAGCTGGTCTGTCATGGAAAATTCTAATTTCGATCATAGTATTCGTTGCTGCCGTTGTTCCCACTGTCATCTGGCCTTATATGTTGCATGACTATCAGCGTGATCGTGTAATGACCATGCTTGATCCTAGCCGAGATCCTCTCGGTAAGGGCTTCCATATTATTCAGGCGACTATCGCTGTTGGATCTGGTGGTATCAATGGCAAAGGCTGGACCAAAGGAACACAAGCCCATCTTGAATTTATACCTGAGCGAACCACTGATTTCATCTTTGCGGTATTTTCTGAAGAATTTGGTTTTATCGGCAATAGTATTTTAGTCGTGCTGTACTTGTTACTAATTATTCGTGGCTTAATGATTGCTGCAAATGCCCCAAGTTTATTTACGCGCTTGATGGCGGGGGCAGTCACGATGATTTTTTTCACCTATGCTTTTGTTAATATGGGTATGGTTAGTGGTATTTTGCCCGTGGTTGGCGTCCCTCTTCCTTTCATGAGTTATGGTGGTACGGCATTAGTTACGCTGGGTATGGGTGCCGGTATTTTGATGAGCGTGCAACGTAATCGTAAGCTGGTGCAAACTTGAGACAACGAACAATTAGTCGCAAACTCCAATTCTTCGCAATTACTAGCGCATTATTTATGGCTGCTTGTAGCAGTGCCCCTAAGCGTTCTGCCGTGTCGACTGATCAGCCCCGTCCAGTGGCTGCAACTGCTGGAAAGCCAGCAAGTAGTGCAACAAATACTGCGCCATATTTACCCAAAGCAAACTCAGGCAAAGGTGGCTATTACAAGGATGATGGTCCCGGCGACAATCCGCCGGAGGGGTTAGAGAACACGGTAGAGCCTATTCCTACCATGGAAGCTTATTCCCGCTCTGGCAATAGACCTTATGTTGTATTTGGTAAAACTTATACTCCATTAACGGATAGCACGACACCATTTGTTCAGCGCGGTGTTGGCAGTTGGTACGGTAAAAAATTTCATAATCAAAAAACCTCATCCGGTGAGTTGTACGATATGTATAAAATCACTGCCGCGCATCCTACTTTGCCTATTCCTTCCTATGCCAGAGTGACTAACCTCTCCAACGGCAAACAGGTAATTGTGCGGGTTAACGATCGCGGCCCTTTTCACTCTAGCCGTATTATCGATTTATCTTATACCGCTGCGCTAAAGCTAGATTATCTTGGAAAAGGAAGCACTCAGCTTGAGGTTGAGCGTTTGCTGCCTGACGATATAGAACGTATGGCAGAGAATCGTAAAAATCAACGTCCAGTGATTTCTAATACTGTTATTGCTTCTTCAGTGGTGGCTTTAACTTCAGCGGCTACGACAACCTCTAGTGTTGCTGCAGTTGCGCAAGCTGATCCAAAGACAGCTCAGATATCGATGGAAGAATTATTGGCGCAACAAAGTAGTAAGCCAGTAGAAAAAATTGGGAGCATACGCAATACCGCTAGCGCAGAAAACGTTGCTGGCGATACTGCCATGACTACGAATACAGCCACTAATTCGGTAGCAGGGTTTTACATACAATTTGGCGCATATGCCATACGCGCCAATGCAGAAGCAACGATGTCCCGGTTAAGAGATCAGGCGCAAAGCCGCTTACCTGGTTTTGATATCGTCCAGCAAGGGAGTTTATATCGCCTTGTCAGCGGGCCATTTGCCAGTCGCGCAGATGCATCCAGCGCTATTGTACAAACTGCCGATTTAGGTGTCGCCAAACCCATTGTGGTTCAGCGTTAATCTGCCGCACTCTCTTGACTCTAAGCTCCCAACTCAGTTGTTATCAGGTGCTTCTTGTTTCATTTCAAGCGCAAGCTGATATAAGCCATTTTTCTTTTGACCTGTGATTTTTGCAGCAAGCGATGCTGCCTGTTTGACTGAGCACTCCTCCAGCAAAATACTCAAAATATGACGTGCCTCATGCTGGCTATCCTCCACGTTACTTGGCGCACCTTCCAGCAAAATAACGTATTCGCCTTTTTCTCTATGCGGATCAGCGCTAAGCCAATTGATCGCCTCCGATAAATTACAGCGATGAATTTCTTCAAATAATTTAGTTAGTTCACGCGCAAATACGATCTGGCGTTCGCCTTGAAAAACCGTTTGTAGCGCGGCGATTGAATCAATGATCCTATGTGGCGCTTCGTAAAAAATCAGTGTAGCTTTGATAGTCAACACACTGCGCAGAGCCGTGTCACGCTGGCCAGCTTTTGCGGGCAAAAAACCAAAAAAATAAAACTGATCGTTGATTAGGCCGCTAGCAGACAATGCGCTAATTGCAGCGGAGGCACCGGGCAAAGGCGTTATACGCAGGCCAGCTTGCCGCACTACGTCTACGATTTTTGCTCCAGGATCTGAGACGCCAGGCGTACCGGCATCAGACACCAGTGCGATGCGCTCACCTGCTTGCAGGCGTGCTACGATTTTTTCAGCAACTTCTCGCTCATTGTGTTGATGTGCCGCGATTAAGGGTTTATTAATGCCGTAGCGATTGAGCAGTTGCGCAGTATTGCGTGTATCTTCGCAAGCGATCGCATCTGCCAGTGACAGTAAATGCAGCGCCCGCACTGAAATATCGCAAACATTACCTATAGGCGTTGCAACTACATATAATGTGGAAACGGGATAACTCTGGCTGGCTACTGCCTGCATGATTGTTGCATTGGCAAGCGAATCAGCTTCAGTCGTATTTTCAGGCGCGTTCTTAGGCACATTTTCAAACGCTTTTGCAGACGTATTTTCTGACATATTCATAGGGATTCATTCGAATTCATTGTGATTCAATCAGTCTTACATTAATCAAATCAGGATTGTACGACAATGGCTGAGCAGAGTTGGCTAGCAAAACGGATTGCATCAGTGAGAACTAGTCGGCAGCGCACTGGTGACGCTGGGGAAGAGCAGGCACTTTTATATTTGCAACAGGCAGGTTTAAAATTAGTGCAGCGCAGTTTTTTGTGCAAAGGTGGTGAAATTGATTTAATCATGCAAGATCAGACCACCCTGGTTTTTGTTGAAGTACGAAAACGCACTTCCTCCCAGTTTGGTGGTGCGATTGCCAGCGTGACACCTGCAAAACAACGCCGTATGGTACATGCGGCACAAGTATATTTACAGACACAACATACAGAACCCGCATGCCGTTTTGATCTGCTGGCTATTGATGATCAAGAGATTAACTGGCTTAAAAACGTGATCATCGGGTAGTTTGCCACTGACCTGCTTTATAATCGCCCCACCATGACAAATCAACGCATCCTTGCGCACTTCCACGAAAGTGCCGAACTCAAAATTCAAGCGGCCAGTATTTTGGCTCGTCCTATCGAACAAGCAATCGAACTAATGTTCGCGGCGCTGTCTAACGGTAACAAGATACTGGCTTGCGGCAACGGTGGTTCTGCTGCTGACTGCCAGCATTTTGCAGCCGAGTTAGTTGGGCGCTTTGAGCGTGAACGTTTGCCTTTGCCTGCACTGGCACTGACGACAGACACCTCAATTTTGACCGCTGTAGCAAATGACTACAGCTTTCAGGAAGTGTTCTCTAAGCAGGTACAGGCTTTTGGTCAGGCAGGCGATGTCTTACTTGCCTTGTCCACATCGGGCAATTCTACTAGTGTGATTAATGCGATTAACGTCGCAATTGACCGTGATATGCGCGTGATTGCGCTTACAGGTAAGGGCGGCGGACAAATCGGTAAAATCCTGAGCGACGCCGATGTCCATATTTGTGTGCCGCATGACCGGACAGCCAGAATACAAGAAGTCCATTTATTAACCATACATTGTTTGTGTGACGGCATCGATGCCGCTTTATTCGGAGGTGATGCAGATGATTAAGAACCTAACTAAGAGTTTAGTGAACAAGACCGCTCGACCGGTACTGGTAATCAGTTTATGTTGTGCTACTGCGATGAGTTTGCAGGGTTGTATAGAAATGATGGTAGGCAGTGCAGTAGTCGGCACCTTTGCTGCTACCGACAGGCGTACATTTGGTGCTCAGACGGAAGACAAGTCGATCGTCCTGAAGGGTGAAATCCGTTTATCAAGAGCGCTGGGTGATTCCTCCCATGTCAACGTTAACAGTTTTAATCGCCGTGCTTTGTTGACCGGTGAGGTGCCTGACGAAGCCACTAAAACCAAGGCAGAGACAGAAATGCGTGCGGTAGAAGGTGTGCAATCCGTTGCAAACGAGCTGCAAGTTGCCGGTTTATCTAACTATTCTTCACGCTCCAGCGATGCTCTGATCACGACTAAGGTCAAAGCTTCTTTTGTCGATACCAAAGATTTATATGCCAGTGCTTTTAAAGTAGTCACTGAAGCCAGCACAGTTTATTTGATGGGGCGCGTCACACAGCGCGAAGGTAATCTGGCAGGAGAAGTCGCACGCGGTGTCAGTGGTGTGCGCAAGGTAGTCAAAGTATTTGACTACATCAGCGAGACTGAATTAAAAGAACTGTCCGCTGAACCTAAGAAGCCAGACGCGAAGTCCGAGAGCACGACCGAATCCAAATAACCGCTTAGTCAATACTAAGCCAAGACGAAGCTAATCGCTGAGCAATAACAACTACAGGGTTTGTACTTTGGTTCAAACCCTTTTTTTCCATCAGGAGAACCCATGTTAATCATTTTTTTAGTCGTCGTCGCTGTGTTTGCATTCTGGATCGTCGGTGCTTATAACCGGCTGGTTAGCTTACGTAATCGTTTCAAAAATTCGTTTGCACAAATTGATGTTCAGCTAAAACGTCGCTACGACCTGATCCCAAACCTGGTAGAAACAGCCAAAGGCTACATGAAGCATGAGCGCGAAACGCTGGAGGCCGTTATCGCAGCACGCAATCAGGCAGTGACCGCCAATACGAAAGCGGTAAGTGATCCTTCCGACGCCGCAGCGGTGCAGCAGATGGCCGCAGCAGAAGGTACTTTGACTGCATCTTTAGGAAAAATGTTTGCCTTGTCAGAAGCCTACCCTGACTTAAAAGCTAACCAGAACATGATGCAATTGACAGAAGAGCTGACTGGTACAGAAAACAAAATCGCCTTCTCCCGCCAAGCTTATAACGACAGCGTGATGCAGTACAACACCTCCATCGAGCAATTCCCCGGCTCTATTATTGCCAATATGTTTGGCTTCAAAGCTGGCGAACTCTTGCAGGCCACTGAGTCGGCAGAAGAACGCAAAGCTGTTAAAGTCTCTTTCTAAACGCTGCTGTCCTCTATAAATCCGTATGGATTTTTTCGAGCAACAAGACCAGGCACACCGCCAAAGTAAGAAGCTTTTATTCTTGTTTTTTCTGGCGGTGGTGGCGATCGTGCTGGCGGTTAATCTTAGCCTTGCTTTGGTCTGGATTTGGTCCAGCGGCCAGCGTTTTGCGGGCTTGCATCACTATCCCCGCGGCTTCTTTATTTTGAATACTTTTTTGACTCTGCTGTTCATCGGCGGCGGTACTTTGGTAGAAATGTTCCGCCTGCGTGACGGTGGTGATGCCGTGGCTCAGTTGGCTGGCGGGCGTCTGGTGATGCCGTCTTCGCAGGATTTGCAAGAACGTCGCCTGCTCAATATTGTGGAAGAAATGGCACTAGCCTCGGGCATCGCATGTCCCCGCGTCTATGTGATGGATCATGAAGAGGCAATCAACGCGTTTGCCGCAGGCTATCATCAAAATGAGGCAGTCGTTGCCGTCACGCGAGGCACTTTGGTGCGCTTGACCCGCGATGAATTACAAGGAGTGATAGGGCACGAGTTCAGCCATATTCTCAATGGCGACATGCGTATGAATATCAAACTGATCGGTATGCTGTTTGGGATACAGATGATTGCCAGTTTTGGCCAGCAGCTGATGTATTGGGGTTCCAGCATCGGGTCGTCACGTAGTCGTGATGAAAAAGGTCCATCGTTGCAAACAATCTTTTTTCTTACCGGCGTTGCTCTGTTTGTGATTGGCTATGTCGGGATTTTCTTTGGCCGTTTGATTAAGTCGGCAGTCTCCCGTCAGCGTGAATTTTTAGCCGACGCCAGCGCAGTTCAATTTACGCGTAACCCGGAAGGTATTGGCGGCGCATTACGTAAAATCGGCGGATTAACGCTCACCAACCAATGCGGATCTCGCATCGACAGCCCGCATGCAGAACAGCTTTCTCATATGTTTTTAGGCGCAGCCCGACCTAATTTACTAGACGGTTTTTTTGCGACGCATCCGCCGTTAAAAGAACGTCTGCAACGTTTGTATGGCCGGAATGTAGAGTTTTTAGATGCCAGTGAAATTATTGACGTTGACGCTGGTGCCGGTTTGCCTGAGGGCGTATATGGATTTGGCGCGCGCAATTTTATGGCAGCGCAAGCGGCAACGAATAACAGCGTACCTGGTTCTACCTTGGCAATCATCGCCTCTCCCGGCGCAGCGAAATCAGACATTGCAGCATCAGATTCCAAAACATCAAACTTAAGTAATCAATTCGACCTGGGATTTGGCAACCACGCATCAACAAAAAATCGCATGCCAAGTGAGTTACTGGATGCCTTGCGCGATCCTTTGGGTGCTAGTGCCGCGGTATATGCTTTGTTGTTAGATCCCAGTGACACGCAAGCCTACGCCATACAAACTACCATTTTGCAGCAATCTGCCACAGCGCAATCTGCCTTAGCACTAAGTTTGTTGCCACATATTGAGGCCATGCCGCGCAGTGCGCGTTTACCTTTGCTTGATCTGGCAATGCCCGCATTAAAACTATTGTCGGTGGAGCAAAGGGCGAGTCTGTTAGCGATCGTTTCTAGGCTTATTGCAGCGGACCAAAAGATGACTCAAGCCGAGTTTGTCTTGCAAACGGTACTTGATCGCCGATTGGGGCCGTTAGCAGGACGTGCCGTGTCGGTACGTTTCGGACAATTGGCTGCGCTGAAAAAAGAAACCGCATTGTTGCTCTCTTTAGTCGCCTATACCGCCAGCGGCAAAGATACAGCAGCGTTTGATGCCAGAGACGCATTTTTACGCGCTGCCAATAGCATGCCTGACCTGCGCTTAAATGCTAGTGATATGTGTGTGATTAATACAGCTGCGACCCACACAGCTCCTATCAACACCAGTGCGGCTGTCGCAGTATCGGTGAATGCACCCGACTTTTTTGAGGTGAAGCAAGCGCTGGATAAATTGAATCAGCTAGCGCCTTTGGCTAAGCCATTTTTAATTCGTTTGCTGGTCGCCGCCGCAGCTTTGCCAGGCGAGCGACTCAATCCAGATAGCGCAGATTTACTCAGTTGTATTTGCGCTGCAATTGACGCACCTGTTCCGCAGAAAGTCAGCGAATTTACTTTGTAATAGAGTCAAGTTAAATATACTCCCCCTTATTTTTGATAAATATGCCGTATTGTCCAATGATTCTATGGACAAATAAATATACTATATTGGAGTATATTATTTATGAGGTTGGCGTAAGGGAAGTATGCGTTGCAGACAAAGTGCTGAATCGTTGGGGAATGGCTGGATTAGTAAGCGCGCTTCTATGCTCCTTTCCAAGCTTGTTTATAAGCGCTCTTCCAAGCACCCGACCACTTGCCGTAATCGGGTTTATTCCAATCAGGTACGGCCTACGATGGCTGCTGTCGCCATTAAATCATCGATCAAAGCCAAAGAGTTTTTGCCGGACATCAGATGCGGATTGAGTTCTGGCAGAGCTGAATATTTCAATAAAATCGACGGGTTGATTTTGCCTAAGTTCGCTTGTCCCATAGTCCAGCCGGAATAGTGCCGCTCGTTGATTTCTTCGTAGTGCAGCAGGGTTATATCCGTATGACGTGGATCACGCAGTATGTGCGCGTAGAGCGTATTCACAGCATCGCGTCCACCTTCTAAGACTTGCATAAATACATTGTCGCTATGGCACAAAATACCGGTAATGCCATTTTGCGGATTTTGTGTACGCGATTGCTGCATGATGCCTAATATCATGTCGGACATCTGTTGATCAACGGCACGGCTGGCGTACAAAAGTCGGACTAGCATGATGATCTCTTTGAATAAAGTTAGCTTGCCATAAGTGGCATACAAGTGGTCGAACTGGTTTTTTAACCAGCACAAATGTAAAGTAAATTTAAAAGCGAATTTAAAAAAACGCTATCGTTTGATCAGCGATAAAAATTCCCTGCGCAAGTTAGGATCTTTTAAAAATGATCCGTGCATGACGCTATTGATCATTTTTGCGTCCATATCTTTGACGCCGCGCCAATGCATACAAAAGTGATCTGCTTCCATCACCACGGCCAAGCCATCTGGCTGCATTTTTTCTTGTAAGGCATCGGCCAATTGCACCACGGCTTCTTCCTGAATTTGTGGTCGGCTCATGATCCATTCGGCGATCCGTGCGTATTTGGATAAACCGATCAGATTGGAATGTTCGTTCGGCATGACGCCAATCCAGACCTTGCCAATAATCGGGCATAGGTGGTGTGAGCAAGCGCTGCGTACCGTGATCGGGCCAATGATCATTAGCTCGTTGAGATGCGATGCATTCGGGAACTCAGTCACCGCCGGCATATTGACATAGCGTCCCTTGAAGATTTCGTTCAGATACATCTTCGCGACACGGCGACCCGTATCTTGCGTATTGTGGTCGCTATCGGTATCAATGACTAAACTTTGCAATACGCCTTTGAGTTTTTCTTCCACTTCATCAAGCAATAGTTCTAACTCGCCTGGCTGGATAAAATTAGCAATATTGTCGTTCGCGTGGTAGCGCGTTTTGCTCGCCACAATTCGCTCACGGATACGCTGCGAGACTGGAACGGGTGTCGGTAGTTGTTTTAATTCAAAAGACAAATCAGATGGCATGCTAGATTCCAAGAAAGGGCGCACAAACAAACATTTGCGGTCTTGCCTGCGCTTACAAACACCACAAAAACAATATGGTAACTGAATTGCCTAACTCAAGTTTTGTAGCGCTGCGCGCTCGGCTTTCCACTCGGGCAAACATTGTGGACAAAAGCAACTTGCATCCATGTCCAATTTACCTTCTGGCAGCTGCGCGAGTGGGATCGGGGGCAGCGCAATACACCAGCAAGCTTGGTCAGTATTGTCTGCCATCGCGCAAGTAAAGCTGGTTTGGCAGCGTGGGCAGGTACTCATTTTGGACGATCTGGCCCAGAGCTATCATCTTGCATCGGAAGCTGGCGCATAGCTTTACGCAATAATCGCATTTGCCCATTAAAGTTAGTGCAGGCGTCACACATGGTCAGATGCATTTTCAGACGCGTGCGCTCGCCTAGTTTTAGCTCGCGGTCCAGACCTTCCGAGACCATCTGGTGCGTTTGTTTGCAGGTGAGTAGTAGTCTCATGATAAGTAGGTAGAGGATAGGACTTACGCAAAACCGCCTCAGCTGCGTTCCGGAGTCTGGTCGTACTAAAGACCATCTTCTTCGCCAAGCTGTGCCAGAACAATGTTGCGTAAGTCCTAAATTATATAAAATGAATTAGTACTGTAAATACTAACTTGAGGTTTTAGCTATAAGATTTAGCTCAGATTTTATTGGCAAACCAGTTTAAATCCAGGCACTCCCGCAAACGTAATCTGGCTCGGTAGAGCAGCACCCATAGATTAGACGTGGTCAGGCTCAATTCCTTACAAATTTCTTCAGTTTCTAAATCCAGCCATTCGCGCATCATAAATACGCGTGCTGTTTGCGCTGGTAGTTTCTCAAGGCACACCTCTAATACCCGGAAAAAATCCTTCTGTTCCAGCGTTGCGTCCGGGTTACCCCAGGCACGTGGTTGCTCTATCGTATGCCCGTCTTGTTTAAACAGACTATCAATCAAATCTGCCTCTGACTCACCATCCTCTAGCTGCAAAGAGACTTCCTTATTCGAGGCTCGCAAGCAATCAATAATTTTATATTTAAGAATCCCTGTGACATAGGTGCGCAATGAAGATTGTCCGGCAAAGCTATCCGGTTTTTCCAGTACGGCAAGCAAAGCCTCTTGGACGGCATCTTCTGCCAATGCCTGATTCCGCAATTGCAACAGGGCGAAGCGCAACAAAACGGGTCGCATGACCTCAAGTTGTTGATGTAGAGCGGAAAGTGATGTCATTTTTTAAATAGATAATTTTGACAAATAACTACGATGATAACGGCAAGGCATCATTAGCTTGTGCAAATGTAGGGTCGCATGGCTGCATGACACTTTTTCCCTGTAAAATTCAGGAAACTTCCAAATGACCACAGGATATTTTCATTATGAGCAGTGTAACCGACACAGCAATCTCTTCGACGGATAAATTGGCTGGCGTTGCGTCAGAGATTAAAGCTGAAATCTTAGCAGAAGCGCTTCCTTATATTCGTAAATTTCACGGTAAAACGATCGTCGTTAAATACGGCGGCAATGCAATGACAGAAGAGCGTCTGAAGCATAGTTTTGCCCGCGATGTTATTTTGCTCAAGCTAGTCGGGATGAATCCGGTAGTCGTCCATGGCGGTGGGCCGCAAATTGATAACGCGCTTAAAAAAATCGGCAAACAAGGCTCGTTCGTGCAAGGTATGCGGATTACCGATGAAGAAACCATGGAAGTGGTGGAGTGGGTGCTCGGTGGCGAAGTGCAACAAGATATCGTGATGTTGATTAATCATTACGGCGGCCAGGCAGTTGGTTTGACTGGCAAAGATGGTGGACTCATCCGTGCCCGCAAGATGCAAATGCCAGATCGTGAAAATCCGGGCAAATTCCTGGATATCGGTTTTGTCGGCGAGATCGATGCGATCAATCCCGCCGTGGTTAAGGCGTTGCAGGATGATGCGTTTATCCCGATTATTTCGCCTATCGGTTTTGGTATTGATGGCCAGGCCTACAATATTAATGCTGACGTAGTCGCGGGCAAAATTGCCGAAATCCTGAAGGCTGAAAAGCTGATCATGATGACTAATATCGCTGGCGTACAAGATAAACAGGGTAATTTGGTCACGGATTTATCTGCGCGTGAGATTGATGAAATGTTTGCTGATGGCACCATCTCCGGTGGCATGTTGCCAAAGATTTCTTCCGCTTTGGACGCCGCTAAATCAGGCGTTAATACCGTGCATATTATTGATGGACGGATTGAACATTCTTTGTTACTGGAAGTGCTGACAGAACAGGCGTTTGGTACCATGATTCGAAGTCACTAATGTAGCCAATATAGACTTCGTAGCGATGGACTTAGTCGCTACTAAGTCCATCGTAATTTATCCAATCACATTCGCAATCAGCGATTACCCGAGTTGCCTATAATGAAGCCAAAACGTTCAGATCCGCTTTGGCTGTTCGATCTTGACAACACCTTGCACAACGCCAGTCATGCGATTTTCCCTGCGATTACGCAGAATATGAATCGCTTTATGGCGGACTTGTTGGGTGACGGTGTTACTCCTGCCGATGCCGCAACTGTCAACGCAGCAAGAGCTTTGTACTGGCAACGGTATGGCGCAACCTTATTGGGTCTGGTAAAGCATCACGGCGTGCGGGCAGACAGCTTTTTGCATGCGGCACATAGCTTTGATAATCTGACCGCCATGATCAGGGCAGAACGTGGTTTGGCACGTCTGTTACGTCGTTTGCCCGGACGCAAAATTTTGCTGACTAATGCGCCGCGCGACTATTCGCGTGAAGTGATACGACACCTGGGTTTGCACCGGTATTTTGCTGCACATATACCAATCGAGGCAATGCGCGTACATGGACATTTACGGCCTAAGCCATCAACGCAATATTTGCGTAAACTAGTGGCAAAGCAAAAAGTGCGTGCAGCAGATTGTATTTTGATTGAAGACACCGTTAGCAATTTACGCGCAGCCAAGCGGATCGGTATGCGCACGGCATTGATTACCCGTTACTTGCAAGCCAGTCAACCCGGTCATAAAGAGCCAGATGCGTTGCATCAATACAAGATTAAAAAATCCTATGCCTGTGTAGATGTCGCAGTAAAATCCGTATTAGATTTACCCCAGCATATTCATCGTCTACGCTAAAAATAAATAAAAATGGCAACCACCAAACCCGGCGAGCGCAAGCTACAGATATTACAAACACTGGCAGCAATGCTAGAAAATCCCAAGGGCGAAAAGATCACAACCGCTGCTCTGGCTGCCAAGATCGAAGTGTCAGAAGCCGCTTTGTATCGGCATTTTGCCAGTAAGGCGCAGATGTTTGAAGGCTTGATTGAATTTATCGAAAGCTCGGTCTTTGGACTCATCAATCAGATCAGTCAACAGCAAGAAGATGGTTTGTCTCAAACGCAGGCAATTGCGCTGATGCTACTCAATTTTGCTGAGCGCAATCCCGGTATGACCAAGGTATTAATTGGCGATGCTTTGGTGAACGAAGATCCGCGTTTGCAAGCCCGCATGAATCAGTTTATGGAACGGATTGAACTCGCTTTCAAGCAATCATTACGTATCGCCAGCAGTCAAGGCAATCTGCTTGAAACGGAAGCTGCCATGCGGGCAAATTTGCTGAGTAGCTTTGTGATGGGGCGTTGGCACCGCTATGCTAAAACCGGTTTTAAATATTTACCTGGAGAGCAAGCTGCGCATCAGCTTGCGCTGTTGTTGCGCTAAAAATCCGCCAGGTATTGGTGCCTGAGTATTTGGCTTCTTTTAACGCCAGATCGGTATTGTGTAAATACAGGCGCTGTTCTTTTCCATGCAGAGGGCAGCATGCGACGCCGACGCTGGCCGTAATCGTCAATTTTTTTCCACGCAAAATCAAAGGTTCCTGTACCGCTTGTACCAACCTGTCTGCCAATATCTGCGCCATTTCTATACTGCCAATATCGGGGAAAATAGCAGCGAACTCATCACCATCCACACGGCATAAAGTATCGGTATTGCGCAAAACGGCGCACAGGCGATTTGCCATGGTCGCTAGAATTAAATCGCCTGCGTCGTATCCATACAAATCATTTAAGGCTCTGAAATGATCAATGTCGATAAATGCCAGCGCCGCCAGTTGCTGGGACTCAACCGCATGCTCTACGCTGCTGGTCAACAAACGATGAAAATAATGGCGGTTGGGTAGCTTGGTCAGACTATCGTGATTATCCAGAATAGTCATACGTTGCTCTTCTACTAGTCTCTCATCGGCTTCAATCTGGACCACTGATTCCCACGATTCTATGTGCGACATAATTTTATTGAAGTGCTGGCTCAGGCTACCTAATTCATTGCTGTCGTGGTGGTGTGCACGCAGACTATAGTCACCTGTCACCGAGACTTGTTCAACGATACGCGACAGTTCAAACACCGGTGCCAGTCGTGATATTTGTCTTTGGGTCAGAAGATAAGCAGCCGTTAAAGTGGCAACTGCTAACGCCAGTAATCCCAGCACTAAATGAAGCGCAAAGTCTTTGTAGAAAGAATTTAAGCTGATATGCATTTGCAGAAAGCCTGTGGTGGTGGTGCCATTCGCCATCGGCACCAACACGTCGAGATAATCGCGTCGCAAGCTAGTCTGAGCATGGACGGTGCTATTGTTTGGAACGGGGATTGATGACAGATTTTCTACTTTGCCAAAATATTCCACGCTATCCCAGCTAATTTTTGGACTGCCTTTTTTGTCGTACACCGTGATGCCTAATACATCTGGCGCAAAGCTCGTATTAAGAATTAATTTACGTGCTGGCCGCAAATCGGCATCATCCAGATTGTCGTCCAGATTCGCGGCCAAAGTATTGGCTTGGTATATGCTGGTGGCACGAAGATCTTTTTGCGCTACGTAAGCAGATACTAGTAGAAAAGATAGGAGCGCTAATAACGAAATCGTGAAGATCACAATTAAGTTGTCGCGCAACAACTTTTTTGCTAGAGGTGCTTGTAGAAATGCAGTTTGCATGAGTATGTGCCTCGTTTTTAGTATTGTTATTGGTGTTATTTTTTTCCGTATTATCAGGCCTTAACGCGTGAGTGCTAACTCTAAAATAAGTTTAACTCAAATTTAGTTGTAAATAGTTTAATATTTTGGTGCTGATCTGTGCAACGCTCGGTATCTGCGAGTAAACTCCAGCGCATTCTCTACTTTTGGTTCTCATAGTGTCTTTTTTGCCCAACACCACTCCCGACTGTTTTGCCTTGTTAGACGATGCGCATGCCGAAAATGGCCTTGCCAGTTCGCGTTTGTACACCGGCTTAGTCCAAGTCTTGCATTGTGACGCCGAGAATGCTGCCAATACGATTCAAGCGGCTTGGCAAGATTTATGGCAGCGCACGCAACAAGCTTTGCAGTCGGGCATGTATGCAGTGGCTTTGTTGAGCTACGAGACTGGCGCACGCTTGCAGGCGATTGATGATTGGAGCGGAGCAGAAAGCCCTGAACAACACTTGGTATCGCGCATCCTGTTATTTACCCGTTGCGATTTGCTGAATCGTGAACAAGTGGCGATTTGGCTCGCAGATGCGGAGAGAAAAAATCAGACTAGTGTCAATCTGCCTGCCGCTACAGACAAGGCTACGGCCAGCATTGCCGGCATCCGTGCCAGCGTAGACGAGGCCGCATTTACACTAGCTATCTCGCAAATACGCGCCTATATCGCTGCGGGCGACACCTATCAAGTTAATTACACTTATCGCCTGCATTTTGATGTGCTGGGGTCGCCGCTGACGCTTTATCGACGTCTGCGCCAGCGCCAGCCGGTGCCGTATGGCGCACTGATTTGTCTGCCGGACGGTGAAGCTATTTTGTCGCTGTCACCGGAATTATTCGTGCGAAATCAGGTAGGTGAATTATTTGCTCGGCCGATGAAGGGCACTGCGGCGGCTAGCGGTGATGCGGCGACTGATGCGAGGCTAGCGCAAGAGCTGGCAGCTGATCCAAAAAATCGGGCAGAAAATTTGATGATCGTGGATCTGCTGCGCAATGACCTGGGGCGGATTGCGGTGCCGGGATCAGTCAAAGTCCCTGCCTTGTTTGAGGTCAATCGCTTCTCCAGCGTATTACAAATGACATCGAGTATTACCGCAACCCTACAGCCTGAGTTGGGTCTGGCAGCGATCTTGTCGGCGTTGTTTCCTTGCGGCTCTATCACCGGCGCGCCCAAACACCGCACCATGCAAATCGTGCGTGAAGTAGAGACCGAGCCGCGTGGCTTATATACTGGCGCAATCGGCTGGTTTGATCCGCCAGAAACCAGCAATAGCGCCAACGTTAGCGCAGCCCGAGAGGTCGGCGATTTTTGTTTGTCCGTACCGATCCGTACCTTGATTTTGCGAGCGCCAGAGCTGAAAAAAGAAGTGGATGTGCGGCAGGCCGTGATGGGTGTCGGTGCTGGTATTGTGTATGACAGCGTGGCCGCGGAAGAGTTTGCCGAATGCCAGCTCAAAGCAAAATTCTTAACCGATCTGCGCCCTGAATTCGCCTTGTTTGAAACCATGCATGCCAGTCGTGAACACGGTTGCCGTCATCTCCCGCGTCACTTACAGCGCCTGCGCAACTCTGCTGTGTATCTAGGGTTTGCTTATGATGAGGAAAAGATTGTCCAGGTAATCCTTGGCTTCCAGGCCGATTTGCCTCCAGAAGCCGCATTCCGCCTGCGTCTTACTTTACAGAGTGATGGCACGATCAGCCTCCAAAGCGCGCCTTTGCTTGCATTCGCCGACGCTTCTAAGCCAGTTAAATTACTGCTGGCATCACAGCAGACGCAAAGTCATGACGTGTTTTTACGCCATAAAACCACGCAGCGTCAGCAATATGATCAAGCTTGGCAAACTGCCGAACAGCAAGGCGCATTCGATGCTCTGTTCTGTAATCAGCATGGCTACCTGACCGAAGGTGGCCGTAGTAATTTATTTGTACAGCTCGATGGCAAGTGGTTCACGCCGCCATTGAGCGACGGCGTATTACCCGGCGTGATGCGTGCAGTGATATTAGACGATTCTCAATGGCAAGCCAGCGAAAAGCAATTGCGTATGGACGACTTACGCTATGCAGATCAGGTGATGGTTTGTAATTCTTTGCGCGGCGCAATGCTTGCAGAAGTGATCTGGTGATGAGCTATTTAGCGCACCGCCGACAACAAATCCTCATTCAACCAAGTCTGCAACCATCCCGCAATTTGCATCGTACTGTCTGGATTTTTTTCGGCGGCGGTTTCACAAACCTCTGCAAAACTTTGACCTTCACTTAGTCCGGTTAAAGCCATATATTCTGCTGCGCTAATGGACCGAAAATGCGCTTGCAAATCTTTACGCCAGATCAGCCAGATAGTGCCTTCTTCTGAACACACCGGATCAGGCGGGCTTAGCTGCTGAACCTTTTGCTGAGTTTGATCCCCCAGCGCCATCCACAGCGCAACGCTATTCCAATGGGCGTGTAAAAAATGTTGCGATGCCTGACCCACAAAGCCAATTTGCGCCCAATCTTCCGGTGCTACTGTAGCCATGTCGGACAGCCTTAATACGGGCTGATCTTCCGCATCAAACGCCAGACTCAACAGCCACTCAAACTCGGCCAGCTCTGCCGCGATCAGGTAATCCGATAAATAAGTTTTTAAAAACGCAGGAAATTTTGCGCCGTACCAGCGTAAATTACGCGACAGCGACGGGTGTGTCTGGCAATACTCATGACAAGCTTGATGAAATAAGTCATCCCCAATATAGCGATGAGTTTTATCGAACGCGTCTGACAAAGCCTCACGTAAGCGGAGGCGATAAGCATCGTAATAAATCGCCAGCCGCGCATCGGTAGCAAAGTCCGACCGGCCAGATGAACGGCCAATATGTTGACCGAAAGCAGCATCAGCTTGCGGTCCCAAAATAAAATCCTGGAATTCTTGCTGCAACTCAAGCAAAGGCAGCGTACTCATACCAACAACCCCGCAGATCGCATTTGCAGTTCTCTTGTTACTGCTTGTTCTGTCTTCACACGTTGGGCGATGCGTCGTGCAATAGCTAGCTCTTCCACCAGCTCTGTCAAAGGAGGGATATTGTCGTCGCGCTCTATCATGCTGGCGACCTGTCCAAATCGACGCAATGCGTGCGCATATAAATCCCATACCGGATCAGCGACAGGATGATCGTGGGTATCCACAATATAGTTACCGTGATTGTGATGACCGGCAAGATGGATTTGCTGCACCCGTCCTTGTGGAATCCCGTTCAGATATTCCAATGCATCAAAGCCATGATTGACGCTGCTGACGTAAATATTATTTACGTCCAATAGCATCAGACAATCTGCTTCAGTGACAATCGCATTTAAAAATTCCCACTCGTTCATTGCATCGCTAGCAAACGTGAGGTAGCTAGAGACATTTTCAATAATTAAGGGGCGTTCTAATATGTCTTGTACGCGACGGATATTTTGCACTACCAGCGCGACAGTTTCTTCGGTGTACGGCAAGGGCAGCAAGTCGTGCATATTCTTACCATGCACACCAGTCCAGCATAAATGATCCGACACCCATAGCGGTTGTACCCGCTGGATGAGTTTTTTCAGGTCGAGCAAATACGCTTCATCAGGGCCTTGCGCGGAGCCTATCGACATCGATACGCCGTGCATCACCATCGGGTAATCACGTCGTATTGCATCCAACATGGCGAGCGGTTTTCCGCCTGGCACCATATAGTTTTCAGACAGAATTTCAAACCAGTCTATCGCTTGTGAGAAGCTATTCGGCGTCGCCAAAATCTCATTATAGTGATCGGTACGTAAGCCTAGTCCAAAACCCGGCGATGCAATAGTTGTCGTCATAGCAGAGATTTCTTGAAAATAAAAAAGTGCGCTTTAGCATGATTGGCAGATATTACCAACAATAGGCTACAGCGCACTTAGGGTATTACTTTTGATCGATGACTTTGCCGTTTTTAGCTTTGCAATCAGCAGAGCTTGTTGCGATAAAGCCGTGACCTTTGCAAGAATTTTGGCCTTTGCATGCGTTCTCTGCAGTTTTGCAATCGCTAGTACCTTTGCAGCTATTGATGCCTGAACAATGCACCATGTCACCAGCACTTGCTGTAGTAGAGGCAGCGAAAGTCGCGCCAGAGAAAGCCATAGCAGCAGCGGCAGCAGCGATCAGGGCACCAGTTTGGATAGCTTGTTTCATGTTGTTCTCCGATATAAAAAAATTGAATTAAAAATAGAAATGAATAAAAGTATCAGCTTTGGGTCAACTACAAAGTCCATCTCAGAGTCTTACGTTTTGTTCTCTGTTTGAACTTATGCATCTGTCGTGAGCAGAGCGCGATTACTTACACTTGATTTCATTTATTTTTAAAAATATTTTTTCGGATGTGTAACGGGTAGTTAGCAGATTCTTTTATGGCGAACAAAAATGATGAATCTGCTGCAGTTAGCGGGTGTTTTCTATGACGCACTCAATATATACTCATAGTAAGTATATTTTAATTGTCCAATAAATAATTGCACAATAAGGCATATTTTAAAAAAATTAAGGGGAGTATATTAATTTCAGAGGAATTTTCTGTAACGCTCAAACACAATCAAGAAATTAAACGCAAGTTAAAAGCCCGTTCGACAAACCAGATCGTAGCGATCAGTATGATGAGTGCAGATCCAAATTGCACAATCCCTCGCCGGTACAGCCAGTGCTTTCGCAATACAAATGCCAGCGGTAAGAACATGGCGACGATGCTGAGCTGACCAATCTCCACACCAAAATTAAAGCCGACCAATGCCAGGATCAGTGCTGCTTTTGGTAAGCCAAGGTCGGCCAGTACGCTGGCAAATCCAAAACCATGGATGAGTCCAAAGCTAAAAGCAACTAACCAGCGCCGCCCTTGGAATAGTGGGAATAAATTATTTAGCGCTGCCAAAATAACCGACAAGGCAATCGCCGATTCCACCAGACGTGATGGTAGTGAGAGAATATTTAATGCCGCCAAGGTCAGCGTAATCGAGTGCGCCAGAGTGAACGCCGTCACAATTTTTAAGACATCAATTGCAGCCGCTTTGAAGTGAGTAGCAGGCTCCCACTTACGCGCGTGCATCACCAGAACGGCAGGCAACAGTAAGGACAGCAAGAACAGAATATGGTCAAAGCCGATCCAGATATGCCAGACGCCGTGCTTCACATAATCGGTAAATTGTTGCAGCTTGCTGACTTCTGCCAAGGTGAATGTCTGGCTCGCGTTATCAGGACTAAAGATGGCCGTCGCAGTTGCGCCGTCTTTGTTGACCAGCCTTAGCAAGCCCTTATGTTGTGGGTCAATATCAAAAAATAGTTGATACTGAACGGCGATTTTTTCAGCCGTGCAGGGACTGTCAAATATCAGCACGGTGTACGCGCCATCGCTATGCTGGTCAATCAATTGTTGTCTGGCTGTGAGCGGGCAGAGCTTATTTTCGTTATCACCAGCCTCGCTAATCGTCAGCCTTGATAAGGCATAGGCCGCGATGTCGGCGTGCTTGCTGCGTACTTCATCCCAAGTCAATTCACCGTTGCCATCGGCATCTAAACCAATCGCAAAATCCAGATCGCGTAAAGCGATATCCCATTGACCGTGGATGCCAGTTTGGTCGGCGTGCAGTATCAGATAGCTATCGCTGGGTTTGTGGGCGTAGGCTGAAGTGCAGAGCAGGCTGAGGAGTACGGTCGCTACACTGATTAAAAAGCCTAGCCCTGAAAAACGTTTCGACGTTGATTCAAAAATAGTCTTCATAACCTTGCTCCCAATTTAGCCAGCAAGGGCTTTAGTGCGACGTCTTCTAATTTATTTTGCTTGAGCCACTCTAGTGCCGGTTGTGCTGCAATCGCGGCGGCTTTGGAGTCGGGTAATGCGGCAGCGGCTTCCAGATAAATCCGTAAATCAGCGGCTTCTTTTTGGATGGCCCAATTCAGTTGCGCTAGTTTTAAAGCAGTCTCGGGATGATTTTTTAACTGCAACTCATAGCGGGATTGCTCACGCTGATGCACCGTGTCACCACGTAAAATCGCAGCATCAAAACGCTGATCCAGTAGTTTGATTTGGTCTGCTGCCTCTGGTGATTGTTGGGTTTGCAAAGCCAGTGCATAGCGCAGTAATAGTGCATCGACCTTGGTTTTATTCTTTAGCAGAGGCAGGATTTCTGCTGCGCGTTTTTGGTCTAGCAAGAAATCTGCATATGATCCTAGCAAGTAGCTGTCGGGTTTATCCAGCGCCATGGCTTTTTGAAACCACATATCAGCCGCTTTGGCATCGCCTAGTCTGGCCGACATTTCTGCCAGCAAGGTAGCGACCCAAATTTTGATACCAACATCCGCATCGGGGTTCTTTTTATACGCTGCACTGAGGGTCGCATAGCTTGTTACTGCTTCCCCATTCAGGCTACTGACGTTGTTGAGACAAGTGAGCGTAATCAGTTCTGGCGCTAGCGGATACAGCCGCATACAACTGGCTTTGGCTTGTGCAAATTGTCCCTGCACTTGTAAGACCGTAGCGCGTGTCAGCCAGGCTTGAGCGTTGTCTCTGTCTTGTTTTAGTACGCTATTAAGATCAGTCAACGCAGCCGGGAATTGGTGGGTACTTTGCAATATCGTCGCACGTAGCACTAATACCGATACCGGTGGTTGCGCTAGTGTCCACCAAGGTTTTAAGGCCGCTTGCGCGTAGCCTAAATAACGTGGATCACCATCTGCGCGCGCTGCATTGATGTAAGCCTGTGCCAAGTCACCGGCAATCAAGGCGTCATCGGGTTTGTCGGCTATTAATTTGCGCAGACGTGCAAACTCGCGCTGCGCCGGATCACTACGCATGGGTAGTTGCTCTAATACTTGCTTGCCATCAGTGGGAATAAACGGCGTTGCTTGTGCGTTGAAGGCGAGCAAACTGAAGATACTGAGCACTGAAAAAATAAGGCGAGGCAGGCGCATGGCAATGAAGTAGAAAATAATAAAAATCAAAAAGTATAGAATGATAAAACTGATTACTCACTGTAATGCATGATCAGACCCAGATAATTTAGATGAGATGAATTTAAACATGAGAAGACGGTAAGACGAGGCTGAATTTTTTAAAAAAATCTAATAAAATACACACACAGCACCATAAGTTTGGGCTTAACTTTATTCGAGTTAAGCCCAATTTTTTTACGCAGAACGAGTTTAGCTAGTTGTTACTGGTTCAGAGTTTTCCGGTGCCGTGACGGTGACAGAATCAATTGCTTGCGGTTCTGTAGTGTCTGCGCTGGTTCCAACTAAATTCAGTACAAACTGGGTAAACGTATCAATTAACGTTACTGGTGGGGGCGGTGGGGGTGATGTGCCTGTATCACCTCCATTGTTGTTACTGGAGCTCGAACCGCCACAAGCTGTGAGTGTGGCAGTTAATGTAATGGCAGCGATCCACAAACCATGTTTTGCTTTCATGATTTTTCCTTGAAATTAATGTTGTAATTTGAATATATCTAGACATAGATAGGTCAAACTAAGACGAACGATTTTAATGCTTGAGTGAACCAGCAATTGGCGTCTTCAAGTACGGGAAGGAATTGTTAAAGAAAGAGCTATCCAGATAAGCGCCATCTGTGAAGTCGATACTGCCTGCTGGTGCGTCAGTTGGCACACAACCGATATTTAGTATACACAGACGACCCATCACTACACGTAATGCAATATCAACCACGTCATCACCTGGGCGACGACCATTAGGGAAGCCAGCGCTATCGCCACCGATGACACCTAAACGATTTTGGGTCGCGCTTACTGGTGTCGTCGTATTTAAACGCAGCATTTCAGATGCGACTACGTTAGCGGGTTGATTGACACCTTTAATACCTGTTAAAAACGCTGCGACCAAATCATTGCGTGGGAAGTTCGTCGGTGCTTTGACGCCAGCACTACCATACAAGACTTCAACCAACGCAGGCAAGGTCGGGTTAGTCACATACGTTAAGAATTGACCATCGCCGATTGGTTTGCTGTGGTTGAACTGATCTTTATCTTTCAGGCCGATTACTACTTCATTGACCAGTGGCATTCCTAAGCGGGATACCTGGGTCCAAGCTCCGCCTTCTTTAGATGGTGTACTGCTATTCGGTGTTGGATTGATCACGCGACCTTGGCGCAAACTAGCGGTAGTCCAGCCGCCGATGACGGGCTCTGTGCCGTTAGTCAAACAAGCGGTCGGTACTTCCATTTCGATCGAGGTAACGTTCTTATCTGCCAGATCGTCATGACCAGCTTTTTCCGCATTCGCATTAAAAGCAGTAGCCGGATATTGGATATTG
>JANXTO010000015.1 GCA_025352365.1 Undibacterium sp. | reverse complement strand
ATCACGATTGCCGCCCCTGAGCATGTACTCCTTACAGCACAAGGGGCGTACATCAAACTAGAAGGCGGCAACATCATGGTGCACGGGCCAGGGACGATGACGTTTAAGGCGAGTGCAAAGGAATTGGCTGGGCCGGGGAGTTCTTCTCCTAAATTCCCTGACTTTCCCGGCTCAAAACTCTATTCGGGTATTTTTGAAATTGTAGATAAAGATAAAAAAGAGCCTGTATCTCAGCGGCTATATCGTAAGCAAAGAGCTGACGGTACCGTGTTGTTTGGTCGGACAGGTAGCGAAGGTAAAACAAGAGCAGTACTTACTTCACAGCCTGAACTGCTCAAGATCGTTTTAGATCGACACGAAAAATTTCATCGGGAAAAAGTTGATGAGGATGATATTGATGATTGGTTTAATGAGGTTTGAAGATGACAATACAAAATTTTTTAAGAAACAGATTGATCCTAATTTTTCCGCTCGCAATGTTTTCCACGAATGTATTTGCAGCAGACGATATGCGATGGTTTACAAATGAAACGGTATGTGATGAAGTAAAAATTACCGTTCTTTCTTATTGCCAAAATGACGTAGACGAGATGGTTAATACTTTCTGTGTACAACAAAAACTTATTTTGGAAAAAAATGAGAAAAAGATTATGTTAGAAAATCTTCTGGAAAAGGAGCCATCAAGAAATGAATTTCATTCAGTTCGCTCATTAACTTGCGTAGCCGGAAAAAATAATAAGCCGTATATATTTTTCTCGTTAGGGAATGGCGGTAACTGCAATGATTGCGAGGTTCATGCAACCATGGACTTGAACGGCAGGTGGAAACACTATGATCGAAAATGGTTCGTATCCGGTAGAGAGCGTAAAGATATTGATCGCCAAGAAAAAGTTTGGTGGAAGGAAGACTCTTTTTACTTGAAAAATAAAATAGAAAACGTGGAGAAATAATGCCAGATACACACGTCAATGAATCAATCGATCAAAAAAAAGACCTAAAAGGTAATTCGCGTCGAGGTGGAGATGCTCCACCTGAAATACAACAAAAGATCGTTGATATCATTATTGAAGAAGCTCGTAGGCTTCAATTCAGGACGTACGCAAAATTGTTCCAGCATGGCGTAGCGATGACGACAGTACTCTAGTACGGCTAGGCTCTGCAAATTAGTTGGGGCATTTTTACGTAAGTCTTATTAACAAAAATCTCTGCTTGCAGTTTGCAAGGCACCTAACAAATAGGACATATCCACCAAACGTTTTGCAATCAGATGACGTACATCACCTTCGCATTGCCAGATGCCATACACGCCAAGTAATGGCGCATTTAAGACTTCTTGCCGCTGTTGCTCCACCAGACTTGGCCAGATGATGACATTGATTGGGCCGGTCTCATCTTCTATCGTGATAAATAACACGCCGTTGGCGGTACCAGGACGTTGGCGTACTGTAACGATGCCGCAGCCACGGGCAAATTGACCTTGCTGAAATGTATTGAGCATCTCTGCTGGCAAAAATCGTTTGGCGAGTAATTGGGGACGGATGAGAGCCACGGGGTGACGTTGTAATGTGAGTCCCATCGCATGATAATCGCTGACAATTTCTTGTCCCTCTGTTGGTGCTGTCAACATAGGAATGGACTCTTCTACGCTGACGACACCGAGCAAATCTTTATCCGTTACTGCGCCGATGGCTTGCCAAAGTGCCTGACGTCGATGACCCGATAAGGCAACTAAGGCATTGCCTGCTGCCAGGACTTGCAGATCATGGCGTGACAATTGAGCGCGGCGCGCCAGGTCGTTCACATCGCTAAAAGCGAGTTGAGTACGTGCTTGTGTAATGCGCTCTGCTGTTTGTTCCGACAAACCCGATAACAATGACATACCTAGCCTTACTGCTGGGTGCTTGCCCTCATTTTTTTCTAAGCTAGAGTCCCATTTGCTGATACGAATATCGATGTTTAATACGATGACTTGATGGCGTTTAGCATCCTGGATTAATTGTGATGGAGAATAAAATCCCATCGGCTGGGAGTTTAACAAGGCGCATAAAAATACTGCTGGCTCGTGACACTTTATCCAGCTACTGGCATAGGTTAATAACGCAAAACTGCTGGAGTGGCTTTCGGGAAAACCATATTCTCCAAAACCGAGCATTTGTTGAAAAATACCTTCCGCAAATTCTTTCGTATAACCACGCCTGATCATGGTGTTGACGATACGATCGTGATAATGTTCTAGTCCTCCTTTACGTTTCCAGGCTGCCATGGCACGACGTAATTCATCTGCTTCGCCCGGAGAAAATTCAGCCGCGATCACGGCGATTTGCATGACTTGTTCCTGAAAAATCGGGATGCCTAAAGTTCGTCCTAAGGCTTCTCTGATTTCTTCATTGGGATAAGTGACGGCCTCTTTATTTTGTCTGCGTTGCAAATAGGGATGTACCATGCCACCTTGAATCGGACCTGGTCGCACAATGGCAACTTGTACCACGAGATCGTAAAATTCTTTGGGACGCAGACGCGGCAGCATACTCATTTGTGCCCGGGATTCAATTTGAAATACGCCTACCGTGTCGGCCTTGCAAATCATCTGATAGGTCAGCGGATCTTCACGTGGAATGTCCTGCAAACGTGATGGTCTGCCAGGTAGTGTCGCCATCAAAGCCAGTGCTCGTTTTAAGGCAGAGAGCATACCTAAGGCCAATACATCTACTTTAAGCAAACCTAAAGATTCCAGATCATCTTTGTCCCACTCAATCACGCAACGGTCTTTCATGGAGGCGTTTTCTATCGGAACCAAGCGCGATAATTTGTCACGCGCAATGACGAAGCCACCGGTGTGCTGCGATAGATGGCGTGGGAAGCCACGTAGTTGGCTGGCCAGGCTTGCCCATTGCTGTGCCAGTGCGCCTTCAGGATCAAGCCCGCTTTCAGCAAAACGTAAGAGCAGATCCTGCTTGCTATCAAACCAGCGATGTGATTTGGCGACGGTATCTACTAGCTCCAAATCTACTCCTAAAGCCTTACCAACATCGCGCAGTGCACCACGGGATCGAAATGTATGTACTGCTGCGGCTAAAGCAGCGCGGTTTCTGCCATATTTGTTATAGATGTATTGGATCACCTCTTCACGTCGCTGATGCTCAAAATCGACATCAATATCAGGCGGTTCATTTCTTTCCTTTGAAAGAAAACGCTCAAACAACATGGTGCTGCTTTCAGGATCGACTTCCGTAATATGCAGGCAATAGCAGACGACAGAGTTCGCTGCTGATCCGCGTCCCTGACATAAGATGCCAATTGAGCGTGCATATTTAACGATATCGTAGACCGTTAAAAAATAAGGCTCATAGGCGAGATCGTTAATCAGATGAAGCTCATAGTCGATACGATCTGCGACCTTTTTTGAGATCCCGTTGGGAAAGCGCTGTGCTGCTCCATATGCGACTTCTTGTTTGAGGTAGGCCGCAGGTGTGTAGCCCTTTGGTACTAATTCATCGGGATATTCATAACGCAATTCATCTAAAGAGAATTGGCATAGGGAGGCAATTCGTATCGTTTCGGCCAATGCCGCTGCTGGATAAATATTGGCTAGACGTAGTCGTGAACGTAAGTGTTGCTCTGCGTTGGGCGCCAGATCATAACCACATTCTGCAACAGAGCGTTTAAGTCGGATGGCGGTCAGCACATCTTGCAGTGGCTTACGTGAGCGCACATGCATACAGACATGACCTGTTGCTACAACAGAGATACGGTATTGATTAGCGAGAGCGATGATCGTTTTACGGTGTTGCTCATCCATCGCTTGATAGAGCAAAGTCAGACTGATCCAAGCGCGTTGTGGGAAATGTACCGTCATCCATCGCAGTTGTTTTGTCAGGATCGCCGCATCAGCGGGATAATCTGGAATCAGAATCAGCAGGCAATCGGGAAGTCCTTTCAGATGCGCATAGTCTTTAGGAGGATGACTAAAATCCTCTGGAGTGATCAGATAACTTCCCTTGGTGGTACGTGTTCTTGCCAATGTGATCAGTTCAGATAAATTGCCATAGCCTTGCCGGTTCTGTGCCAGTGCTATCAGGGAAGGCGGTTGCATAGAGTCCTGCTTGTGCGTTTGAGTGTCCGTTTGGAACTCAGCCTGAATCGTCGTAGGATTGTTAGCGGCGCTTTTCATCAAAAAATCAGGAAGATCAAGTGTGCCGGAGAGTTTGAAATAACTACCGACAATCAGAGGGAGCTTAGATTTCTTTGCCGCGACATGCGCACGTACAACACCGGCTAATGAGCATTCATCCGTGACTGCTAAAGCGGAATAATTGAGTTGTGCAGCGCGTGTTGCCAACTCTTCTGCATGAGAAGCGCCCAGCAGAAAACTAAAGTTGGATTGGCAAAACAGCTCAGCATATTCCGGCAGTGTATAGGGCAGCGACAGTTGTGCAGATGCTGACGGCGTGGGTGACGATGGTGGTGTTGGTGGCAATAATGGAGTGCTTGTCATGATAGATCAACCAAAGACGCCATGTACAAACCAGCTAGCGTTGGTATCGGTCTGCTCACCTAGACGTTCTCTATAAATCCAATAGCGGATATGTGCTGGATTTTCCGCGACGAAGTAATCACGTGTCACTAACTGTCCATTCCACCAGCCAGCTTCTATTCTTTCTGCACTTGTCAGTAGTTTGAGTGGCGCCTGGTAATAAGGTCTGTGTTGCCGTATTTCGATAGCGATCGCTTTTTCTAAAAGCCACATAGGGCGGGATGCTTGTAGGGGTGGTTGCTGTTGTTGACATTGTTTTTCTGTTGCCTGCTGGTGAATCACCGATGTCCAGTGATTTGCTATTTCAGGCCGATGATCGGCTTGTGGTGCGGCCTGCAAAACCTGATTGTCACCCAAACGTGCTACCAGCAATTCCAGTAAGCGATGGTGATTTTCGGCGTGGGCTTTGGGTTCCGGGAACAGTGTCGCATTGAGGACATGCATTGCTTGAACCTGGCTGGCATCCAAGCTGACGGCGATGACAGGTGCCTCAAGCTTCACTTGTGCCAGACGTTCTTTGAGTAAGCGTACCAGGTGATCTTCGCGCCAGACTGGTTCGGCTAACAGAATACTTAACAGAGTGGGCGCAATCGCTTGCCGACCACGTTCATGTTCTAGTTGTAAATCGACTTGTGATACTGCGAGTTGCTTTGCCGTCAGCCATCCCATCAATTGTGTTAGCAGACTACGGATAAACGCTAAGATCATTTCTGCATGTTCTATCCGGTCGGGCATGTCAATACGGACTTTGAACTGAGGCGGAATCGCGATCCATTCGAACAGTTCAACCTGTTCACCATAGGCTTGATCTAGTACATCGAGAATCTGTTTGCCGCAACGACGTTTTAATCCGGCGCGTGGTAATTTTTGTAGCGTTCCCAAGTCATCACAGGCAATACCGCGCAGCCAGTCCAGCCAGGGAGTCGCGGCGGGGAGCAGATGCACAGGCAGGCTATTTAGACTTTGCGCTAACTTATTCAATTTTAAAATTCTTGTAGCTGGAGGTCGTTGCCGTCTACTTTTGCTGGAATGCTTGTTGAGCTTGTCGATAGTGCTAGTAGCTGCATTACGAGCAAGCAGCCATGCACCCATCGCGGTTGGTGCGCAGCTGAGAGCAATGGTCATTCCCATGATGCGCATGGTTTCTTTAATCCGGCGACATAAGGCGCGGATGCCACCAAACAGCCGCAAGCTCGCTCCGATATCCATCAGTAGGCAATCATGTCCGGCATACGCTACTTGCGGCGTGTAGTTTAATAATGCCATCGCCACTTGTTGTAGGGCGCGTGTTTCCAGTGCTGGCTGGCGCTGATAGAACAACGCGGATGGCAGCAACATTTGCAAACCTGCTTTACGCATGCCGATCTGCGCACCAGACTGGCGTGCCAACACGGATGCGCAGGTGATCCGGTTTTGTTCCAATACGACCGCAGCCTGATTAGCTAACCAGTTCGGACGAAAAATTTCTAGCTGCAACAGAGGCAAGTGCAGTGCTATCCAAAGACGTGTCATCGATCAATCCGGTAGACAAAACAGGTGAATGAGAGGGGCTCGCTGAGTTAGGCAATAAAAATGAAGGCATCGTCAGAAACAAAGGCTGTTCTCGCCGAATGCCGCGTCGTTTGATAAATTGAATTTGTACGCCTTCTAAGGTAGGTGCGACTTGCAGGCGTAATGGCGCTGGTGAGGGTGAGTCGGCACAAGTGCTTGGTCGCATCATGAAAAAAACTGCTTCCCCACCTTGCGCAGCAAGATGCAGACGACGTAAGGCTTCTGAACGGATCTGCGTTTGCCACAATAACAAGGCAGCGCAACTGCCGCTACGTAAAACCTGCTCAGCCGCCCACAGAGCATCGGCTTGTTTTTTACTCCGTATCCAGACACATTGAGAGAGTGGAATGCCAAAACCATTTAAGGCTAATAATTGCGGTGCATAGGGTGGCTGTACGAACATAATCGAGCCTCCATCTTGCCTGGCAAGTCTGGACAGAACGGGATGTAATAAGCGCAATTCAGCACTGCCGTGATGCTGAAGCAGTAACTCAATCAAACAACTTCGAGGCCATCCGCCGCCCGGCAATTCTGCCGACAACGCTGGAAAAGTAGTTTCTACACAAGCGACATGGCTACGCGCCAATTGCGATGCGCGCCACAAAGAAGGGTGAATTTGATCGGGTGAGAGAAAAGACATAGATACTCAAATAAATACTGTACGTATATTCAGTATAATATTTAAATCATCTATTTTTCAATCACTTAGCGAAATAAGGAAATAAATAAAATACTGATTGCATATACAGTATTTTGTGCTAAAGTATGTTTTGTTGTATCGCTTTAGCTCGATCGCTTTTTTTATTCAACAAACTTATTACCACTTTTTATTCATTTACTGATTTGGAGACGGTTCAATATGGCACACCTTGATAATTCCTTTGACGGACAATTTAGCTTGCAACTCGCCCCAACATCATTTTTGATGCGATTGGGTAGCCGTGAAATTTTTGTCTGTCGTGATTTCCGCAAACGTTATTACCACGTCAATCCGTTGATGGATTTTTCGACGGGGATAGAGGCAGGGCATCTGGAACTATTATTGTTCCGCAAGTGGTTGATCATCTTCTCTAAAGCAAGATGGTAGTCGGCAGGTGATCACAAGTCACGGGTGTATATTTCTGCCCTTGCTTCTCATCGTTGGATTAAACCTAGAAACGGCAGTTGGACGAGTCTGAATGTGCATTTTTTCGGTTCCTCAGCAAGGCGAGACGCAACCTTCATGTTTCAACTAGGAGCAACGCAGTTGGGGGAGCCGAAAAGTATGCAATCAGATTGGTAGCGCTCTCACCAGAACGGTGACGGTGAAAACGCTGACATGAGTCAATTGAATCAACTACTTATTTATACTGACAAGCGATCAACGGCCGTTTCCAGGTTAATGGCGGGATCGACGCTCGCTAGGGTCGCGCAAGGGATCTGGTCCGTTTTCTAGCTTGCTCACAATTCCGGCTTGATCAAAATAGATAGACATCAGTGAGTCCCACACACCGCTTTCTTTATAGGGATAAGACCAGGTTTCTAGTTGTACTCGCGGAAAAAAGCCAGTTTCGCTCGGTGCTCCGATGATTTTTAGTACGCTGGCTTTGTCGGATTGTCCTACCTTGATTTGAGCAAATTTTTGCAGAGTTAATACCTGCTCATAAGAGATCAGCTTGCCATCAGAGCCGATACGCGCCATGTGTGTTGCCTGTGCCATCCTACCGCGCATGTATTCCAGCAAATGCTGATCACCATCTTGGTAGATATGCGTTGGCTGACCCAATTGTGCGATGACTTCTGCCTCGGTTTGACCGGTCTTAATTGTTCCAACGCCCCAGCTTACACAGGAAGATAAGGTGAGTACGGCGAGTAGTGGGCCAAGCATCTTTAATAAGCGTGGGGCTATCATCATGATCTCCATTCTGGCTTTTATCAAGCCAAGCTATTATTTATACTGATGGTGAGTATATTTTTAACGTCCAATAAATCATTGGACGTTAAGCTATATTTTAAAGAATTAATAGGGGAGTATATTAATTCACCAAGCTAATCATAATGCGGCCATTCATAATGTGGCATGTTTGTTTGACGCTACTTAGGCCACTTAGCGTTAAGCTTAGATCTCTTACCCAATAAATTCCAGTTCTTATCCAGACAACAAGCTCCAGTCATTTTTAAGTTCTGGTGCGAGTCTGAACCATTTCAGGCTTTGACCATTTTTACCGTTTTTAAAAGGCGATGGCACCCACATAGCCGGATGGCAAATCTAACAATATCGTTCTGCATTTTTTTAAACGTGCTGCCAGATCAGGATGCCATTCTGATAAAACCAATCCTTGGGACTTCAGTCTAGCCTCTTGCACAGTCCATTCTTGTGCAAATATCAGCAGCTGATGCTGAGCTGTTTGTCCGGTGATTTTTTTATAGACCTCATCGCCTAAATAAAGTTGTGTTACATCCCGCCAATCCAGGGACAAATCGACCCGCATCAGATCAATGCCGATATTTTTTTGAAAACTGATCGCCGCAATAGATAAACCCGGCTCATGACTGATCGACACGCCTAGCGCGATCTCTTGTTCATGAGCATATTTGTCTGTGTCGCTGGAATTAATACGGATACTTAAAGCTTGTCCTACCGATCCTACAATTTGCACTTGTTTCTGCGGGATAGAGAAGGCTTGCGAGAGCAAATCCCGCAAGGCGTGGCGTATTTGCAGTCTGGCTTGATCACGCAGCGTAGTTACCTCTGTAACTACAGAAATAACTACGCTTTTGTGTTGATGGAATGCTTCTACCGCTTCTGGCAATAAATCAGGCCAGGAATACACAGCTAGCTTGGATGCTGTAGCAACAGTTACCAATGCCGTCGGCATCGGATTGGACGAGTCTGCGTCAGCCCTCATCTCGTCAGGATTGCGCAATCGCTGCTGGGCAGCCGCGCCAGCTGGATTTGGCGGGGATAAATTCGCCCTTCATTACCAGAGTCAGCGCGCCGAGTTTAGCTTCGTCACCCACGACGGCGCTATATAACACCGAGCTGCGGGCACCCATGTAGACGCGTTCACCGATGATAACTTCGTCAATCTTCATCACGCGGTCTTCAAACAAATGAGTTTGTGGGCAGGCCAGTGCATTGATCTCACTATATGCACCGATGCTGACGCAATCAAACTCGGTAATATCCGTCGTATCCAGATAAACACCACGACCAATTCTGGCACCCAACAAATTAAACGCCAATGGCAACCAAGGTGTTCCGCGCAAATAGCGCATGAAGTTGGGGACAGCAATCCCTTCGTACAAATTGGTAATGCCTTCAGACAGCCAGACAAACGAGGTCCACATTGGCATGCTGCTCTTTTTGTAGCGGAAAATGAACAACCATTTCAAGGCCATGACAAAGGCAAAACTACCTACGCCATACCAAAGTCCGGCAATCGATAAATAATAGGCCACATCGCCCCAGCGGTCATCACCGGCCAAAGGCATCAGATTGAGCACAATGGTGTAGCCAACAGAAATCACCATCGCATGGGGAGAAATAATCCTAAATGCTTCAATCAGACCACGACCAAGACGACGCATTGCCGAGGGACGGAAGGTAAGTTCTTCGGGGAAACCTTTGACTTCTTCCCGTGCGGGCAAATGCATTGGTGGCGAACCCAGCCAGGTGTCGCCCTCATGCATCTGATCATTGCGTGGTGCGCTGGTGTGGACGCCGATTAAAACATTCTCAGGCAAGATCGTGCCATCTGGAATATACGCACCGTTACCGACAAAGCTCCGGCGAGAAATTACGGTCGGCTGCATACTCATCCAGCCGCCATCAATTTCTTCATCTCCTAATAAAACTGCATCAGCGATAAAGGTGTCATCCCCCAGTGTCAGCATATCTGGCACGACGCCCAAGGCAGTTGAAATCTCTGCGCCGCGTCCCACTTTTGCCCCCAATAGCCGGTACCAATAGGGCGCATACACGGTGGCATAGACGCCGTGCAAGACATTCAGACTCGATTCCTGAATCTGATTGACCAGCCATTTGCCGCAATAAGTATTGCCATGTACCTGGTACGTTCCCGCTTTCAATTTAGGTAAAATGCTCCAGCGTATACCGGCCGATAACAGAGCGGTACAGACAATCAAGATCGCTGTAGCGGGGAAGGCGAGGATGAAATACTTGGTCAGCTGGAAAAACATATTATTACTTTGCAGCCAAGGCAAACTCTCCAGATTGTCAAACCAATCGATCGTAATAAAGCTAGGGAACACCGGCAAGAAAAATAACGCTGTAATCAACAAGCTACCAAAGATAAAAAATACAGCCTCGGTAAAAAATCGTAATTCTGATACCACTGGTCGTGCTGGACGGGATGCCGGATCAAATACACCCACATCAGCCGCAGGCGATCCGCGCCAGATTCTGTCATTGGGAATAGATTGACCTTCGCTCAACGCAGACTGACCTTCCAGATGGGCGAAATTGCCAAGCGCAGTACCGCCTTCCAGAACCGAATATGAACCGACATAGGCTTCGTTGCCCAGTGTGATCTTACCTAGGCGCAGCAGGCCGCGTTCAACACGGGCATTTTCAAAATTGCAGGCATTACCAATACTGGCGCCATCGCCAATCTGCAATAAGTCGGGTGAGCGCAAGGTGATCGAGCCGATGTTCACATCCTTACCGATCTTTGCACCCAAGGCTCGCAGCCACCAGGCATACATCGACGATCCACTCAGCATGTAGGTCGGTGCTGCTTCTACCAGCCGGTCTGCCAGCCACCAGCGATAATATGTCACACCCCACAACGGATAATTGCCTGCTTTGAGTCGCCCCACGATCAGCCATTTGCCTGCGATCGCGATTACAAACTCAAACAGGGTCAGCAATAAAAAAACACCAACGGATAAAAAGCTTGCACGAATAATCGAGTCGTCGGGGTCGCCAGTAAAAAAGTGATAAGCGAAGAAAGGCGCTAACCACTGCATCATGCGCATGGCCACCAAAAAGGGAATCATGACCGCCTGAGCAGCACCACATATCCAACGCTTGACGTCAGATGGCTGCTCCCACGTAGTGTGAATACTTTCTGAGGTAATCGCGCCGGCAGTCATGACGCCAGCAATTGTCCCGACCAGCCGTGATTGATAGATGTCACTGATTTTGAAATAGGCATATCGGGCATCTGCTCGCAGCATCGACACCAGACGTGCTGCCAGCAAGGAGTGTCCACCCAGATCGGAGAAAAAATCGGCGCTTCTGCGGATTGCTTGTCCGGGCAAAAGTTTATTTAAGGCCGCAAATAAAATTTCTTCCGACGGAGTTTCTGGGAGATCGGATTCTTCCGTACTCACCGTTTCTGAAAGCATTTGTGCTTTCAGTGTCTTTCTGTCGATCTTGCCTGAAGTGAGCCTTGGCATTTCGCTCAAAAATTCATAGCGGCTTGGCACCATATACGAAGGTAAGCTTGCCAATAAAGCTTGTCGTAAGTCGCTCGGTTTAATCACGTGAGAAGAGTCGTTCACAATAAAAGCGATCAACTGATCAACCCCTTGCTCCGATCGCAAAATAACTGCGACGGTACCAACACCCGCTTGCCGCGCCAGCACTGCTTCGATTTCTCCCAACTCAACCCGAAAACCACGAATTTTCACCTGATCGTCGGCACGCCCCAAACATTGGACCGAGCCATCTTCCGCAATGCGTGCCAGATCCCCCGTTCGGTATAGTCGCTGATCATTGAGACTGTTGGATGGAGCAGACCAAGGATTGGCGATGAATTTTTCTGCCGTCAGATCAGGTCGCCCCAGATAACCATCAGATACGCCCGGGCCAAAAATACATAGCTCCCCAGTTTCGCCACGCGGTAAGAGTCGTAAGCCTTTTTCCACATCCGCATCAATCACCAGCAGACCGTAATTGGGTAAGGGATGACCAATCGTCACTGGCATATCTGGCTGTAATACCGCCAGACTGGCGGATACGGTTGCTTCTGTTGGGCCATAGGTGTTAAACATCTGGCGGCCGGGCTTGCTCCATTTGGTCACCAGACTTTCCGGACACATCTCGCCGCCCAAATTGATCAGGCGCAGACTAGGCACATCCTCATTAAATAGTGCCAGCAAAGTCGGTACTGCATGCAAAACAGTGACCTGATTTGCGATCAAGGCCATTGGTAATGCATCCGGATCGACGGCGATTTCTTTCGGTGCTATCCATAAAGTCGCACCGACCAGATAGCTGATCCAGATTTCTTCAAACGACATATCAAACGCGACTGAAAATCCTTGATACACCTTGTCCGCACTAGTGATGCCGAGCACCTGATTTTCGCTCCGCAAGAAATGACAAATGCTACCTTGGGTAATCGCGATGCCTTTCGGTTTTCCGGTGGAGCCTGAGGTGTAGATGACATAGGCCGGATCAGTAGGCTTAGTCGCTGAGCGACGCAGCAGAGGTGCGTCGATTGACATCGTCAATTGGCTTGCCGTCCAGATATGGCAAGCCGCTGGCAACGCATGCGTTGCCGATGACGTTGATTCGGTTGATGCCGCTGCGCGTAGCTGGGGCACGAGAGTGTCCGCTGTCAGTATCCCAAATGCCTGCGCGTCATCCAGACAAACTGCAATCCTGTCAACTGGTACGTCGGCGTCAAACGGCAACCAGGCAGCGCCGGCTTTAGCAATACCCGCTTGCATGACAAGCAAATCAATACCGCGCGGTAGCCATAGGCCAAGAATATGTCCGGGCCTGACTCCCGCCGCGATCAGGTGCGCCGCAACCAGATCGGCTCGCTCGTTTAAAGCGCGATAACTCAGTGCTACCTCAGCAAAACTGAGCGCGGTCTTATCTGGATGCGCGAGAGCAGTAGCCTCAAGCAGGTCTGCCAGTGTTTCTTGGCGTATCAGGTCTGGCGCAAAAGCACCGTAAAGAATCGGGGAGGTGTTATCAATCGCGGGCACAATCGTTGGTACATCAGACATACGTTGTTGGGGCATAAATCGCAATACAAAATGAGGGAATGCGAAGTTAAAATTAGGCTAACTTCTTCTATGCGAAGTTTATCACCCGACATGCAAAGCGAAGCAAAAATTTGATGTAGTAAAAAAGGGAGTGTCGTCTTAAAAAAACAATCAGAAGCCCAAGAGATGGAATTTAAATAAAAACTTCCATTTAGCGAGCTCAGCTTGAATCCAGATGAATGAACATTTTGCTCAAGGCAAGAGATTGCCATGCCAATAAAGCAGACAAAACACCCCCACAATCGCTCACGCTCATCGTGGCTTGAATAACTTAAACAGTAAATAATACAAGGGGCAGTATTTTTTAACGCCCAATAATTATATGGACATTAACCGGTATTTTTGCATATACCCCCGTATTTATTTTTTTGTGAGTGATCAGATATATTGCGCTGCCTAAACCCAGCGGCATCGATACAAAGTTGAATTTACCTAGAACCGGACAGGAAAATACATAAAATGCAAAAAACAACGCAAGATTGATTATCACTTGATCAATTGCCCTGTCATGCTAACTATTTGATAATTACTGCTATCAAGCCATCGCTACAATTTGTTTTAGCGCTCGCTCAAATACATCGGAAGTTTGTCCGCCCGAAATCAAATGTTTATCATTGATGATGACTGCCGGAACTGAGTTAATGCCACGGCTTAAATATAATTTCTCTAATGCTCTGACATCATCAGCATACAATTCAGAGCTTAAAATCGCACGCGCTGCGATCTTATCTAACCCGACACTTTCTGCGATACGGATCAAGGTTTCGTGATCGCTAGGATTGTCGCCATCCGTAAAGTAGGCAGCAAATAAGGCATGCTTCAACGCCAGTTGCTTGCCCTCAATCTCGGCCCAGTGCAGCAAGCGATGCGCATCATAGGTGTTGTAGATACGGCTTCTTTTATCCATCCCAAAAACAAATCCTTCCGCCGCGCCGCGGTCACGGATTGCCTCCCGGTTACTGGCGGATTGTTCTGGTGTGGCGCCATATTTTTCCGCCAGATGTTCATTGATGTCTTGACCTTCCGCCGCCATGCGCGGGTTTAATTCAAACGGCTGAAAGTAGATATCGGTCGTGACCTCGCTACCCAACGTCACAATGGCGGTCTCTAATGATTTCAGGCCGATGATGCACCAAGGACAAGACACGTCAGAGACAAAGTCAATTTTGATGTGATTTTTCATAGTTTTAATAAAATAAGTTGGTTATTAAATACAGGTCGCCAAGAGCGAAGCTCTATGCAAAATTCGTATTCTATACTTGTGCTATCTCCACTTTATTGGCCTTAATTGATAGCTCCGGTAGGACTAAAACGTTGCTCAAACAACGACGTATGTTGATTTACAGCAGCCAAAATACCCTTTGACTCTTACGCATGATATTCTGCGTCCTGCAATAGTAACCATATCAGATTATTTTCATGACCACATCGACATCAGCAGTAACAGAAGTAACCGCGTCAGACGCAGTTAACCCAGCACATACAGCAACGGAAGTAGCAGACGTAGTTGCGTTAGCAACGACAACAGCAGTTGCAACGTCAGATCAACCAGCAACAACGTCAACCGCGCCAACTGCTACGCCAAACCAGCTTGCTCGTAAATTGTTGAAAAAACTGCAAACCGAATTCTCCGTGTTTGATGAACATCTGCCTTTGGCAATTGGTATTGATAAACAATTACAGAAAAAAATGCCAGAGCTGGATCGCAAAGTGTTGCGAATCGCCCTGGGCATTCATACTAATTCTGTACGCTACTTGTTTAATGCCGCCAAAGCACAAAAACGTGTGGATCTGGAAGGCAAAGAAGTTGATGCCATCACAGAAGAGCATCGCACTCATGCGTCAGGTATTCTGCGCGAGCGTTCCAAGAAAAATGCAGATGCACGCAAACTCAAAGCCAATGCAGAGAGAATACAAAAGCAAGAAGCCGAGGCAGAACGCCAACGTCAGGACAAGCTGAATCAACTGGCGGCTAAATTTGCCCGCACCTGATTTACGCATAGTCCCGCATAGTTCAGTCTTTGTTTCAATGCTGTTCACAAAATATAACGAAATGACGTTTTATTTTGTGAACAGCAAGTCTTCTTGCTTCTCCATCATTAAAACTATATTTCCAGCCACCTTAGCTGAAACTCCTATTTAACGATGTCATGGTTTCTCTATCTGTTGGAATGTAATGATGGCAGCATCTACACTGGCATTACGACCAATGTAGAGAAACGATATGCCACCCATGTCGGCGGCAAAGGCGCACGTTATACCCGCTCACACCCGCCACAAAAAATACTTGCTGTCTTTGAATACGATGACCGGTCATCCGCATCAAAAGCAGAACACGCTACCAAAAAACTGAGCGCACAACAGAAGCGCGCGTTGTCAAACTCATTAATTTGAAAACCATCGGTTTGAAACCCATCATTGATATGACTACCAACATGACAAATAAGTTGTTTTCTGCCGCCTGTGAACGTAACGCTGATCCAATCTTACTAGCGATTACTCCGTTTTTAAATAATAGCAAAACGGTGTTTGAGATCGGTAGTGGCACAGGTCAGCATGCAGTCTATTTTGGAGCGCGTTTGCCGCATATCACGTGGCAATGCAGTGACCGGATACAAAACCATCCCAGCATCAGCGCCTGGCAAAAAGAGACAAAACTCCCCAACGTGTTAGCACCATTATGTTTAGACATCGGCCATTCAGCTTGGACAGAGAACAAATTTGATGCAGTTTATACCTCTAATACTTGCCATATCTTGTCATGGCAAGAGGTGCAAATCATGTTTGAAGGCATGGCATCTATCTTGGTGGAGCGGGGTTATTTTTTCATCTACGGTCCGTTTAACTATGACGGACAATTCACCAGCGCCAGCAATGCGCAATTTGACGGTTCGTTAAAATCACAAGCCCCACATATGGGCATCCGCGCGATCGAAGATATTATTGCGCTGGCAAATCAACACCAGTTACAACTGCAAGAAGATTTTGCAATGCCAGCCAATAATCGCCTTTTAGTTTTGCAAAAAATAAATTTAAAACGATAGCTAATTACCAATGTGCATTTAATGCGACAGACCTGCAAAAAATCAGTGACAAACACAAATGGCAGCAGGTAATCTCAATCATCAAAGTGATTAATTAAAATCATGTTTTAAATACAAAATAATAAACACAACAATAAATACAGCAACAGTAAAACCGTCTTCTGATTTTTGGTTGCATAAGGTTTTTTAACAGAACCTGGTGGCTTTACCTCAATAGTTCTTAACGAAGGACGTCCGTTATATGACGGCGTCTATTTGGATTATAGAAATTCAGATGAAACGAAAAATTTTCCTGCGATTTTTCCTGGCTACCCAAGTCTTACTGTTGTTGGGAATCGCCTCGCCTGCCTTCGCAGAACTCGTCATTGTGGTCAATCCTCAAAACCCGGCGACCAAAATGTTCCCGGCACAAGCCGCCCAGTTTTTCCTTGGAGGTTCAGTCTTATTTACTCCGGTAGACCAAGCTGAAAATTCTCCTATTCGTGCTGAGTTTTATAAAAAAGTGCTGGAAAAAGAACCTGCACAAGTACAGGCAATTTGGTCACGAATTGTGTTTACTGGCAAAGGTAAGCCGCCCAAAGAATATAAGTCCAGCGATCAAGTAAAAAAAGCAGTAAGTGAAAATGTCAATGTAATCGGCTATATAGAAAAATCGGCGGTTGATGACACCGTAAAGGTCATCGCCATAGTTCCCTAATGCCGTCCTCTTTTCTTCGTTTTAAGGAGATTGCTTGATGAAAAAAATATTCCTTGCATCACTTGTACCACTCGTTCCGTTACTGTTTGCTGGCAGTGCTTCAGCGATTGATTTGACTGAAGACGGCTCACTCAGATTAACAGGTTTCTATAGTCTGACTGGCGCTAAAGTGTTGAGTGGATCTGCTTTAGGCAGCAGTGCGCCATGGACGTATCAGCAATGGAAATGTCCTTGCACTATCCAAGGTTGGGAATACGGTGCGGTATATGAAAAAGATAAAGGTTTTCAGTTCGATCAAGAGTCATTGATTGGTTTTCAAATTAAAAAGGATTTTTCACAAACCCTTTCCGCTACGGCACAATTAGTCAGTCGTGCGCTTAATCCCAACGACGGATCACGTCCGACGATTGATTGGGCATATATGACCTGGCAACCATCGGCCGATTCTAGCTGGACATTTCAGGCGGGGAAATTCCGTATTCCTCTGTATTACTACAGCGATTTTCTGTACATCGGTTACGCCTATCCTTGGGTAAGACCAGCACCAGATGTCTATGGCTGGCCCATCTATTCCTACAACGGTGGCAATGTCAGTTATCGCACCCAACTAGGCGCGTCGGATTGGGCTGCCACGGTGCTTGCGTGGACCGGTAGTTACACTCAAAAAAATGATGCCTACGATACTAAGATCTATTACACAACGCCAACGCATGAGTCCTGGAAAAATATTTATGGTGCATCGGTAACGGCAAATAACGGCATCTTTGATGTACGCGGGATGATGATGTGGTACAAGGATTCGCTATGGCAAGACAATCCTGATGGCACCAGAAATACTTTTATTGATAGTCAGGCCACGCGCATTATGGGCGTCTCTGCCAATATGGATTATAAAAATTGGCTGGTTAAAGCAGAGGTTGATCGTTATGAACAGATTGATGCTTCTAAGGGGCTGAATAATGTCTATAAATATGCCTTGGTGGGAGTAGGGTATCAATACGGCGCATGGCTACCGATGTACACCGTGTCACGGTATCGCACGATCACAGAATCAATTGAAGGAAGGGATACTCAAAATGTTTCACTGCGTTGGGATTTTCGCAAAAATATGGCGCTTAAAGTGCAATACGACATTAGTAAAGATAAGTCGAATTATGCTTATCCGTTCTTTGGCGATTCTAAGTTACTGTCAGTGTCATTGCAGGGTACTTTTTAAGCTTAGCTTGTAAAGCAAAGCAGCTCTCAGCCTGATTTTATGAGTGAAAAAATACAGCGACTGATCAGGTCGCTTTATTTTTATGTCAGATCGTCTGATGTGAATATAGGATATGTATAAAGATGAAAAAGATTTGTGTAAGCTCCGGTTAGCTCAGTTCAGCAATGATTGTTTTATGCGGTGCACTGCTTGGTATGCGAATCTTGAACTGCGTTCCAACACCCAATTCTGAGCTTACAGAAATATGTCCGCCCAACAAACCCTCAACAATGTTGTAGCAAATATTTAAACCAAGCCCCGATCCTCCCTGACCTAATTTGGTGGTATAGAACGGGTCAAAAATTTTCTCCAGATTATTTTGTTGGATACCGATTCCATCGTCTTTAAAAGTCAACACTACAAATGAGGGATCGGTCGGATCTTGTCCGCCGCTTAAGCTCATCATGCCAATGTCTCTTCCTTCAAACGCATGGACAATCGCATTATTAAACAGGTTGGTAATCACCTGAATTAAAGGGCCAGGATAGCTGTCCAATAAAATATCCTCACTAATCTGAATCTCATAAATTAGCTTCGTTTTTTTCAGTGTTGGTCTTAGGGTAACGGCGAGTTCGCTCATCGTTTGCAGCAAATTAAATCGCCTACGCTGTTCGCTCGTCTGATCGACGGCTACTGTTTTAAAACTGATGATTAATTCCGATGCGCGGAGTAAATTTTTGCTTAATAAGTCCCCAGCCTCTTCGACAGCTATTAAAAATTCGTCCAAGGTTGATTTTTTTATTTGTCCATGTTGATAGACTTGTTTTACCTCGCCCGTTTTATGTGACAAGGTTGTTGAGACGGTTAAAGCGTTACCAATCGGAGTATTCAGCTCATGTGATACACCCGCCACCAGAGCGCCTAGGCTGGCTAATTTCTCTGATTTGATCAACTGAGTCTGAGTCTCTTTCAGTTGATCAAAATTCTTCCCCAGCAGGCGATTGGCTTCCTCCAATTCTTTAGTCCGTTGTGATACGCGGGTTTCTAATGTCCGATTTAATTCTGTGATCTCCCGAATTTTTGTTTGCACTGCCTCAGCCATAGATTGAAGTTGCTTGCCATAATCGCCAGCTCATCGGTGCCGGACACTTTGACATTGCGTTCATAACGCCCAGATACGATTTCCTTACTGGCTCGTATCAAATCATTTAAGCGTTTGGCGATGCGTCGCCCCAGCAACAAAATAACAATCATTGTGCTTAGCATGACCAGACCCGTCCGGATGAGCGAACTGGTCTTTTCTTTGGTCGCTGCATCAACCAGATTTTTGGTGGACAAACCATATTGTAAAAAGCCAACTTCTCTACCAGGTAATAGCAATGGGCTTCGTATATGAATAAGTCCTCGTAGTGCAGCGACATCTAAGTTATTTGTCGTGTCAGGTGTGGGGATGGTGTCGACAGACTCTAGGTTAGTGAGTAAAACCCGGCCCTCTGCATTACCAACAATCAAATAGGTCAATCCATTTTGTGAATTCTGATCCAGCATTTCATGGAAAAAAATGCGTACTGTTTCTAAATCATTTGCACTCGCGTAGGTCGATACGGTGAGGTTAAGAATTTGAGATGTCTGATCAATACTGGATTTGACGTTTTCAAGTACAGCGACTTTCAAAGTATGACTACTATCGTATAAAACACCACCGACTAAAAGACAGGACGACATAATTGTCGCCAAAATGAATTGACCAATAATTGAAGAAGTGAGGCTTTTCAAACTGGCTTTCATGGCAGGCCCCGGGCATTTTCTGTAATAACGTGGTAGCTACACTAGCGCTAATCACTACACGATCAAGATTTTTTATTGATCGTTCAGGGATTAATTCAAGTAATCATTTAACAGGCATTTTTTTACTAAAAAGACATGTGTTGATTTGATATTTACAACATCAAACTAGCTATTAATTCTGTAGATTCAATGAATTCTTAGCTCTCGCTTTTGTCTATAATTGTGGCTACTATACTTGCATAAATTGTTCGCAATTCGTTCAAAATCCATACACAATTTGATCTTAAACGAATATATTGAGCTGTGTTAATTATCGTTTTTTTGTCGCTGAATTGTCTCAAAATTGTCCCAGTAATTTTGTGCTACTCGTTTCATTTTTATCTTTATTCTTAATATCTTCCTCAGTTGAATCACTTGTATCTTTGTTTATCAAGGAGACTTTCATGCCAGGCTTACAGCACAACCTCAAGCAAGTTAATACCGATTCGAGCGAATTAAGTAGTATTGGGCACGCTCAGCGGCGCGATTTTATTACCGAAAAAACGGTAGATAGCGGCATCTCGTTACAAAGTTCTCTAGGTACTTTGTGTGCGATTGAATACATGAAATCAGAGGGCGTGCCAGGTAACGTAACCCAGCGCGTATTGTCACAGCCGGCGCAACGGCGTTTGCGATCCTGAGTGTTGAGTTTGAGTAGTTAATCCAGGCATTCGTCAGACAATGCTCTCGGATTTTAATATACTCCCCCTATTTTTTATTAAAAATGCTTTACCCTCAAGTGATTACCTAGACGGTTAAAATATACTCACTATGAGTAATTCTCATTGGCATAAAATTTATATGAGCCTTTGCGATTGCAAAGACAGAGATTCAGTATCTTTCTAAGCCGATTTTTCTTGCTAGCTTCTGGCAAAATCTCAAAAAAATTCAACTAAGTGATTCTTTGTATTTCATAATATTTTTTGTCTAGGCTGTTTTCTGATCTCTTGCACTTACCCTAATTGACATTGAGCTTGGTGCAGAACTATTTTTTTGACGTAGTCTCACCGGGCTATTGGTCGTGTATGGGTGTTGGTCAGTTTTTGCAAAAACATCATGAGATTCTCTCTCCATCATGTCTGCGGTTTTAAATGCAGAGACGGCTTTGGCTAGATGCAAAGCTTGATCGTGCATGCTTTGTGCCGCCGCGGCGGCTTGCTCGACCAAGGCCGCATTTTGCTGGGTAATATCATCCATTTGCCCTAGCGCCTGATTGACTTGTTCAATGCCTGAGCGCTGTTCCACACTGGCGGTAGTGATCTCGCTCATGTTATCGGCCATGCTGTGAATAGCCGTGACGATATGCGCCATCGTATGTTCTGCCGCTGTCACTTGCCGACTACCGACCCCGACTTGTTCTACCGATGTCGTGATCAACACCTTGATTTCTTTAGCCGCACTGGCAGAGCGTTGTGCCAGGTTGCGCACCTCACTGGCGACTACCGCAAATCCCCGTCCTTGTTCTCCGGCACGTGCTGCTTCGACTGCGGCATTTAGCGCCAAAATATTAGTTTGAAAAGCAATACCGTCAATTACCCCGATAATGTCATTAATACGTTTGGATGATTGCTGAATTGCTGCCATCGTATTGATAACTTCGGCGACCGCTATTCCGCCATCTTTAGCGACGGCGCTTGCCGTGACTGCGTTTTGATTTGCATGTTCTGCGCTTGCGGCGTTTTGTTTAACGGCGTTGGTTAATTCTTCCATGGAGGCTGAAGTTTCTTCCAATGAACCAGCTTGCTGCTCGGTACGCGTAGAGAGATCGGCATTGCCATGTGCAATCTCGCTGGAGGCATTGGCGATTGCTTCGGTGCCATGCCGGATATTGTTAACTAGTGTCGCTAAATTAATGCGCATCAGATCAAATGCGTGCAGTAATTGCGCGACTTCGTCGGTGCCTTGGGAATCAATCGACGTGGTCAAGTCACCACCTGCGACGCTGGCGACTGAGGCGCTGAGTTTTCTGACTTCTTGCGAGAACGAGGCATAGAATCCCGCCAATAAATACGCAGATATCAATAGTCCGATCAGGCTTGCCCCCAACAATATATTGCGATGAAAAATGGCTCGATCAATACGTGCCTTCAGCGTCACATCTAACAAATCTGCCGCCGCGTCAGCATAGTCATACAACCCCTCTGCACTTTTGCTTCCCGCGGCTAAAAACTCAGTACCGGAGGTTTGATTCAGTGTGTTTAAAATTTCATTTTTTGCACGCTCCAAAAATGCAAGATTATTTGCCAGCAGCGCTTGTGGATTTTTTAACTGTGTTTTAAAAGTAGGATTTTCCTGGAACATCGCCTCAAATTGAGCAGGAATACGAGCGATATCACGCTTAGCAAGCATCACATCGGCATTCAGTAAAACATCCTCATTCGCCTCTAACAAACCAGTGTCAATATATGGCGCACCTCTGCTAGCAATGTCAAAAATTCCTTCAGCTAACTCAGGAAAGGTTTTGGCAAATAATCCGATTAAATAATAAGTATCGACCTCTGGATCAAGGCTCAGTTTGGAGTGATTGGCAATCGTGGTCGATAACTTATTTAACTGATCAATCAATACGGTATGGTCAGCATAACTCTCGCTAGCCTTTGAGGACGCCAGTTTACGCACTACATTAGCCCATGATTGTTTAATTTTGCTAACAGCATTTTCCGATTCAGATACTGGGGTTTTCAGTTGTCCATTTGTTAGTTGCGGTATGCTTATTGGGTCTAAATTAGTATTTAACTTTGCGCTCAACGCATTTTGGATTTTAGAGGCGTTATCACTAGCTGCCGCATTGCCTGCGAGTGCCAGACGGCGTAGCGCACGATGTTGTTGGGCTAATTTGCTTAGTTCATGAATTTCTCGTATCTGCTGCAAGCCCAAGCGCTCTTGCTCGGTGAACGAAATCGATTTATCTAATTCATTGATCAGCAATCCAGTGACGAGGATAACCGGAACAGCAAATAACACAGCCACCAAGACAAATTTAGGGAATAGACGTAAGCGTTGCATTAACGCAATCGACGGTTTTAGAAAAAATTCCATATAAAGACTCCACACTTCAGAACAGGATTGCCAATAGAAGACTGCAAACAAATCACGGCAAATAACTTGCAATAAATTATTTGTTGCACTGCAGTAATGATGCGCCAGAATTATGACGTGAGGATGAACTTGTTTTGTCTGTCGCGGAACAAAGCGGGGCGCTAAGCCGGTATGTATTTAATTATTGCGAGCAGGGTGATGTCACATCGTATGCGGTGCTGGACACCACTATTGAAAAAGACAATCTGTTACAGAATCGCCTGATCGGGAACGCTAATCTAGGCTAAGCTCTTTTCGATATTGAACAACAAATTTGCGCGACAAATTTTTATACAAAATGGATGATCTAAACACCCTGAACAGTTTGGGCTTGACTCTTCCCACGCCGGCTTATCTCATCGGCATGATACTGTTTAGTATCATCGGGATTGCCGCATATCGCTACGGCAAAAAAACTTCTCGCACAAAAACTAAATGGATCGCCGTTGGTTTAATGCTGTATCCCTATGCGGTATCAGACACCTGGTTGCTCTATATCGTTGGCATAGCTTTATGTGCTGCCTTATATTTTTACGACTGACTTTGGCATGCCTACCAAACAAGCGCTTAAATGGAGAGCGATGGGGGATTGATATTAATAGGATAGAGTGATTCTTTAAAGATTATTCCAGTTGTTATGTCTTTCTTCAGTCGCTTCTTTGAGTAAGTGACCAGCACGAATATCATCCTTGGGGATTTGCATGTCGCCACCTTGTAAGGCCATCGCCAGGGCGTGAATCGCAACCGGGTAATCCAGTTTTGCCGACATTTCTAATAGCTCGCGGGCTTTGCCTGGATTGGCTTTGACGCCTTGACCTGCGAGGTAGGCATTCGATAATAAAAACATCGCTTGCGGACTGCCAAGATCGCTTGCAGTCATCAGCCACTTTACGGCTAAGACGTCATCACGTACAACGCCTTCTCCATTTTTTGCCATGCGCGCCAGCATGAGTGCAGCGTTGGGGCTGTTGCTTTCTGCTGCTTTTTGGTACCAGGACCATGCCTTAGCAAAATCGCTGGGATGATCTACATGCGGCAGGCGATATAACTCACCTAATTGAAACGCCGCCTCGGCATCACCGCCATTTGCCGCTTGCTCAAATAATGCCATTGCTGCTGAACGTTGTGCGGGGCGGGTCATATACAGCAAAGCTAATTCTCGTTGGGCGACAGGCATGCCTGCTTCTGCCCATAGGCGTAACTGCGTTTCTGCTTTAGCTTGCCTGCCATGCATGGCCAGCATACCTGTCGACTCTATCTCTGCCGAATTGACTGGCTTGCTTACTTGCGTATTAACCTGATTATTGAAGGGATTATTCGATTCGATTTGGCAGGCAGATAAGTTAAAGCCCGTAGCTAAAACTAAAAGCGACGATGCGAGCCGGAAGTGGTGAATAGGTGAGGGCATAAAGACGTAGAAATAAGGGTGAAGCGAGTTTGAATCGTAAGACGTAAATGGTAAAAGATTCCGCTACAAAGACGCAGAGAACATCAAGAGAAAGCTATTAAACTAAAATGAGCTTTCCTTGATTTCCCCCTGATTTAACGCGTCTGTGTTTAAAAGTCTTTAAACGGGATTTAAACTCATATATTTAAACTTACTTACTCAGATCAATCGCATATTTACTAAAGCCACTGGCATCCAATCCACCTTCCAGCGTCACCAGATTGAGACCGGCATTTTTTGCCAATGCCAAATGACCAGGTGAGGAGCGAAGTATCACTGGACCCGCAGTAGTAGTTTTGACGAAGCTCCAGCTTTTTGCGCTGCCATTGCTGGCTAAACTGACTTTGCCGGTTTGTGTGCCCAGCTTTTGTAAATAATTGCTGACCACAGTTTGATTGGAATCTGGTGATTTGATGATCGTTTTGCTGCCGTCTATACCAGGGAAATTACCACCACCACCTGCACGGTAATCATTGGTTGCGACGATAAAATCATCTGTATCTGCGACTGCTTTACCCAGATAAGTTAAATTAGTAATGCGGCTTCCGACGGGCTTAGTGACATCAATTTGGTATTGCAGTGCGTTGTTCTCAGCATAGAACACATCATAGTTATAAATCGTAGAGTAGGACGGCACCAAGTCTTGTTCTGCGGTTTTTGAGATGTCAATTTGCGCAAATTGTTTGGCTGATGTTTCCAGCCAGTTTTTAAGGTCAGCGCCTTTGATTTTGACTGCCTGCAAATTATTATTGCTATACAAATACAGATCACCAGGATTACGCACTTGTAAAGCAAAAGTGGCAGCAGGGGAGGCACCCGGCGCTACATCAGTAAAGTCAGTTGGTCCGTTGCGTCCTGCTTTAAACGGTGCGCTGCAAGAGATCACCGGGATATTTTTGTAGCTAGCCAAGGTTGCATCGGTGCTGCTGGCAATAAAGTTTTTCACATAGTCCAGTTGCGCCTGATTGACCAGTTGGATGGCGCTAACGTCACCCACCAGAGAGAAATAAGACGACATTTCAAAGTCTGTACTTACGCCGAGTGGTTGTTTGGCATAGGCAATAGTGGCTGCATGTTCAGTGGCGACTAATGGTGCAATCTTAGCGTCAGCAGCGACGATGTTAGTACCATCGAGATATTTAAAGCCACGGGATTCAACGGTTGTTTTAGCTGGCTGAACTACCCATTTGCCACTTTGATAAATCAAGGTCATTTTGATGATGCCTAAGCGACGGCCCCAGCTTTGTGCCATCACCGTTGGTACACCATTGACGAAACCATTGACGGCATCCACATTGGCGCTGGCAGGGAATGCTGTAAAAGAAGGATCAAGTGCTGCGGCTCCAATTTCTTTCCCTTTTGGGAAGATTAAGTGAGCATGACCTATCATCAATGCATCAATCCCGGTATTGGCTAAGTAGAGGCTACCGTTTTCCATTTTAGGGCTGTAAGCAGTAGCGTCTAAGCCACCATGCGACAGTGCAACGACTAAGTCAGCACCTTTGCTACGCAATTCAGGCACGTATTGTGTGGCGGATTCTTGTACGCCATTGACATAGACTTTTCCAGCCAGATTTTTTTGATCCCAATCCATAATTTGTGGAGGGACAAAACTCATGATGCCGATGTTAAGTTTGACGCTGACTTTGCTACCGTCCGGTGCTGTCGCGGTGAATTGCTTCGGCAATACTGCGTACGGTTGAAAAATCGGTTTTTGGCTGGAGACGCTATTCACGTTGGTCAGCACAACCGGGAAGTTAGGTGCGCCGCAAGTGCCAGCAGGTTTAGACACGCCGGTCACACCGAAATCAGTATTCGTGATTTGACTTAAGAAGCCAAGGCCATAATTAAACTCATGATTGCCCATACCGCCACCGTCAAACTGTAAGCCATTCATGACTTTATGTACGGCCAGCGTAGAGCTGCAAGTGATCGGTGCGGCGACTGCCTGATAGTCGCCTAACAAGGTACCTTGAATAACATCGCCGTCATCCAATAAAACATTGTTTGGATTTTCTGCACGGGCAGATTGAATCAAAGTGGATGTGCGCTCTAAGCCAAGGCTGGTATCAGCGGCTAAGGAATAATAGTTATAGCTGAGAACGTTAGAATGAATATCGGTCGTTTCTAGCAAACCAATTTGCAAGGTCGTACCTTCTGCAACGCTTGGTAAGGATGGGGTAGTGCTACCACAACCAGCCAGACCGATCGTCAGTGTAGCAATCGCTGCAGCGATGGGGGTTAAGCGAGTTAACTTTGGCGTTACATTCAGAGTTAAATTCGTTGCAAATTTAAAAGTCATCACATCCTCAACATCAATAATTAAGAATGGCGAACTCTACGGGGTATTCATTACAAGCATGTGACCAACATTATCGTGCGAACTTGCTAACTGGTTTTATTGAGCCCCTGAGATGCCATAGCGAAAAACAGATTATCTACAGTAATTCGCTATGGTACCTAAATGTCACTTGAGTTTGAATTGAGTTTGAGCCGACGCCAGCTCAACCCTTCATCAAATCACTCTACCCAACGACCTTTTTCCCAAGCCCAGTCATTTCCGCGCCAGTGCCAATGACCTGGTACCCAATAATGACGAGGGCTAGGTGCTGCATACATTTGTTCGACAATCAAAGCTGGCATAGGACGAACCGCACCTTGGTACCAATGACCACGTTGCCATACCCATGCATTGCCATGCCAGGCCCAATGTCCTTGCACCCATGCATAACCGGGACCTGGCTGCACATCAATGACTTCGGTAATCGGCGCTGGTATTTGCCTTACGATGACTTGTGGTGGTTGCTCTCTGACGACGACACGTTCTCTGACCGTGGTGGCACAACCAGCCAATGAAACTACGGCCAGCGCGAATAAAATTTTATTCAGTTTGTTATTCATTTTTGTCCTTGCTCCTTATTTCTTAATTCAATTATCAACTCGGCTATTTCAATCATTGTGCAATCATCTTGATTTGAAAATAAGTGAATTTTGCCTCACTGATTACTCAACGTTATTGAGCCTAAACTGTATTACATTCAAATTGTTTCGGAAGTAAGCAATTGTTTCTTTGATGTCAGCGATGCTCCAGAAGGACTGACGCAAAACAGTCCCAGTTACGTTGCAGCGCTGGGTCTTGGTAACTTAGGTACTAAATACTGTCGTCGTCGTTAGACCTTGCCGGGGCAATTTTGCGTTAGTCATGTAGACATTAAAAATCTGTTATCTTTGCTGGCGATTTGTTTATAAGTTTTTGCGTTTCCTTCTTTCACCTCAAACTCTCCTCTTAAAATCATGACCACTAAAACTTCCTTAGTCGCTGCAACTCTTTTAAGTTCTGCTGCCGCACTTATACTTAATTCTGCAAGTGCTGCACCAGCTGGATTGCCTGGCTACGCTCTGCAACAGCAGTTTTCTTTGGGTGCTCTAACTAAATGGGACTATGCCGATATCGATAGCGTGCGACATCGGCTGTACCTTAGTCGTGGTGATCATGTGCAGGTACTTGATCTTCCCTCTGGGCAGCAAGTCGCTAATATTGCCAATACTAAAGGTGTCCACGGCATCGCATTTGCGCAAGACCTGAAGCTGGGATTCACCAGTAACGGTGCGAGCAATAGCGTCACCGTGTTTGATCTGGACACCATGCAGACAAAAGTAGAAATTAAGTTATCGGGCATCAATCCAGACGCTATTTTTTACGAACCTGCGTCACATAAATTATTTACCTTTAACGGAAAGAGTAAAGACGTCAGCGTGATTGATGCAATCAAACTGACAGAGATTGCCAGCATCAAAGTCACGGGTAAGCCAGAGTTTGCAGTAAGTGATGGCGCAGGAAAAATTTATCTTAATATTGAAGATAACGCGGGCATTAATGTGATTGATGTGGCGTCTAATACGCTAGTCTCCAAATGGCCGTTAAGCGGTTGTGAAGAGCCGACTGGCATGGCGATAGATGCCGCGAATGCACGTTTATTCTCGACCTGCCAAAATAAAATCATGGCAGTGACCGATGCCAAGACAGGTAAGCGCGTAGCCGATGTAGCGATTGGAGAACACCCGGACGCCGCGATCTTTGATGCAGAAACAGCGACCATATTTACATCCAATGGCGGCGGAACCGGAACACTAACGGTCATCCATCAAGATGACGCAAATCACTATTCCGTAGTAGCCAACGTACCGACCAACAAAGGTGCCAGAACCATGGCGATGGACCATTCGTCCAATACGATTTATCTGCCAACGGTGATGAATAATACGTTTACGGTATTGGTCGTCAGCAAAAAATAAGTGTGCCAGCTTGGTTTGCGTTTTAACTTAGGCTATACCTTAGGAGGCAAACAATGCCAAACCCGCATCAGCACGTGGCATTAAGGGGAAGACCGTAGCGAGTTGTTTGTCGCTGAGTTGCAGATGGCGTTCTGCAACTTGCGACAAGACGCTACGGAAGTCCGTTGTAATCGCCAGATCGCGGCCTTCATATAAACTGTTTTCATCCAGCCCGCTCCAGCGTCCGTGGACTTTGCCTCCAGCGACTTTGCCACCCAATACCCACATCACATTGCCATGCCCGTGATCTGTGCCGCCGGTACCGTTTTCATGCGCGGTGCGGCCAAATTCTGACATCACGACGATCGTGGTGTCGTCAAATAAAGGTCCAAGTTGTTTGGATAGTGTGGCTAATCCTTTCCCTAAAGGACTTAGCAAGTTTGCCAGTTTGCCTTTATCAGAACCTTGATTAACATGCGTATCCCAGCCACCTAAGGCAAAAAATGCCATCTGGATTTTTGGATCATTCTTCATTAATGTACCGAGGCGCGAGGCGTCACCGGGGAATCCATTCGGTAGCGGGGCGCCATTGCTGGCCGCCATTTCTACTTTATCCATGTGATCCATCGACGCCGTCATGATGTCTTTATGCGCGGATTTGGCGTCCTGATATTGCTGCGAATAAGCTGCTTTACCTTGGTACATTTTATCAAACGCGTTGCCGATAGCTGGATTGTCCAGCAAGGTCGCTTTGCTGCCTGCGGCACCGTTGGCGATATTCGTGACGACAGCATTACCGCTTAAAATCCGCGGCATTACCGGACCAATAGCAAGTGAGCGGGTAGGGTATTTGTCACCCGGCAAAGTCGATAACAGGCGATTCATCCAGCCATCTTGTGTGCTTTTTCTACCAGGTGTGCCAGTCTCTAAATAGTCTTGCGCATCAAAGTGCGAACGCGTCGTGTCCGGCGATCCGCTGGAATGGACGAAGGCGAGTTTTTTCTCATTCCATAAATCCGTCAAATCTGCCAAGGCTGGATTCAGTCCAAAATAACCGTCCAGATTGATCGCGCCAAATTCCGTTCCCGGTTTAGCCAATCCTATACTCGGGCGTAAGCGGCGGTAGTTGGCATCACCCACTGGCGCCACCACGTTTAAACCATCCACTGCACCGCGCAACATAATCACAATCAGCTTTTTCTGGGCGACATCACCGTCCGACGATTGTCGCGCAAAAGCGCTACGTGACAGCGGCAACATAATGCCTGACGATAGCGCCAGTGTTTTTAAAAAGTGTCGACGTAACATGGAATTTCCTTCAGGTTTTTCGCAAACGGTTCCGCGGTGCATGGATATAGATTCGGTACAGATTAAACAGCTCGTAAGAGACAAATATAGAAACGAATATAGGGATGAATACCTAGATAAAAAAATATACTCCCCATTATTTTTACTAAAAATACCTAATTGTCCATTGATTGTATGGGCGATAAAAATATACATAGTAGGAGTATATTTATTGCCGCCCCATAATTTTTAGACAAACATCGTGCTTTGTCATCAGCGACAGCTGATATCTCTCGACGTGTTGTTGCCTATGAACTTCTCAGGAATGCCGCCTGATTATTCCTGTTGGGTACAAGCTTAATGATGCATAAAATCAGGGCTACCCAACACCAAGGCACCGCGTAATTGCTCTTTATTGCCATTAATCAGCTCATGCGTCGGTGCCGAGATTGAACTCCCCAACGTCGCAAATAAAGCGTTTGCATCCAATGCTTGCAGGTTAGAGCGATTTTTCTGATTGCCGTCGGCTTGTTTCTCTAATTGCTTTTTACCCATCGTCTGGCTAGTCTCATCCAGCTTTTTATCCAGCGGCAAACGCCCGGATGCTAAGGCTGTCGCAAAATTAATTCTGCGGGTGATGGCATCGGGATTGAGCCAGGCTGCCTCGGTATTTTTATAGCCATCGGGTGTGACGCTGCCATATAAAGGCATCCCCAATTGCGATAAAACACCTAACAAAGGACGGATATTATTGATCGGCAATGCGCTGGCACGGGCGGAGGATAAGACAAACTGGTAAGGTGTTTTAAACTTATTACTGATGGCAGTTTTATCGAAAAATTCTGGGCTATAAAATAACACTTCCAGTACCGGGCGAATTTCTCCTCTGGTATCTAAATAGCGTTGTGCCATTCTGTTGACTAAGGCCTCTGGCGGATTGTCGCTGACAAAATATTGTGCCAGTTCAAACGCGATGTGATGCGCGGTGTTCGGGTGCATCGACAGGATGTCGAGCGCGAATTCACCTTCTTGCTGACCGCGTGGATTGATGTCTTTCCCCATCCATACTTTGTGGCCGTTGTCATGGGCATCAGCATTAAAGGTGAACTGGACGCCGCTGCGGACTAAATCACGTTGATTAAAAGTCCATCCAGTGAGCATACGCGCCAACTCTGTTACATCTTTTTGGCTATACCCACCGTCCACGCCCAAAGTATGTAGCTCCATTAACTCGCGGGCATAGTTTTCATTCAAACCTGTGGGTTTATTTTTAGTCGGACTAAGCTGGCCGAATTTGCCACCTCGGCCACGGCGAGGCTGGTAGTCAGCCGAGGTTGACATCCAGTTGTCTAAATAAAATAACATCGCCGGATGCTTAGCAGTTGCACCTAATAAAGTGCGAAAATTACCAAATACGTTGGGGCGAATTGCATCGCGCTCATAGCTGAGGATGAGCGCGCGATCTAAACCCTTGCCAGAAAAAACATTGAAATGATTAAACCAAAAATCGACCATCACTTCTTCTAATTGCCGCGGGCTTTCTATAGCGCGTGCCAATCGGGATTCTGCAGTATTTTCTGCCATACGGACGAGGATTTCACGACCTTTTTGCTGCTCATCTTTATTATTCGCATTGTCCTTGCCATCTTTGTCGGTCTTCGCTTCTTTCACCTCTTTGCGTGCCATCAAATAGTCACCCAGCATTTGACCGGTAGTGCTTTCTTGTGTGCTTAAGGAGTCTAGTCGTCTGACTAGTGTGTCAGGCAGGGGAATCGTTTCTGGATGCAGCTGGGTTTGAATATAATTTTTTACTCCCGTTTGCAGGACTTTATTGATGTCGCCTGGTTTGGGTCCGTAGCCTAGCCGGTTAAGCACATGTAATGCGGCATCCTCGGTATTGGGGATGACACCGACGTCGCTCTTGGTGGGCAGCATATCGGTCGTCACTGAGCTAGCCGTAGCCGCAGCGGCAGGAATACTGAAGGCCAGGCTTAAACTGGTCGTTAGCAACTGTCGTACTAATTTAGTTGACCAGCTCGCAAAGTACATAGAAGACTCCAGATAAAAGGTGTGAGGACGAATAATTATTATAGTTACTGGATTAGCTAAGGCAATTTGCTTTTTTTCAGACAGGTGTTAGCTGATGTATTGGCTGATGCATTAGCTGATCATTGACACATAGTTGCATCATGGAAGTTGACGCAAAAAAATGCCAATAAAAAGTCGTAAAAGAGTGTTACTAGTGTAAGAGCGGATATGCTCAAGCCGACGTCATAAAACTAGCATCTTTAAAACTATCCACATCACTGCTGATTGAATGCCGATAGAAATATTGATGTAATTGCCTATACTAGATCTTGGATACCAGAGGCAAGCCGATTAAGAACAGATAAAAAAAGGACAAGACCATGAACGAAGAAATAAGAATAGAACACGATTCATTCGGCGATATTGAGGTTCCTGCGGATGCGTTGTGGGGCGCGCAGACACAGCGCTCGCTTCGTCACTTTGCGATTTCTACCGAGCGTATGCCAACGGCCTTATTGATGGCTTTGGCGCGTGTTAAGCGTAGCTGCGCGGTGGTCAATGATGATCTGGGTTTGCTAGATGCCAGCTTGGCGTCGGCGATTATCCGGGCTGCAGACGAGGTACTGGCAGGCATGCATCCTGAGGCTTTTCCCTTATCGGTATGGCAGACCGGATCGGGTACCCAAACCAATATGAATATGAATGAAGTGCTGGCCAATCGCGCTTCTGAGATATTAGGCGGCAGTCGCGGTACTGCGCGTTTGGTGCACCCTAACGATCATGTCAACCTTGGACAATCATCGAATGATATTTTTCCGACAGCCATGCATGTAGCAGCGAGCCTGAGCATTGTTCATGATTTACTACCTGTGCTGGGTAATTTGCGCACGACTTTACATAACAAGGCGGTGGCATTTGCCGATATCGTCAAAATCGGTCGCACCCATTTGCAAGACGCAACGCCGCTGACTTTAGGGCAAGAAATATCGGGCTGGGTGGCGCAGTTAGATCACGCCGATCAAGTGATTACCAACAGTTTAAGTTCGCTGGTTGATTTAGCGGTTGGCGGTACCGCGGTGGGCACTGGTTTGAATACCCATCCAGAATTTGGCGATCGTGTTGCGACAGAATTGGGGGCCGAAACCGGGCAGGGATTCCGTTGTGCCAGCAACCGCTTCGCTGCACTTGCATCGCATGATGCTATGGTCAGCGCCCACGGTGGACTTAAAACTCTGGCCGTAGCCTTGATGAAAATCGCCAACGACATCCGATGGTTAGCATCTGGCCCACGTAGTGGTCTGGGAGAATTACATCTCCCGGAAAATGAGCCAGGTAGTTCTATCATGCCGGGCAAAGTCAATCCTACCCAATGCGAAGCCGTGACGATGGTCTGCTGTCAGGTAATGGGCAATGATGTCGCCTTAAGCATCGGTGGCGCATCGGGTAATTTTGAGTTGAATGTATTTAAACCCATGATAGCGCACAACTTTTTACAAAGCGTACGCATGCTGACCGATGCCATGATGAGTCTTGATCTGTATTGCGCACGCGGCATGGAACCAGACCGCACACGCATCGCCGAACTACTGGGCAACTCCTTGATGCTGGTAACGGCGCTAAATCCTCACATAGGCTACGACCGCTCGGCAGAAATCGCCAAGCATGCCCATGCTAACGGCAGCTCTTTAAGGGAGGCGGCATTAGCGCTTGGTTTTGTGTCCGCGGAAGAGTTTGACGAATGGGTGCGGCCAGAAAAAATGGTGTGAAGCGGATGAATGTTGATGTTTTGTAGTTAACGGCTCATTACATTTTTACGTCATTCCGGTATAGCGTTAGCCGGAATCTCTCGTCCTTATTCTGACCATAGGCATGGTCGCTTTCAAGTCAAATCTGTGATGCAATAAACGTCGCTGGATTCCGGCTAATACCATGCCGGAATGACGTCTTGTATCTTTTGAATATTGATGTTTTGACGATCAATATTAAATTTAGAGATAGTCATTAAAATAATATACTCTTAACTAGTATATTTCAATTGTCCATATAATCATTGGGAAATACGGAATATTTAGATGAAAAATAGGGGAGTATATTAATTAAAACAGTATGCGCGTTCAAATTGCTGGATATTTAAAGTTGCTGGCGAGGTCGAGTTAGCTCTTAATATCACTATCAGTACCAATGTCAGTATTAACTCCGGCACTAACAGTTTTTTTTGTCTCTGCCTTATCCGTTCGTTTAACTTGTTTGCGCCGGTCCGATAGACCCAATACTTGAAACGGATCGCCTTTGGGAATATCCGTTAACAAACGATCAAACTCTAGCTTGACCACTGCGTAGCACGCACAAACAGTCTTCTCTAATTTGGTGCGGTCAACGACTTCGATATGTCCACGGCTGTATTTGATTAAGCCCATACGCTGTAATTTACCGGCAGCTTCCGTCACACCTTCACGCCGGACGCCCAGCATATTAGCGATTAATTCCTGCGTCATTTTTTAATGAGTCGGTAGGCAGACGATCAATACTGAGCAACAACCAACGACACAATTGCTGTTCGATGGAATGGTGGCGATTACACACCGCAGTCTGTGTCATTTGTATGATCAATGCTTGCGTGTGGCGTAGTAGCAACCGCAACACCGGGCCGGCACGATCAAATTCTTCTTTAAGCAAATTCCCACGCAGGCGACAAGTATAGCCCGCACTTTGTACCAGGGCACGGTTGGGGGTAGTGTCGCCACCCATAAAAATAGATATACCAACGATCCCTTCGTTACCTACAACAGCGATCTCCGCAGACTCGCCGCTCTCTAAAACATATAGCAGCGAGACAATACAGGTAATCGGGAAATATACATGTTGCCAACGCACGCCAGATTCATACAGAGCCTCGCATTGATGCAGCGATACCAGCTCCAGCTGATCAGACAGGCGATCAAACTCAGCAGCAGGTAAGGCTGCTAGAAGATGGTTTTGCATCGGACTTTGAGAAATTAGCATTAATGAGTTGTGGAGCTTTGCTTCAAATTTGGTTTCAAAGTGTGGGATTAGACTAAAGACCTCAGTAGAAAAATCACATTGAATTGCTCTTTTTTAGCGTATCACGAAGATATAAAAAATCTATGTGCGGTAGAGAACACATGGAGCCAAGTGTTGAATAAATAAAATCGCCGTCGCGATTGAGACAAATGCTTGATTTTTATAAACGTTTTTTTGACTATGTGTGACGACGCACAGACGATAGATTGATTAATAAGTAGTTTTACCAGACGATTGAAAAACAATTCTAGGAATCTATATGTGGCCTCTATTTCTGACACAAAAAAATCAAAAGACTAAATCCATGGGGTTGTTTGTCAAGGGATCGCAGAAATTTTTACATAACATCTGTGATCTGATCATCCAAATTGCCTCTGCCAGCAAACAGCTTTGTAGCGGTGCTGGCTGGTTATCGCTTACCCGCACTTATACTGTCGGGAGCAAATCGCATGGTTAATCGTATTTTGATTATCACTAGCATTCCCGCAGATGCTGTCACATTGAGTGACATACTTGATCGTGCTAAAGATGGTCCGTTTAAGATGGAATTACAGACTCAGCTTTGTACGGCATTGCACTATTTAACGCTTAATAAAACAGACGCTATTTTGGTAGATTTAAATTTATCTGATAGCCAGGGAATTACGACTTTTGACCGGCTGTATTCGGCTGTACCGCATATTCCTATCCTCACATTGTCAGCAGAAGAGGCTGAAGCAGTCTCGATTGAAGCCGTACAAAAAGGAGCACAGGGTTATCTGACGAAAGGTCATTTTGGTAGCTATTTAGTACCTCAATCTTTACGCAATATTATCCATCGCAAAGCGGTCGAAGAAGCCAATCATCTGGAGAAAGCTTTGGCCGAGATAACCCTTAATTCGATTAGTGATGCGGTCATTGGTACCGATCTGTCAGGTAATGTGGAATATCTGAACATGGCAGCGGAACGAATGACTAAGTGGTCCAGGGACGAGGCGCGCGGACATCCGATTAGCACAGTTATGCCCATCATCAATGGACAAACACGAGAGTCAGTACAAAATCCGGTTGATTTGGTATTGCATCAAGATACTGCCATATCGTTAGCGCCAGATACCGTTCTGATCCGACGTGATAAAACTGAAGTAGCGATCGTAGATTCGACCTCACCTATTCATGACTCCACCGGAAAAATTGCTGGCGCAGTGATCGTATTTCACGACATCACCGCCGAGCGAACCATGGCGATCAAAATGGCACATCTGGCTCAATATGATTTTCTGACGAATCTGCCTAACCGCGTATTGCTGAATGATCGTATTGAACAATCTATTAGTCTGGCTAAGCGTCATGGTACGCATCTGGCTATTTTGTTTCTTGATTTAGATAATTTTAAACATATCAATGATTCTTTAGGTCACGCTATTGGCGATAAATTATTACAGTCCGTTGCTACACGCCTGACCTCTTGTGTCCGTGCGTCAGACACAGTGAGTCGGCAGGGTGGCGATGAATTTGTGATCTTGGTAGCGGAGGAGCAAGGCGCAGAATTTGCAACACTGACTGCCGATAAAATTTTGCTCGCTTTGGCCGAATCACATGCGCTGACAAGTAATCCGGAAAATGAGTTGTATATCACTACCAGCATAGGAATCAGCGTTTATCCAACGGATGGACAAGATGCTGAAACCTTAATTAAAAATGCTGATACTGCCATGTATCAAGCCAAGAAAAAAGGTCGAAATAACTTCCAATTTTTTAAAAATGAAATGAATGTAAAAGCAGTAGAGCGGCAGTTAATTGAGACCAATTTACGGCGTGCGCTTGAACGACAAGAGTTTGTTTTGCACTATCAGGTAAAAATCAATCTAGCCACGGGAGCCATCACCGGCGCAGAGGCCTTGTTGCGATGGGATCATCCCAAATGGGGTATGGTGCCACCAGGACGTTTTGTGGCGATTGCGGAAGAATGTGGTTTGATTGTGCCGATTGGTCGTTGGGTACTGCACGAGGCTTGCACGCAAATCAAACGTTGGCAAGACCAAGACTTACAGCTGGAGTCAATTGCGGTCAATATATCGGCAGTAGAATTTCGTCGACATGATTTTGTTGATGGCGTTGCCGCAGTGTTAAAGCAAACAGGATTAGCGGCAGATTGCCTGCAACTAGAAATTACCGAAAGCGTGTTGATGCGCGATGCAGAGTCCAGCACGGCGATATTGCAAGAACTTAAAGCAATGGGGGTACAGTTGGCAGTGGACGATTTTGGTACGGGTTATTCTAGCTTGAGTTACCTAAATCAATTTCCAATTGATGTACTCAAAATTGATCAATCATTTGTAAAAGATATTGGCTCTGCTACAGATAGCGGTGTAATCGCTAGTGCAGTGATTGCGATGGGTAGCAGTCTGAAACAAAAAGTCATTGCAGAAGGTGTAGAGCAACAGACGCAATTAGATTTTCTGCAAGAGAAACAATGTGAAGAGGGACAAGGATATTTTTTTGGGCGCCCACTCCCTGCTGATGCTTTTGCCAGTTTGCTTGCGAATGGATTAGCTCAATGATATCTATAGCCGTAACGCTGCAATAGCGCAAAACATCACGACCACTGCCACGCTGCTGGCAGCTAAGCTAATACCTCAGTCAATGACTAAATTAATACCTACGCTAACGACTGGCAGGGTAACTGATTAAAATTTCTAATTATTTGACCTGTCCAGATAGATTCTTGGTTCTGTTCGTTATCGTACATACGGTGTCAGATGGCTTAGGTATTCTCTAAAACATACTCCGACCGTAAATTGTCGAATACTAATGAGGAATACTTGATGAAGTTTTACACTCCTCTGGCTAATCGTCTGCTCGCTGGTTTATCCAGCGGCGAACTAGAGCACTTGGGTAAGCATTGCGATGTCGTTCATCTGGAATATGGCCAGGTATTATTTGAGCCTGGGCAGCAGATTGAGGACATTTATTTTCCAGAGGATTGTCTCATTTCTCTTCTCGGCATATTAAATATGCGAACCAGTCTTGAGGTCGGGTTGGTGGGTAATGAAGGTGTCGTTGGGATGTCACCGAATCTGATTGCACCCGCAACTCACGACAACGCACTTAACGCTGAAAATAGAGTAGTGGCATTCAGAGTGCAAGCCAGAGCGATTGTCCAGAAAGCTGGCAGAGCGATCAAAATTTCTTCTGAAAATCTGATTGTGGAGTGTAAAAAAAATCCTCAGTTGCAATTGATTTTATTTAACTACGTTAACCGGTTTTTAGCACAGACAACCCAAATTGCCGTCTGTAGCACATTTCATATGTTGGAAGCTCGGCTGGCACGATCTCTGTTGACGACTAGAGATCATTTACAGTCGCTAGAATTTCATTTAACCCATGAGTTTATTGCTCATTCACTCGGTGTAAGACGGGTCGGTGTCACCAAAGCGGCTAGTGCGCTGCAACGACGAAATTTAATTGGTTATAGCAGAGGACAAATAAAAATCCTTGATGAGGCGGGCTTAGCATCGGTGTCTTGTGAGTGCTATCAGATCATCAAGGATATTAATGACATACATTGAGATCAATCCAGACTAATTAAGATTGATTTAAATCATTGGTTAATTTTTTTAAGATATTGGATCTATCTTATTTTTGTAATTTAACTTCGCGTTTTAGACGATCTTGCAATATCTGATGGCGTCGATTGTCTTTCATTTTTTTCCAATCTTTACATTCTTCGCGTGTCCTCAGGCACGCGATGCAATATCCTGTTTTACCATCAAACTTACAGACCTCAATACAAGGTGATTTGGCACTCACTGGGTATATTTTCTATGGTCGGTTTTCAAATTGCTATTGGACCAATAAGCGCTTCTGGATGGACTTCAACCGTAATGTGTGACAGTCCTTTTACTTGCTTTAATTCGGTATGATAAAAAGCCGGATTACGCTGCGCGACTTTAGTGACGACTGATACTACTGCACCAAAGTGCCCGGGGCCAAGACGCCATACATGTAGATCGACTAATTTATCACCAGCATTTTCTACCGCGATGCGCACTTTATTTGCCAGCGCATCACTTGGGCTAACATCCATCAAAATCGCGCCAGTATCGCGGATCAGGCCATAAGACCAGTTGGCGATGACAAGAGCACCGATGATGCCTGCCAGTGGATCCATCCATAACCAGCCATATATTTTTGCTAAAACTAAGCCGATGATAGCCAGTACAGATACGGCAGCGTCCGCAATCACGTGGACGTAAGCGGCTCGCATATTATGGTCGCGCGTATCGACACCATGATCGTCATGTTCCGCATGTCCATGTTCATCACCATGCGCATGCTCTTCAAACATAGCACTGTGTTCACTATCAGGTAGTGCGAGAAGTATTTTAAATTCGTGCGGCTCGGGAATCGCCATCGTAGATTCAAGATAATCAGATTTTTTGGTAAACCCAAAAACTTGACGTGTGCCATCAGAGCGGATCGTCGTCACTGTTACATCTTGCGCTAATAATGTGACTTTTAAATCGTTCAAGGCGATACGAAATACCGGTGGGACTCCATCTTCAAAAATTGAGAGCGCAATAACACCAGCGGAGGTCTTAATCTGTTGAACTTCTTCTGCATGATCGTGACTGTCTTCGTGTTTTTCATAGTGTTTGTGGTCATGATTATGGCCATGAGAGTGCCCGTGGTGATCGCCACTTAACAACCATGCACTGACAATATTCACTAATAAGCCTACGACTGCGATGGGAATTGCTTCATCAAAATGAATTGGCACTGGCGACAACAGACGAGCAATCGCCTCATATCCAATCAATAACGCAATCATCGCTAAGATAATCGCGCTGGTAAAACCTGCCAGATCACCTAACTTGCCGGTACCAAAGACAAAGCGTGGATTGTTCGCATGTTTGCGGGCGTAGGTATAAGCAAGCGCCGCAATTAACATCGCACCTGCATGAGTGGACATATGCATGCCATCGGCCACCAGCGCCAAAGAACCAAATAGGCTACCACCGATGATCTCTGCAATCATCATGGCGCTACAAAGCACAATCACTGCCCAGGTTTTACGACCATTTTTGTCGTGACTTTCACCTAAAAAAACATGGTCATGACCAAGCGAAAAGGGTGTTTCGTACAAACTGCTCATAGCGTTACCTTTAATAATTATTTCAACTAATTTTTAATAATCTCTAAGCTTCAGTCTACTTAAAATAGCTGTGAATGATTTCTACCAACTGTTCTTTGCCGTCACTCTCTTCTCCATCATGTGGCTCAGCATCGACCAGATGAGTGCGGATGTGATCTTCCAGTACAACGGCAAGCAAGCCGTTCATCGCGCCTCTGCAACTCGTGAGCTGCTGCAGTACGGTGATACAGCTACTTTCTTCAAGCAAAGTACGCTCAATCGCATCGATTTGTCCACGGATACGGCGTACACGGTTAAGAAGCTTCTGTTTATTGCGGACAGTATGACCCATGTCTGATCTCTAAATATAGGGTAGGGGACTATATTATAGCTTTAAGAAAGCCTTAAGTCAGCAGAATTTATTTAGAGTAAAAAATGAAGAGGAAGTGAGCGAAGATGTCTCATGTTGAAGACAAAAAAACACAGAAATAGTTTGATGTCCTTATATTTTTACACTGGGTTTTACTTTGTCTCAGCGTTATTCTCTATGTTAACAATATATATACTGGTAGTGTGTATATTTGTATTGTCCATATATTATTTGGTCTATTGTTGATATTTATTATTAATAGAGGGGAGTATATGTGGATAATCAATATTAAGTAGATGTCGACTTCATCTTTCTGATCTAATTAATTAGATGTTTTTGCAGGGAGTTGTACACGTGGATTTATATGCAGTTTCTCGATAAACCCAGACGAAAAAAATTAAGGGGCATCGATCATTCAAT
>JANXTO010000354.1 GCA_025352365.1 Undibacterium sp. | reverse complement strand
GGACTCTGTTTCAAAAAGCCGTCAGGTTATCTACCTGGCGGCTTTTTTCATTTGGAACTGTATTAAGAGTCTAATTTATGTCAGAGTCTTATTTACAATTTTTTGTCGGTTCTACTGCTAAAATACGAACAAAATTTCTGTCGAGGAATATACGATGATATCGCCCGTGTCAACGTGGGGAGTAAATTCAGGTTTGTGTTTGCCGCGCAAACGGAGTGCCACTTCGCTGGCAACACGTCCGAGTATTTTGTCCGTCGCGTCAATCACGAACCAGTCGCGCTGCACTTCGTGTGCTTTTGCGGAAAAGGTTTTCATGATGAATCCTAGTAAGAGTTAAAAACGCCCTGTGTTCTTGGTACTTTGGTGGTTCTGCCTACAATTAATTGACAGACTCTCCCTTGTAACTTCTCTCTTGGGCTAACAGAGAGTCGGAAATTATAGTATTTTCAAGGACTTAGTGCAAGCACTGTTTAAAAAATGAGCAAATAGGTCGGCCATATCTTGATTAAACATGCGCAAAAAATGAACAAAAAAAACCCGAAGACTTGGCTTCGGGTTGAATCCACCTAAGGAGGCAGAGGAGACAATTGCGTGGTTACTTAAAAGCAATACTTAAATAACCGATCAGTCAATAATAGAACAATAAATTGTGCAGTGCAAGATAATCTATGTAAATTTTTTAAAAATAGTGCCTTTTAAACTCATTTTTTTACAAGTTTTTTATAGCAGAAGCACTTATTTCTGATTATCGGACTGGGGTGATGATTATGCGCAGCATTTTTTACTATTTTTGCGGAGAAATCCCAAACTTAGCGCTGCGTTACAATGGCGACCTGGTTATATTATTTTAGGGTTTAGGCAAAATTGTTCCCGCAAAGCTTAGTGACTGAGGCAGTACGCAAGTATGACTAGTCGCTACAACGCAGCCGGAGTAGTTTTGCGTAAAACCTATATTTTGGAGGTAGCACATGGAAGCAACGGTACGTTGGACTGGCTTATCGGGTATGTCGTTTTTAGCAGAAACCGGCTCTGGCCATGCCGTTATGATGGATGGCGCGCCCGATGGCGGCGGTCGCAATCTGGCACCGCGCCCGATGGAAATGGTGTTGCTAGGGACTGGCGGCTGCTCCGCTTACGATGTGGTGTTGATATTGCGTAAAAGCAAACAAGATATACGTGGCTGCGAAGTCAAATTACAAGCAGAGCGGGCAGAAACCGAGCCTAAGGTTTTCACCAAGATCAATTTCCACTTTATCGTTCGCGGTCGTAACTTGAAGCCTAATTTGGTGGAGCGCGCGATTAAACTCTCGCATGAAAAATATTGCTCTGCCTCGATCATGCTAGAGAAAACTGCTGCGATGACACACACCTATGAAATCATTGAGGACTTGGACTTAGCCTCAGAGCATGCGCAGCTTGTGGCTTAAACTGGATGTTTTAATTGCCAGGCTTTAATTTCCGCCGGGCTTAGTATGATCAGGATCGGCAGAATCCACCTCTGCCGGCTCCTTTGGCGCAGTGTTTGCGGTAGTGTCTGTGATCTGATCGACGGCGGTGCTTGGTTTGTCTTGCGGCCTGCCAAAAATCGAAATATATGTCGGATAAAACGAGCAGTACATCACGACTGTCAACATCAGCGATACCGGCAACATAATAATCACGCCTAAAATTGGTTTCCCTACGATAAGGACGATGATTAAACTCAATACGGTTGGCAACATCACCCCTATTAATAACCAGGACAATCCATAAATCACGAACGCTTTACCAGCGCCACGTACCGCAAAAAAACTATAAAAAACGGACTTGCCCAAGCCCATTTCTTGCCAGACGATCAGCGGCGCAGCGAACCAAAATGCCATTAATGCGGGGATATACACCACTGCGGAACACAGCATGCCCCAAAACATACCGGGATCCGGCAAACTTTGAGTGTCTTTGGGGTCTATCGGTTTTTGGGTCGTCAGATAATTCCAGAATGCCCCATCGTCAACCAAAGTCGATGCGCCGATTGCCAGCATCGCGGCAAGCAGATAAAGAGAACCCAGCGTCAGCAACCGAGAAAATGCAGGGGAACGAAAACCCAGCAGTAAAAGATTAGGATGAACTCTTTGTCCGTTTTCGATATTGCGACAAGCTTGTAAGAAACTCATGGAAAAAACCGGCACCAGTATCATCGGCAAAAACTGCCCGACGAACGGAATCAGGCCAATTGCCATCGTCAAAAACATATACGCAAAAAACAGCGTCAACATTTCTACAGGCTGTTTACGGAAAAGCTGAAATCCAGCTTTGACCCAAACCCATCCCATCATTGGCGCGGGATTGGAATTGGGGGATAACTCTACATTAGGCTGATTCATTGTTTGTGTTACGTGGAGGCTAGGGATACAGGGATCGGTAAAGGAGGAGCGTTGTTGGCTTCGCGCAGACGAAGAATACGCTCAAAATGACCGGGGTCATGCGGCGTCAGCATTTCAGCATCACGCGGCAAATAAAAATCATAAGAACGGGATAACCAAAATCGCAGCGCCGCAGCGCGTAGCATTGGCTGCCAGGCAATTTGCTCATCTGCAGTAAATGCTCGCACCGCATGGTAGGCAGTCAGCAGAGCATGGACTCTAGGCAAATCCAGCTCACCAGTCACGACATCAATACACCAGTCGTTGACCGTCACAGCGACATCAAATAACCATGTGTCGCAACCGGCAAAATAAAAATCAAAAAAACCTGTCAGTCGCTCGCCGTCAAACATCACATTATTACGAAACAGGTCTGCATGCACTGGTCCGCCCGGCAATGCTTTATAAATCGCAGTAGTGGCAAATGTCTCCTGATAATGCATCTCTGCGCACAGCAGATGCTGGTTAGTCTCAGATAAAAACGGCAATACCGCGGGGGTAGTCTGATTCCACCATTCAAGACCGCGCAAATTAGGCTGGCGTATTTCAAAATCTTTGGCCGCGAGGTGCATACGTGCCAGCATTGCACCTACTTCTGCGCAATGGGATGCGGCGGGTGCCATTTGCGAGCTGCCTTCTAATTTGCTGATAATTGCTGCTGGCTTGCTGTGCAAGGAAGAGACCAATTCTCCTTGATCGTTTGCAATTGGTGCAGGTACTAAAACACCACGATCTGCCAGATGGCGCATTAACTTGAGGTAAAACGGCAGTTGTTCAAAACTCAGATTTTCAAAAATCGTCAGAACAAATTCACCTGCGTCGGTATTGATAAAAAAATTGCTGTTTTCAATACCTGAGGCGATACCTTTAATTGATAACGCGTTCCCCAATGGGAACTGCGTCATCCAAGGACGAAGATCGTCCAGACTTACCGATGTAAATACTGCCATATCAAGAAAAGAGAGTAAGGCTGTTATGAATTATTTTTTTGTGGCTAAATTTATCGATGAGCTTGTCGCCGCAGAAGACGCTGGTGAAGAGACTTTCGGTGCTGGAGGCAAAGTAGGAATCTCTTCCACTTCTTTTGCTTCTTTTTTGCCCCCAAACTCCATTACCTTCCACTGCGCGCCACGGTTTGCATCGCCTTGTACTGTGCCTCGGGGTGCGTTGCCAATTTCTGGATTGGCTTTGATGGTGTACTTACTACCAGCAGCAGTCACTTCAGCCTCTGTCACTTTACCGCCCACCGCACGCTTTTCTACGATCTTGCTTGGCGTGCTTGCCTTTGGTCCCGGTTTAATCAGTTTGACTCCGCTATCTGGCGCTTCTTCAATTCGCTCTAAAGGTACTGCGGTAGACGCAACTGATGCAGCGGAAGGCGGGGCTGACGAGACTGGCTTAGTCTGTGCCATTGCACTAAAAGGCAAAATTACTGCACTTAAGCAAAACAAAACGAGCGTAGATGGCTTGGAAAATTTTTTCATGATAGTCACTTCAGGCTTGTGGAATCGTGCTGCCATTGTAGCAAAGGGCTGCAACTACTCACAGTTATATCCAGATTATCTGGCAAGGATTTAAACGACAAAAATACCAAGAGGTCGACGCAAGGCTTATACCCAGGCTAATGACGCTGAAATGTTTCAGAACGACGATAGCAATATGCGCAACCACGATCGATACGAATCCGCATTTAAACAACTGTCTGCAATGGCTGCTTAGTTCGGCTCACTAATCAAGTCTGATCACTTACTAGTCGGTTCCAGGCTGCCAATAACAGGCCGAAATAAATATACTCCCCCATTATTTTTATAAATATGCCTTATAGACCAAGAAATCTATGGACAATTAAATATACTAATATGGAGTATATATTTTATCGAATCAACACATTAGCCAGCAATGCAACCCGCAACGCACGCAGTATCTACCCTATTTAATGCTGTTATCGATCTAACACCAAGCCCTACAAATACAGCATCTTCTGCCGCTCTTCGTCCGAAGGTTCGATATCTCTTGCCTCATAAAACGCAAAAATCGCGTCCACAATATTGGCTGGCTCATCAATCAACTGCACCAGATTTAAATCGCTTGCGTCTATGGTGCCATTGCCGACTAGCTGGGTTTTAATCCAATCCAGCAAACCACGCCAAAAACTGCTGCCGACCAAAATCACCGGAATATGCCGAGTCTTGCCGGTCTGGATCAATGTCAGTACCTCGGTCAATTCATCCAAGGTACCAAAACCGCCGGGGAAAACCACATAAGCATCGGCGTATTTTACAAAGGCGACTTTGCGTGCAAAAAAATGCCGGAAGGTCAGCGAGATATTTTGCCAGGGGTTATTTTTCTGCTCATGCGGTAGCTCAATGTTTAAGCCCACCGATGACGATGCCCCCTCAAAGGCACCTTTATTAGCCGCCTCCATAATCCCCGGGCCACCGCCAGAAATCACCGCAAAACCGGCATCCGACAAACGCCGCGCCAGATCGACGCACATCAAATAATCAGTATGCTCAACCGGCGTTCTGGCAGAACCAAAAATCGTCACGGCGGGCCCAACGCCCGAGAGACGTTCGGTAGACTCAATAAACTCTGCCATAATCGTGAACATATGCCAAGATTCGCGCGCTTTGAGCGCCGTGGCTTTTTCGCCGTTGACCATTTGGCGCAACTTCAATATCCTTTTTCCGCTGTCACTCATTACCATTATCCTTATGCAAAAAACCTTGTTATTAGTCGATGGGTCCAGCTACCTATACCGCGCTTTCCATGCCATGCCGGACCTGCGCAATGCGCAAGGCGAACCAACAGGCGCGATCTACGGCATGATCAATATGTTACGCCGATTACGCTACGATTATCCGGCCGCCTACATCGCCTGCGTGTTTGATGCTAAAGGTAAAACCTTTCGCGACGACCTCTATCCAGAATACAAAGCACAACGCGCACCGATGCCCGACGACCTGCGCCTGCAAATTGTCCCCATTCATGAAGCCGTCACTGCCATGGGCTGGCCGATACTAATGGTCGAAGGCGTTGAAGCAGACGACGTGATTGGCACCCTCGCGGTAGAAGCAACATCACGCGGCATGAACACCATCGTCTCGACCGGCGATAAAGATCTGGCGCAACTGGTCAACGCCAATGTCACGTTGATCAACACCATGAGTAATGAGAAGCTCGATGAAGCTGGAGTCGTCGCCAAATTTGGCGTACCGCCAAACCGCATCATTGATTACCTCACCTTGATTGGCGATACCGTCGATAACGTACCAGGTGTCGCCAAATGCGGCCCAAAAACCGCCGTCAAATGGCTAGCAGAATACGACAGCCTAGACGGCGTCATCGCCAATGCCGATAAGATTAAAGGCGTCGTTGGCGACAACCTACGTCAGGCATTAGACTGGTTGCCGCAAGGCCGGGTTTTGATCACCGTCAAAACAGATTGCGACTTGTCGGCACAGCATATTTCCATCGACGAATCGCTAGTCGCCAAAGAAGAGAGCAAAGAAGCCATGCTCGCCTTCTTCACACGTTATGGTTTTAAAAGCTGGTTGCGCGAACTGTCGGGCGATCCGACTGCTGGCGCAACGCCGCTCAAAGCAGCATCTCAGTCGGGCAATAGTGGCAACGCACAAGGCGGCTTGTTTGGTGATGACGCCAGTACCACGTCTTCTGCCGCCCCATCTGCTACGTCATCTAACAATCCTGCTGAAATTCCGGCAGCGCCCGCAGTCACACAGTACGACATGATTCTGACCGAAGCTGCGTTAGATCAATGGCTGGCAAAAATCAATCAAGCCGCCCTCACCTCTGTCGATACCGAAACCACATCGCTAGAGCCGATGACCGCGCAAATGGTTGGCATCTCTTTATGTTGCGAACCGGGGTTAGCCGCTTACATACCATTAGCCCACAACTACCCCGGCGTGCCAGAGCAACTTAGCCGTGATTTTGTACTGGCCAAACTAAAGCCATGGTTAGAAGATGCCAGCAAACCCAAGGTCGGCCAAAACCTCAAATACGACAGCCATATCTTCGCTAATCATGGTGTTCATTTGTTAGGAATACAGCACGATACACTGCTGCAATCCTATGTATTTGAATCACACAAATCACATGACATGGACGGCTTGGCCTTGCGCCATTTAGGCAGAAAAACCATCAGCTTTGAAGAAGTCTGCGGCAAAGGTGCGTCGCAAATTTGTTTCGATCAAGTTGATCTGGAACGTGCGACACAATATGCAGCAGAAGATGCCGATATCACCTTGCAATTACATCTGGCAATGTGGCCGCAGATCGCACCCGATGCTAAGCTCACCTATATCTATCGTGAGATCGAATTACCGACCTCTATCGCGTTGCAAAAAATCGAGCGTAATGGCGTCCGCATTGATCCCGACAAACTCAATACCCAGTCGCATGAGATCGGTCTGCGCTTGCTTGAGCTAGAACACAAAGCCTACGAGCTGGCAGAGCAACCCTTCAACCTGAATTCCCCCAAACAATTAGGTGAAATTTTCTTCGTCAAACTAGGTCTGCCCATAGTCAAAAAAACGCCTTCAGGCGCGCCATCGACCGATGAAGAAGTCTTGCAAAAACTGGCAGAAAATTATCCGCTGCCCAAAGTCTTGCTTGAATATCGCGGCCTCGCCAAACTCAAATCCACGTATACCGACAAGCTGCCAAAGATGGTCAACGCAAGCACCGGTCGCGTCCACACCAACTACGCACAAGCGGTCGCCGTCACAGGTCGCCTCGCATCCAACGACCCGAACCTGCAAAATATCCCAGTGCGTACCGCGGAAGGCCGCCGCATCCGCGAGGCCTTCGTCGCACCGCCAGGCAGCCACATCGTATCTGCCGATTATTCGCAAATCGAACTCCGCATCATGGCGCACATCTCCGGCGACGCCAGTTTGCTACATGCCTTTGCCGCTGGCGAAGATGTACACCGCGCCACCGCATCAGAAATTTTCGGCGTTACCCTAACAGAAGTCACCAGCGAACAACGTCGCTACGCCAAGGTCATCAACTTCGGCCTGATCTACGGCATGAGCGCATTTGGCTTAGCAGGCAACTTAGGCATAGAGCGCAGTGCCGCCCAAAGCTACATCGACAAATACTTCCAACGCTACCCCGGCGTCGCCCAATACATGGCCGACACCCGCACTCAGGCCAAAGCCCAAGGCTATGTAGAAACCGTCTTCGGTCGCCGCCTCTGGCTAGCAGAGATCAACAGCCCCAACGGCCCCCGCCGCCAGGGCGCAGAACGCGCAGCGATCAACGCACCAATGCAAGGCACCGCTGCCGACCTGATCAAGCTAGCAATGATCGCCGTACAAAACTGGCTAGAAACCGACCAGCTCCAATCCAAAATGATCATGCAAGTCCATGATGAACTGGTGCTCGAAGTGCCGGACGCAGAGCTAGAATTGGTGAGACGTAAATTGCCCGAATTGATGGCGAATGTGGCAGAGCTACGAGTGCCATTATTGGCGGAAGTTGGCGTGGGAAATAATTGGGAAGAGGCGCATTAGCTAAATGTAGACAAGCCAAAAATAAAGGATTCGTGATGCAAGAAAAAATTAATATTTCACTCAAAAATTACAGATGTTTTCATAAATCATTACCATTGAGTTTTTCTCTTGAGCCCGGAAAAACAATAGCGTTATTAGGAAAGAACAACATTGGGAAATCTGCGCTATTACGGTTTTTTTATGAACTTAAATTTTCGCTGGTTAACTTTCCGTCAGGAACTTGGAGTAACGATAACGAATATGACGTAAGCACATCTAAACCGATAGATCCAGCTCTTCACTCAGTTGGACAAAGATATGGCTTAGAGGATTTAATAGAGCTTTTCCCGGATCAAGACACCACGAATCCCATAGAATTCTCTATATCTTCACAAGGCGTTACGTGCGAATTTGAAATTTCCAAATTAAATGAAGGCCAATCATTTATTTTAAAGAAAAAAATGATTGGGACGTCCTTAAATACTAACGTGCCCGAAATATCTGTTGAAATAATCAAACAGATTTCTAATATCCTGTACTTTGGATCGCACAGAAATATTATCAATCAGGGTGCTGGCGGGAATAGTTATTATGATCTATCGGTAGGAACTGCTTTTGTCGGTGAATGGAGTCGTTTGAAAAGTGGAATCAATATAGAAGACTCTAAAAAGACTATTCAAGCTGAAAACATCATTGCAAACTTGCTGGGATG